>JAVBRE010000176.1:0-38544 GCA_031548325.1 Desulfovibrionaceae bacterium
TGTACTAAGAACAGGACGGGAGTGGGGCTTTGCCCCACGCCCCGCCAGGGGCCTGAGGCCCCTGGACCCCGCATTGCAAACAAAGAAGGCCGCTTTCGCGGCCTTCTTGCTTGCGTGCTTTCGGGGTTGCCGGCCGGTCGCGGAAAAGCAAGGATTGAGATAGCCCCCGTGACGGGGGCGCGGGGCGGCGTCCCGCATCACGTAAAGGGAAAGATCTGCGGCAGCAGAAAGGTCATGACCAGGCCGAACAGTATTTGCAAGGGCAGGCCGACCTTGACGTAGTCCATGAACACGTAGCGCCCGGCGGACATGACCAGGGCGTTGGGCGCCGTGGAAAAGGGGCTGGCGAAACACATGCTGGCCGCCACCGTCACGGCGAAAAGGAAGGGATAGGGGCTCAGCCCCATGCTGACGGCCGCTTTCAGGGCGATGGGGGCAAAGAGCACGGCCGTGGCCGTGTTGCTGATGAAAAGCGTGAGCAAAGAGGTGGCGAAGTAGATGGCGCCCAGCACCACCAGCGGCCCGTAAGCGCCGAGTCCTTCGGCCAGGGTTTCGGAAATGAGCGTGGAAATCCCCGTCTTTTCAACCGCGATGGACATGGGCAGCATGGCGGCAACCAGGACGACGCTTTCCCAGTTGATGACCTTGTAGGCTTCTTCCGCGTTGCGGAAACATCTGAAAAAGACCATGGCCAGAGCGGCCAGCAGAACGGCTATGGCCGCCGACACGAGGTTGAAGGCCATGGCGGCGATCATGGCGGCCAGAATGCCCGCCGCCATCGGCGCCTTGCTGTCCAGGGTGAGCTTTGACGCTTCCACCAGCGGCTGTCCCACAACGACCCAGTCGTTACGCTCTTCGCTCAGGCGGGAAATGTTCGTCCATTTTCCCTGCACCAGCAGCAAATCGCCGGGGCGCAGCTTTTCTTCGGCAATACCCTGCAATATATAATTATTCTCTCTTTGAAGACCGAGAATGCTGCAATTGTACTTCTCTCTGAAGTGAGAGTCGCGAACGGTCGCGTTGACCAGGCGCGAAGTGGACAGCAGAACGACTTCCGCAATGCCTATGGTATCAAAGCGCAGCATGTCTCGGGCCGCGCCGCCCTTGTGCGGGGCGTCTTTCGCGTCAAGCAGCATGGCTCCGTTTTCTTCGGCGAAGCGGCGGGCCATGTCGAAGGCGCCCACGACATAGAGAATGTCGCCTGCCTTGATCAGGGTATCGTGGGCGGCGATGCTTTGTTCTTCCACCTTCAGAAAGCCCTGGTCTCCTTCCCGGCGGATTTCCGAGACAGAGAGGGTGTAGCGTTGGGGCAGCTCCAATTCACGCAGTGTTTTTGCCGCCAGCGTAGAAGAAGCCGGAACGCGCACGCGAAAAATATGTTGCGTAAGCTGGTATTCCTGCGCCAGTTCCCGCAGGGACTTGCTCTGGCGTTGCGCGGCTTTTTCCTTGCCCGCGTCGGAAGTGACCAGCAGTTTGCCCAGCGGGAACATGGCCGCCGTGCCGAGCAGCACGCAGGCGATGCCCACCGGAGCGAAGGAGAAAAAAGAAAGGGCCTCAAAGCCGTTTTCCTGCAAAGTGGAGCTGATGACCAGGTTGGGGGGGGTGCCGATAAGGGTCAGCATGCCCCCCATGCTGCTCATGAACGCGAGGGGCATCAGAAAGCGCCTGGGGTTCGTTTTGGCGGCGGCGGCCATGCTGACCACGATGGGCAGCATGAGCGCGACGGTGCCCGTATTGCTGACAAAGGCCCCGATGGAAGCCGTGACCAGCATGACCAGCAGGTAGATGCGCAACTGGTTGTCGCCCGCGAAGACGAGAATTTTACGGCTGACGATCTCGGTGAGTCCGGTGCGGAAAATGCCGCCGCTGACGACGAACACGCCCACCATCATGACGATGACGGGGTTGGAAAAGCCGCTGAAAGCCTCTTGCGGGGTGATGATCCTGCAAAGGACCAAGGCTATGAGCGAGCACAGGGCCACAAGGTCGGGCCTGACCGTGCCGAGCACAAAAAAGACGATGGAAGCGCCGAGAATAATAAGCGTTATGGTCATGTTCGTCCTCGTGGGCGTTGTTGCAATGTATGCTTATGCCACACGGGGGGAACCAAGGCCAGCGCCGTGTTACTGCAACTGCACCCGGCCGTATCCTTCTTTGTCGCGCATGACGCGCACGCGGTCGCCGATGGTGTAAATGTCGTCCTCGGGTTGAGCGACGATCACCGTTTTGCCGCTGTCAAGCTCGACGGTCAGGGCCAGGCCGTAATTTGTCGTGCGAAAGCCCATTTCGCCGAGACCGCCCGCCACCGCGCCCAGCGTGCCGCCGGCCAGCGCGCCGACGACCCCTGCGGAGCCGCTGCCGCCTATGACGCCGCCGATAAGGGCGCCTGTGACGCCGCCGATAACGGGGCCGACAATGGTCGGCTCAGAAGTCACGCTTGACGCGCCCACATGGGTGATGGTGCCCAATTGCACGCCCTGGACCTGGATTTCGCCGGGCACATAGGGGTCGCCCTTTACGGTCGAGCATCCGCCGACCGTAAAGGCAAGGCACAAAAGAAGGAAAACGCCGAACATAGCCCGCATACAAGCCTCCGCAGGAAAAAACTGCCGTGATAGGTCCTGCGGAGGAATATGCAGGTTTAATGCCAAAAAGAGGTCACTTTACAAAGGGCTTCAGCGCGCCATACCCTTCTTTGTCCATTTCGCCATACGGAATAAAACGGATGGCGGCGCTGTTGATGCAATAACGCAGGCCGCCCTTGTCCTTGGGGCCGTCGGCGAACAGGTGCCCCAGGTGCGAATCGCCCACGCGGCTTTTCACTTCGATACGGCTCATGCCGTGGCTGTTGTCCGCGCGCTCGTTTACGACATCCGGCTCGATGGGTTTGGCAAAGCTCGGCCAGCCGCAATCGGAATCAAACTTGTCGGTGGAAGAAAACAGGGGTTCGCCGGTCGCCACATCCACATAAATTCCGGGCGCCTTGTGATCCCAGAATTCGCCGGAAAAAGCCGGCTCGGTCGCAGCTTTTTGGGTCACGCTGTATTCTTCCGGCGAGAGCGTTTTTTTCAGTTCCGCATCAGAAGGCTTGAAATACCTGCTCGGGTCTATCAGTCCGCCTTTTTCCGTCCCGATATCCTTGAGGCTACTGAAATTGATATGGCAGTAACCGCCCGGGTTCTTTTTCAAATAGTCCTGGTGATACTGTTCGGCCGGGTGGTAGTTTTTCAGCGGCATCAGCTCCACGGCCAGGGGTTCGGAGTATTTTTTTTGCGCCCCGGCCATGACGGCTTCAAGAACGGCCTTGTCCTCAGCCCTCACATAGTACATGCCCGTGCGGTACTGGCTGCCCACGTCGTTGCCCTGCCGGTTGACGCTGACCGGGTCGATTATTTTGAAAAACTGCCCGGCAAGGACCGACAGGCTGACCTTTTTGGGGTCATAGCGAATGTGCGCGGTCTCCGTATAGCCCGTTTTTCCGGAGCAGACCTCTTCGTAGCTCGGGTTTTCTGTCGTGCCGTTGGCGTATCCCACGGTCACGTCACGCACGCCGACCATGCGCGAAAAATATTCTTCAACGCCCCAGAAGCATCCTCCGGCGAAATAAATATCCCGAAGGTCGGTTGGATCAAGCGGCTGCGTTTTCATCTTTGTCGTCTCGCTGTTGTTTGCAAAGTTGCCGGAAGGGGAGATGCCGGCCGCAGAGCAAAGCGCCGCCAGCAAAATTCCGGCCGTTATGAGCAATATGAGATATTTGTTCATGAAAATTCCAGGTTTCGATTACAAAGCCGAACCTGCGCCCTGCTTTGGGGCAGGGTAGCACAGGCCGCTTACAATGTTGCGTTACTGGTAATGCTAAGTTTTTGATTATGCCTGTCAATGGGCTGAAAGGGTCAACCCGCGGGCGGAAGGCGTTTGCGGACGAAGTGAGTTGCCGCCCTTGCCAGGTACGGGCCGGTGAGCAGGACGAGAAAAAGCCGCAAGGTCTGGGCACCCATGATGAAAACCATGTTCCCGCCGCTGGAAACCGCGATGATGGCCACAACGTCGGCGCCGCCGGGGCTGGTTGCAAGGTATGCCGTCAGCGGGTCGATGCCCCAGCCGAAAATCAGGACGCCCGCCAGAATTCCGGCGCTGCCGACCATGAAGAAAATCGCTCCGAGGATTTTGGGCATGGCCCTCCAGGCATAGAGAAATACGGCGCGGTCAAAGCGCAGGCCGATGCTCCACCCGATAAGTATGAAGACGACGGCAAGCAGCCAGCCCGGCAGTTCGATGGTCATTGTTCCGGTATTCTGGAGCACCGCTCCGAGGAACATGGGCAGAAGGAAATAAACAGTGAAAGAACGGGAAAGGCGCGCCAGTTGGCAGCAAACGGCCGCGACCGCAAGCGTGAGGAAGAAATTCAGGTAGTTTGTCGGCGGAAAGAGCTTGTCAAAGAAAGACAGTTCCGCGTCGGCGGGGACTGTGACCCCGAGAAAGCGCGCCACGCCTGCGGCCACAAATGATACAATTGTCACTCGCAGGTACTGCATGATGGCCACAAGCCGCATGTCCCCGCCATATGACCCGCTCATCAGCGTCATCAGAGCGGCCCCGCCGGGAGATATCCCCCATATGCCCGTGGTTCCCGGCAACCACTGACGCAGGGTGATCATCAAGCCCCCGACAAGCCCGCAAACGATGACCGACATGACGATCAATATGGCCAAAAACCAGTTGTCGAGCATGCCGCGGATGACCTCCATGCTGAAAGACCGGGAAATCATCAAGCCCAGAAGGGTCTGGCTTGCAAGGAAAATGAGAGTGGGGATCTGGATGTCGACGTCGCGAAGGGAAAAAAAACAGCCTGCGGCTATGGCGGCCAAAAGCGGGGCGGCCGGAAGACGCAGGAATTGGCAGACGGCAAAAACGGCAAGAGTCAGGATTATGAGGACAGCCCAGGCAGGGCCGCGTTTTAATGCCGCCGGGGATGCGAAAGGGAATTTCATGTTTTTATCCGGCCTATCCCGTGGCGGTGATTTTTTCCGTGAAGGCGCGCGATCAGCAAAGACATATTGTATTTTTTGGCGGGGGGCAATGCCGGGCGGGGCAACAGGTCTGCCGGCGAAAGCAGAAAAAGCCCCCACAAAGCGAGGGCTTTTTCTGAGAGAAAAACCGGAAAAATTAATACCGGGGCTGGCGCGGGGCCTTGGGACGGGCCTCGTTCACGCGCAAGGTCCGACCGCCGAAAGAACTGTTGTCCAACGCTTCAACGGCGGCGGTAGCGTCCGCATCGTCCATCTCCACAAAACCGAAGCCGCGCGCGCGTCCGGTTTCACGGTCAGCGACCAGCTTGACAGAAAGCACATTGCCGTGCGCGGCAAACAGGCTGTGCACATCTTCTTCCGTAGCAGACCAGGGCAAATTTCCAACATAAATCGACTTGGCCATGAAATAAACCTCACGAAAAGATGATAAAACGCCCGCGTTTGTTGTTCGGCAATACGCATGCCGAACTTCGCGACCCCGTATAACCCCCTTGCCTCATCAAGCAAAAGTCGTCAATAGGAAAAGACACAGTATATCGTGTTTTTTATGCAGTTTTTGATTTTTTTTCCCTTGCGCCTGATGAATGAAAAGAAAAACCGTCGCTGCGCAAGAGGCTGCCGTCAGGGGGGCAATGAATTTTTATTTTAAAAATCAGCGCATTATTAGTAAACGTTTACAATTGTCTTCAGTTCAAACGGCATTAAGGTACGGTGTAGCGAAATTATGCCAAAAATAATGAAACAGCGTCAGGTTTTGTTGCAGACCAGGCGTTTGGTTCCGGTCTCAAACAAGACGTCGATTTTATCGGGCGGGATGCACGCGGCAACCTCGCCCAGCCCGAATACGGGGTGCAGCAACAATTCATTGCGGGCAAAATTCGTCGTCGTCGCATAGGGGGTGGGCGTATCGCCCCGGCGTCGGCTGGTCATGGCCAGCCATTGTTCTCTGGCCGCCGCTGCCGCCGCCGCTTCTTTGCGGGAAAGCGCAAGGCCTGTTCCCGGCCCGGAGGGCGCGCGTTCCCGCGTTTGTCGCGCGGGCGCGGGAGAGCCGCCGCGCCGGTCTCCTTTGGCCGCCAAAGGGGCGGATTTGCCGGCGGGCCGAAAACGATGGACGCTGCCGCAGACTCTGCATTCCACTTTGGCCACGGCGCCGCCGAGCATGACCACAACGGTATGCCCCATGACGTCGTTACATTTGCCGCAGAGCGCCTCCACCATGGAACCGACAGTCACGTTTTGCATGGAGCACCTCAAATAAAAAGGGGGCCACCGATGCGGTGGCCCGGATTGTGACATCGCGTTGTCGCGCGGGGCTATTCAGCCTTGATCTCGATCCGTCGCGGTTTCATGGTTTCCGCCTTGGGCAGGAAAAGATCAAGAACGCCGTCTTTGACCGTGGCCTTGATGCGTTCACGGTCAACCATGTCGGACAGGGTAAAGACCCGTTCATAGATTTGGGCTTCAAATTCCGCCCGCATGCAGTGGTCCTCTTCCTGCCGCGTAGGAGCATATTCGCTCTCGCCCCTGATGGTCAATTCATTTTGCTCAAGATCGATGGAAAGCGATTCGGACGCGACGCCGGGCAGGTCCATAACGATGTGAAACCCGTCGGCGCCTTCAAGTATGTCGGTGGCCGGCATGACGGCGGCCGTTTGTATGCTGGTAGTCATGACATCCTCCAATGCTTACGAGTCAATGCTGATGCGACGCGGCTTCACGTCTTCCGTCTTGGGCAAAGTGACGCGCAAAATTCCGTTGGCGCTTTTGGCGGTGACCCGATCGCGCGCCACGGGGGCGTTCAGGCTGATGATGCGTTGAAAAGAACCGCCCGTGCGTTCCTGGCGAAAATAGCGTCCTTCGGGCGGTTTGCGCTCGCCCCTGATGACCAGGCTGCGTGCGTTCAACGTCAGTTCCACGCTTTGCGCCGCGACGCCGGGCATGCAGGCGTCGACAATGTAACTGTCGTCGTTCTCGTACACATTGATCAGGGGATACAGGGATCTGCGCTGCAGCATGCTTGAGTTGCGAAACATCTCAAAAATGCGGTCCATATCTTTGGGCATGTCGTAAAAGCTGTTGAAATCGATGACCATGGGTAAGACCTCCTGTGCACTCACGTATTCTGAAATCAGACATGGCCGTTCCGGAAAAAGCTGATGTCGGTCGTCCGTACATACATAAGCCGGGGGAAGCGGCTGTCAAGAATCTCTTTACCGCCCATGCTTAAATCCGTACACTCGGGCACACAAAACCTGAGGTTGGTATGCTGCTTGATGTCGCCATGGCCCTCTCGCCGTTGCTGCTGATCATTTTTGCCATTGCCTTGTGCGACGCCGCTCCCGATGTCGCGGCCGGCGCGGCCTGGGTGTACTGCATCGGGGTGGCCTGCCTCTATTTTCACACCGACCTTGCGGTGGCCCTTCTGACCTCGCTGTCCGGCTTTGTCGCCGCCTTGCCCGTGTCGCTCGTCATAAGCATAGCCATCTTGCAGGTCATAATACTGATTGAGACGGGAGCCCTGGCCCGCATATCCGTGCTGGCGAAAACCCTGTCCGTGCATGATCGGGCGACGCAGGTGCTGCTGCTCAACTGCGGGTTCGCCATCATTCTGACGGCGCTGGGCGCGGTGCCGATCTCCGTGCTGCCCCCCGTGCTTATGGCTCTGGGGTATTCGGTTGTTCAATCCATCGGACTGTCGGCAATGGGGTACAGCGGCGCCTGCACTGTCGGGCTGCTCGGCATACCGGGTCAGATTTTTGCCGTTTTTTGCGGCATCAGTTTTGTGGATGCCTGGTATATCTTCGCCTGGTACATGCCTTTGACCAATTTTGCCGTGGCAATGGGCTGTTTGTGGTTTGCCGGCGGTCTGCCCATGCTGCGAAACGGCTTTGTACCCGCTTTTCTGGTGGGACTCGGCTGCTGGGTCGGAACCGTCGCCAGCGCTGCGGCCGGCGTGACGCCGATAGGGGGCGTTCTGGCCGGGCTGAGCATTATTGCCCTGCTCTGTGTTTTTTTGTTGCTGCGCGGCAGTCCCATCATGGACCGGAGCCTGCTGACCGAAGAGGATCTGAAAGCGGAAAAACGCCTGCCGCTCTGGGCCGCCGTGTCGCCCTGGATCATGCTGACCGTGGTGTGCGCGCTCATCAACGCGCCCGCGCTGCCCTTGCATCGAATATTGTTTGAAGACAATCCCATGCCGGTGCACATCATTCCCGGGCATCCGGAATTTTTGCGTCTTTTCGCGCAGCCCTACCTGTGGCTGTTTGTATCCACCGTGTCCTGCGTGCCCCTTTTGCGACCGAGGCCGGGACTGTTGCGCGACAGTTTGCGCAAATGGCTGCCGCGCATGATTCGGCCTTTTCTGGCGGCCGGCATCTACTTTTCCATTGCCTATGTTTTCAACCATTCCGGCAAAAACGCCGACTGGGAGTTGACGAGGGTGGACGATAACATGATCGCCGTTCTGGCCTCGGCGGCGGCCCGGACATTCGGCGTGGCCTATGCCGCCGCCGCGCCTTTTCTGGGCGCTGCGGCGGGAATAGTCAGCGGCTCGCAGTCGGCCGCCACGGCCATGCTGACTTCGCTGCACCTGAAAACCGCCGCGCTGCTGGGAGAAAACGGAGTGATTATTGCGGCGGCCGGCGCTATGGGCGGCGGGCTCGCCAGCATGCTGTCTCCGGCGAAACTGATGTGCGCGGCCGCGGCCATTGACGGCTTCGGCTCCGAAAATACTGTGTTCAAAGCCTTTCTCCTCTTAAGCGCGTTCGTCACTCTCACTCTTTCCCTTGTTTGCATGGTCCGTATTCTGCTGTAACCCGTTACCTTTCGTGGGTGTTTATGAACCAGACCCTCTCCCTGCTCGAAAGTCACAGAAGCAACCGTTCATATACGATGGAACCGGTTTCCGACGCCGAACTGGACGCAATCATTCGCGCCGGGCATCGCGCGCCCACATCCGTCAACGGACAGCATATTTCGGTCGTGGTGGCGCGCGATGCGGCAAAGCGCGCCCGCATTGCGGAACTGGCGGGCGGCCAGCCCTGGGTGGCCAAGGCCCCGGTGTTTCTGGCTCTGGTTCTGGATATGCACAAACTGGCCGCGGCGGCTGCGCGGGCCGGGCGGGTTCTGGATGTGCAGAACCATGTGGAGGGCCTGGTCATGGGCTGCCTTGACTGCGGCATCGTGCTGCAAGCCATGGCCCTGGCCGCGAGAGCCCAGGGCCTGGGCATCGTGCCCATCGGCGGCATACGCGACAACCCGCAAGAGATCACAGACTTGCTCGGCCTTCCGCCGCTTTGCTTTTCGCCGGTGGGGCTCAGCGTGGGACATGTGTCAAAGGAGACGGCTCAGCGGCCGCGCCTGCCGCTGGCCACCTTTCGTCACGACGAGACCTATGATCCCGCGCGCATTGCCGGGGCCGCGCCCGGCTATGACGAAACGATGCTGGCCTTTTGGAAGGAGCGGGGCCGGCCCGAAGGCAAAAGCTGGTCAGAGGCCGTTGCTTCGCGCTTTGACCATAACGAGCGGCCGAAACTGCGGCCCGCCATGCTGCGCCAGGGCCTGAAGTTTGAGGATTAGCCGCCCCTCAGGATAGGGCGCCGGGGAAAAGAACCTAAGTTTTTCGCTTCAAACTTTGATTGTGAGATGGGTTCTAAAGGGATTTCAACTCGTTGAGACCTTTTCTTCCGGCCAGACAATCTTTCAGCTTTCGCAGAACTGCGTCCAGGTCCAGAGGTTTGCCCAGGTGCCCGTTCATGCCGGCGGCGCGGCTTTTTTCAATGTCTTCCTTGAAGACGTTGGCGGTCATGGCAATAATGGGGATGGACGCCGCTTCGGGCGCGGACATGGCCCGGATGCGCCGGGCCGCCTCGTAGCCGTCCATCTCCGGCATTTGGATGTCCATCAAAATCAGCGCGTATTTTTGTGGATTCAGGGCAAATGCTTCCACGGCCAGGCGGCCGTTTTCGGCAAAATCGAACAAGACGCCCGTGCCCTCCAGAAGACCGATCAAAATCTCCTGGTTTATATCTACGTCTTCGGCCACCAGGATGTGTTGGCCGCGCAGAAATTCTGTGGTTCCGCCGTTTTCGGCCTCGCTGTCGAAAACCTGATCCGCCGCCTGTTCAGGTGAAAATGCGGTCCTCGCCACAGGGACAATGACGTAAAAGCGGGAGCCCTGGCCAGGCTCGGACTCCAGACCGATTGTACCGCCCATGAGTTCCACGATTTGCTTGCAAATGGCCAGTCCAAGCCCTGTTCCGCCGTATTTGCGGGAAATGCCGCCGTCGGCCTGCTCAAAAGAGCGGAAAAGCCTCTCGTGTTGTTCTTTGGGTATGCCTATGCCGGAATCGGACACGGAAATTTCCAGAAGGCAGCGCTCGCCGTCGTTTTCCCGCAGCTTGGCGGAAACCGCGATGTGCCCGTGTTCGGGCGTGAATTTTTCCGCATTGGAGAGGAGGTTGGTCACCACCTGGGCCAGACGCTGTTCGTCCGCCGTAATCCGCTTGGGAATGGCCGGATCTATAGAAAGGGAGAAATGCAGATTTTTTTCCTTCAAGCGAAAATTTGTGACGCTGCTGACGCGCTTGAGCATGGCTTCAAAATCGAAGGCGGCGTTATGGATTTCCAATTTGCCGGATTCTATCTTGGCCATGTCCAGAATGTCGTTGATTACGCCCAAAAGATGCGCAGAGGCGCTGTTGATCTTGCCGATACAGGCGTGTATCTTGCCCATGTCATAGGAATCTTTAGCGATTTTACCCATGCCGATGATCGCGTTCATGGGGGTGCGTATCTCGTGCGACATGTTGGCCAGAAATTCGGATTTCGCCTGGCTGGCTTTTTCCGCCCGCTTCATGGCCTCGATCAGTTTGGTGTTATAGGCGTTCAGACCTGTACGCATCTCCACGATGGTGCGCGCCAGGTCTCCCAGCTCATCATCGCGTTCCTCGCCGTAGATGGCGCCGCCGGAGCGGGCGTCCGTCGCCGCCACGCTGGTCATCAGCCGACCGAAAGGCTTGAAGATCTGCCTCTGGGCAAGCAGGTTGACGGCTATGGCGTACAGAACGAAGGCGGCGAACAGGATGATGACCAGCGGCAGAAGCTGGTTGATTTTGAACAGGGAGGCGGCGTTGTAAAAGGTAACCACTGTCCAGTCCGTGGCCTCTATGGGCGCGATGGAAGCATAGCTGTAAGGGCCTGAAGACAGAGCGACGACTCTGGACGCGGCGTCCGGTTGGAAATATCCCTTGATCTCTTTCAGATGCGTCGTCATGACCTGGACAAAGGCGGAATCTTTGGATTCTTCCAGAATGTTTCTGTCGCTGTTGAAAAGGAGCTTGTCCTCGGTGTTGAACGCCGCGCTATCCATCTGAATGATGCCGTCTTTGTTGATCACCAGGCCGCGGACGTTGTTTTTGTCGTATTTGCCGAAAACTTTTTCGATGACGCTGTCGAACTGGAGTCCCGTGGACAAAACGCCCAGCGCTTTGCCTTCGGATACAACCTTGATGTTCAGCCAAACGCGTTTCCGCTGTTTTAACTTGTCGATGTCCACATTGAGCACATATTCGTTTTTCGACCCCAGACATTCAAAATACCATATGTCGGCGAATTTTTCCGGAATAAGCACGTCATAGGGCGTGAAATGAAGGAAAGAGGCGTCCGAATCCATGGAAAATTCATTCAACGATTTTTCAATGCCGAAATAGAGGTTCTTGCCGTACAATACTTCCGTGAAGCTCTTCATTTCCTGGAAGGCCAGCCGCTTCTTCCAATAGTTGTCTTCGTCGGCGAACCAGTCGACAATGGCCTGGGAACGGACGGCCTTTTGCATCAGGCCGACCTCGCGGTTCAAATGGGTGTTGATGGCCCCGATGGTTTTTGTGGAATAGAAAAGGGCGTAGTCTCTGGAAGCGGCATTGCTGAAGGAATGCAGTATAAAAGCCGCGACCAGCAGAATTAAAATCGACACGGAAAGGAAAAGGGCGACAATGGTCTTGTTGAACCTTGTTTCCATTTTCCGGCTTTTGGGGGCCGGGGCTGCTGGCAGAGAAGGCATCGTAATGTCCCGCCCAGAGGCCTGGCGTTCTTGCCGCAGCTGCGGAAGACGGCGAACGCCTGCGCCGAAAAAACTGAATAAGGGGCCTGCCCGTGCGACAGGCGTAACGTCGTTCTTGCCAAGAGCGCCTGCTGCGCATGGATCAACATAAAACGGCGCGCCGAAATTTCATAGGCTTTTTGCCGCTGGGCGTGATAGAAAACACCTTATTCGGCCACACTCTGACGGAAAGAGTCTATAAGATTTTAGCCCGCTTGGAAAGCCCATAACCAAATATAATGCGCGCACTGAATTCTTGCTGAAGCGTGAAGCGTATGAAAACAGGCGCCTTGGCGAGATGTTGAACGCTATTCTACCCACGGGCGATCTGAAAAAAACTGCTTTACCTGCCGCCAGGCGGTTTTTTTCTCTTCCCCAAAACGCGATGGCGATGTATTTTTAGATAACGCGAGGGATACGTTTTAGTATTGCCGATACCTGGAGATGGAAAATGCAACGTCTGATCCTTTTCTGCGCTGTTTTATTTTTTTTTCTTCCGGCTACCGTCGCACAGGCTGCGACGCTACGTCTGCTGACCTGGAGCGGCTACGCCCCCGAAGAGCTGGTCCGCAAGTTTGAAGCGGAATACAAGTGTAAGGTCGAGGTCACTGTTTCCAACAACGAAGACATTATCACCAAGCTGATCGCCTCTCGCGGCGCCGGCTTCGACCTGGTCCAGCCCAGCCAGGATCGCGTCATTTCCGGACAACAGGCCGGAAACATTTACCAGCCCATGGATTACAGCCGCATCGACCAAAGTCGCTTTATCCCTTCCATGCTGAAAATAGTTAAAAAAAATACCGAGATAGATGGTCGTTCTTACGCCGTGCCCTTCTGCTGGGGCACCAGCGCGCTCATCGTCAATAAAAAGCTGGCCCCCAACGCCAAGAGCTTCAAAGATCTTTTCGATCCCGCCTACAAAGGCCGGATCAGCTACCGCATGCAGCGCCCCATTCTTATGGCCACGGCCTTTTCCTTGGGGCACAACCCCTTTGATTTGTACGGCGACGAAAAGGCCTACAAGGAAATGCTCGGCGAAGTCGCGGCCAAGCTCATTGCAAACAAGCCCCTGGTGGCTAGCTACTGGGCCGCGAGCGCGGAACTGCTTGCCGCCATGCGCTCCGGGCAAGTGATTGTGGCCAAAGGCTGGGACAATGACGCTTTCAAGCTCCACGCCGAGAATCCGGATCTGGATTTTGTCGCTCCCGAAACCGGCGCCCTGGGCTGGATAGATACGTTCGTCCTTTCCGCAGGAGCGGAAAATCTGGAAGCCGCCTACAATTGGATCAATTTCATCATGCGCCCGGAAAACGCGGCCGTCTTCACCAATAAAGAAAAAATCCCCACCGCCTCCAACAACGCGAACGCCTTTCTCAGCCCTGAAGTGAAGGCGAATTTCGACCGCTGCCTGCCGCTTCGTGTCATCAACAACATCAAATGGTATCCCCCGCTTCCGGCCCGCCTGGAGTCTCTGGAACTTGCCACCCTCGATCAAATCCGTGCAGCTAAGGCAGATTAAATTTGAATTTTCCCTTTCGCATGAGAATCAAAATTGCTCGTTGTGTGAACAGGCCTTAAAAGCCGCGAAACAGGAATCCTCCTTAATATTCTACCCGCATCAGGGTCAGGCCTTCGGCCGGGGCCGTGGGAGAGGGCAACAGCTCTCTGCGCCCGGCTTTCATCAAATCGGGCACCGTCTCGACGGCGATTCTTCCTCTGCCGACCCAGACCAGCAGTCCCATCAGATTGCGCACCATCTGTTTCAAAAATCCGTCGCCATTAAAAAACCATGTGCTGACAGGCCATTCGGGCGGGCAGAGCAGACTGGCGGCCCGGCCGGGTTCTTCAGTGAGGGAAAAAAGGGTGCGCACGGCGGAACCTTCGCGGTCCGTTCCCGCGTTCTCGAAAGCGGCGAAATCATGCCGGCCTTGCAACAGGCGGGCGGCCTCAAGCATGGCTGCGCGATCCAGGGGCGGAACGGCCCAGACAAAACCGTGCAGCCGGGGCGGCACAAGAGAGCGGCGCATATACAGGGTGTACGCGTACAGTTTACCCGTGGCGCTGCTCCGGGCGTGAAAGGCGGAGTCAACCCGTTCGGCGGCCAGAACCCTGATATCCCGAGGCAGTTGGGCGTTGAAAGCCCGTTGCCAGTCCAGGTCGCGGTCGGGCGGCAGATCCAGATGTGCGACCTGGCCTTCGGCGTGCACTCCGGAATCCGTGCGTCCGGATCCGTGCACCCGAACCGGGCGGCCGGCAATGCGGGCCGCGACCGCCTCCAGCTCTCCCTGCACCGTGCTTTGCGTCAGGTCCGGCGATTGCAGTTGCCAGCCGGCGTAACGCCCGCCGTTATAGGCCAGGGTCAGCTTCAGCCTGATTGCAGCCTTGCCGTCACTCATTCGAAGGGCAACTGCATGCGGGCCAGGGATTCGGACAGCCGGGCAGCTTTGGGCGCTTTGACAAAGGTCAATATTTCGCCGGCCTGGCGGCCGCGCATGCCCGACAGAACTTTGACGGCGATTTTTTCATCCAGCGTTTCCAGAACCTCGGCAGCCTGCTTGGCTTTCATGTTGGACAGCACGTCCACCAGATGGCGGAACTTCGCGCTCTTAACCTCTTCAGCTTCCTTGAGCATCATTTGCAGCCGCGATTCCAGAAGTTGCAGGCGTTCCAAGCGGGCGTCCAGATCCTTTTCCAGGGCGCGCATGTCCTGTTCCTTGCGGGCTATTTCCTCCTGGCGGCGTTGCAGCGCTTCTCTGGACAAATCATTTCCGGACGGCGGAGCCGGCTGCGGGTCGGCCTGGGCGGCTTGAGCGGCCTGGGCCGTGGACGGGCTGAGAAGATATCTGCCGGAATGCGGGGCGTTTTGAGCCTGCGCAAGCTGCTTCACGGGCCCTGTGTGGTTTTCGGGGGCCTGAGCCGTCTGTCCGGAAAACGCGGATTTCGTCTCCTGGCCGGGCCAGAACGGCTCCACAAGCATGCTGCCCAGAAGGCACAGCTTGAGCAGCACGGCGCAGGCCAGATAACGGCAAAGCCTAGAGGGCCGAAGGGGTGAAGCGGATCGTTGCTGTGTCGTCATGGCTTTTTTGTTCCCGGTGCGTTTCGGCTTGCGCATGGCGGGTCGCCTGGCGGGCCTTGAGTTTTTCCAGCAGTTTCTTGTCCTGGGATTTCTGGATCAGGGCCTGGCGGCAACGATCCATCTCTTCTTCAAGAGCGGCGAGGTCGATTCGAGCCTGTTTCAGATCCTGAGTCAACCCGGTGATATAGCCGCTGATCAGCCAGCGTTCCTCGGCATTCAGCAAGGCGGAAGAAGCCAGCTTGACGCGCTGTTCGGCGATGGCGGCGGCGCACGCGTCCCGTTCCCGCCGCCGTTTGTCGCGGGCCGCCCTGGCCTGGGCCAGGGCGAGCAGGGCTTGTTCTTCCAGCTGTTGCCGGTAGCGCAGAACCTGTTCAAGTGAAAAATGAAATGGCGCCATATTTCCTCAGCCGGCGCGTCATAATCTCGCCGGTCGGGAGGAGGATAGCAAAGAGCGGGCCAAGTCGCGCGTTATTCTTTTTTCTTGCTTTCGTCCTGCGCTTCGATAGTGCCGGCTTCTGTTTTCACCACCGGCTCTTCAACCGTTTTTTCTTGCGGTTCTTCTTTTTCCGGATACATGACGGAGGCGACGATTCCGGCGACCAGCAGGCCCAGCACTATGGCCAGGCTGACCAGCGGCGGCACGTGGATGATGTCCACCACGTCCAGCAACATCTTGACGCCGATGAAGGCGAGCACCGCGATGACCGATTTTTCCAGGTGGCAGAGAAAGCGGTTGGCCGCGGCCAGCAGAAAATAGAGCGAACGCAGGCCCAGAATGGCAAAAATGTTCGAGGTATAGACCAGAAATGGGTCGCGGGTGATGGCGATGACCGCAGGCACGCTGTCAAAGGCGAACATGACGTCGGCTATTTCAATGACCACCAGACAGAGAAAGAGCGGGGTGCAGTGCAGCAGCCCGTTGATTCTGACGAAAAAACTGTGACCTTCAAGCCTGGGGTGCACCAGAAAAAAGCGTCTGGTCAGGCGCACGCTCCAGTGGTTGCTGTAATCGGTGATGGCAGAACACTCTTCTTTGCTGTTCTGCCACATCTTCCAGGCGGACCAGAGCACGAAGAGGCCAAAGGCCGTCAACGCCCATTTGCCGAACAGCAGCAGGAAGGACGTGCCCGCGGCCACAAAGATGACGCGCATGACGAGCGCGCCGAGAATGCCGTAGTACAGCACCCGGTGCTGCAATTCGTCGCGGATGGAAAAAGAGGAGAAAATGGCGATGAAGACGAAAAGGTTGTCCACGGACAGGGACTTTTCCAGAAAGTACCCGGCCAGAAAAAGCGAGCTGTCTTCAATGCCGTGGGTGGCGCCCACATACCAGGCAAAGCCGAGGGACAAAAGCACCCAGAAGATGCTCCAAAGGGCGGCGTCACGCATGGAAATGGCTTTGTCCGCCTTGTGCGCGTAAAGGTCGACAATCAGCGCGACAATGACGAGCGCACTGAAGGCCAGCACGTTCCACCAAGAATAATGACCGATCATAACGTTCCCGCTTCGTTATTTAATGGTTGCGGCTAAAGTGTGGTACACCCGGTTTCGTAACAGGTAATGCGGGCAAGGGCAAAAGATTTGTCATTCGTGCCCCTTCTCAACGCAAAAAAATCATGGCCGTGCCGCAAAAGGCGATCAGGGTGCCGATGACGGCGCGGGTGGAGGGCCGCTTTCGCTCTATAGCAGCGGTCAGAAAAATGATCAGCACCGGCTGCAGGCCGATCAGCGTGGCGGCGATGCCCGCCTGTGTGAGGTGCATGGCGAAGGGAGCGAGAAAGTTGCCCACGGTGCTGACGGTGCAGCCCAGCAGCATCAGCCGGATGATGGCCCATGAGGACCAGGCGCTGTGAAGAAAAGTGAACAGGTTGCCGCGCAACAGCGTTCCCGCCCAGATGATGCCCCCGCCCAGGGCAATGCGTAAAAATGCGGCCCAGGTCGGATGAACGCCGAGCAGCAAGGCTTGCTTGAGCAGCAGAAAACCGGCCGCCATAGCGACGGCGGCGATAAAGGCGTAGGCCACGCCGCGCCAAAATTGCCCGGAGTCGGGACCGGAAAAATTCGCGTGTTGTTTGAAGCCCCCTTCCATCAACACAAAGGCCACGCCGAAACTGGCGGCGGCGATGCCCGCCGCGCCCAGCAGGCCGACGCTTTCGCCCAGAAAGACATAGCCGAGGATGGCGGTGATGCAGGCTGAAAGGGAGTGCACAAGCAGGGCCAGCCGGGGGCCGATCATCACCGCCGCGGAATAAAGCAAGGGGTCGCTGACGACAAAGCCGCCGAAGGCGGAAAAGGCCAGCAGCAGCAAAGAGCTGCCGGGAAGACGCGTGTCGGCGCCCAGAATCAGGCAGATCATGCCCATGGCGGCGAGGAACAGGGGTATACGTGCCGCCGTGAGCCCCAGCGCGCCTATTTTGCGGCCGATCATGGTGTGGACATAGCAAGACCCGGCCCAGCTGGCGGCCGTGACCAGGGCGGCTATTTCCCCTGCGCCTAGTTGCGGCATACGGTCCTCATGGCGCTGTCCGTCCGGATTCCGTTTTGCCGCGCTTGCGCAGGCTGTCCACTGTGTACAGGGTCAGCGCGATCCAGATGGCGACGAAGGAAACCGTCATGCCGAGCGTCAGTGTTTCGTGAAAAATGAAAATCCCGAGCAGAAAAGAACAACTGGGGGAGATATATTGCAAAATGCCCAAGGTCGTAAAAGGCAGGTGACGCGCTCCGTACGCATACAAAATCAAAGGAACGGAGGTGATGACGCCGGTTCCCGCCAGCAGCAGACTTTCCCTTCCGTTCGCACCCCAGACAGGCAGTCCCGTCTCCGCTCCTGCCCAAAGAATATAGCCCAGAGCGAAGGGGGCCAGAACAAAGGTTTCAAGGGTCAGGCCGGGCAGCGACTCCACAGGGGCCAGCTTGCGCATCAGAGCGTAAGAGGAAAAGAGCAGGGCCAGCCCCAGCCCCACCCAGGGCAGTTGTCCGGTCATGGCGATCTGGGCGCTGACCCCGGCCAGCGCGATGAGAATGGCCGCCCGGCGGGCCGGACCGGGCCTGTCTTTAAACAGAAAAATTCCCATGCAGATGGTCAGCAGCGGGTTGATGAAATAGCCCAGGCTGGTTTCCAGCACCTGGCCGTTGTTGACGGCCCAGATGAACAACAGCCAGTTGCAGCCCAGAATGACGCTGCTGGCGCAGAGCCCGCGCATGGTCCGCCAGTTGCGGGCCGCTTTGAGCATTTCATCGAAACGCCTGGCGGCGATCACAAGGGGCAGCAGAAAGATGAAAGACCAGAAAATGCGATGGCAGAGTATCAGCGGAGCCGGCACATCGCGCAGCAGGTGCCAGTAAAGCGGCAAGGTCCCCCAGATGCAGGACGAGCCGATCGCGGCCCAGAAGCCGAGATCGGCCTTGAACGCGGAAGGACTGGGTAATGAAACACGCATGGCGGAAAACCTCGAAAGAAAGCCCCGCCTGGCGGGATATCCTCGCCGGGCAGGGCCTGATATCGCGTCGACGTTACAACTCAGAAAGCTTTGATGAAAGAGCGGGCGAACAGCGCTTCCACGGCTTCGCTCCCGTTTTTTTCCAGAAAACGGGTGCCCGTGGCCGTGAACAGGCGATGCCCGACGACAGGTTCCAATTCCGGCACCCAAAGGTCGTTGTCCCAGCGAAACCAGCCGTTCCGGCTCTGGTCGAAGACGCAGAGAGGCTTGTTGCAGATTTTGGCGAACTCCGCCCCCCAGCCGGTCCCTCCGCGCACGGTGCCGTCTTCGAGAATGGTCCCCACAACATAGACTTCGTACCCGCTGCTGACTTGCCAGCAGATGGATTGCAGCACTTTGCGGAAGATGGGAGCGCGGGTATATTCCCGGCGCAGCAGTTTGGACACGTAGCTCAAGCTGACGTCTTTGAGCGCCAGCTCGTCGCCGGTCAGAACCCTGAGGCCGCGCGCGCGTTCCGCCTGATGCCCGTCAAAGCTGAAGTTGACTTCCTGAATGCCGTATTTTTCGGCCAGAGCGCCAAAAAAGGCTTCGGTGCCCGGCGCGCCGCCGCTGAACAAGGTGCAGTCGTGAGAAGAAAGCATAATTCCTCCGGTTTTGCTCTGGAGCAATTTCAAAGTGAAATTGCTCGGCAGCCGCGAAGCGGCTGCCCACGAAGTGGGCCTTTATCTTTGTAATCTCGCATTGTTATATACTGAAACGTATACCGTTTGCTAAACTCTCATTGCGTAATCTCAAAAGTGAAATGCTCTGGTCTGGGCAATGCTGGTATGGCGGCACCATAGCCAAGTCGCGATGCTTTGTATAGGAGATGCCGCGTCGGGAAACGTTCGCCGCGTTATTTTCGCCCGAGAACGCAAAGGTCGCCGGCGGCAAGCTTCAGCAGCTCGGCTGCGCTGCGTCGGTCGCAGGCCAGTTCGTAGAACCCCTGGCTGCCGGGCATAAGGCCGATGCCGTCTGCGGGAATGGCTGCATAGTGCGTTGCCGCGATCAGGGGGACGGGAGCGCCCCCCTTGCCGGGCGCCGGCAACAGCGGGCCTTTGGGGGGGGGATGCCCCAGCGGCAGGTTCAGCACGCAGTTGCCGAAACGATCCACATGCAGCACCACGCAGAGCAGACCTTCCGGAAGGGCCGCGGGAACGGCCCAAGCGGGAGACAGGCGGACCTCGGCGTCTTCAGATTCAAGCGCATCGCCAAAATCGTCCGGCGATGCGCCCAGAGCCAGCTTCGCGGCCAGAGGAGCCAGAATGTCACGGCCGTGAAAGACGCCTCTGGTGTCGAAAGGCGGGATGCGCCATGCCCTGATCCGGCCTTCCTTGCGCATGTCGCGCCCCGCCAGAGAAAGCAAGCCGTTGTCCGGCCCGAGCAGCGTATGCGCGCCGTCGGTAATGCAGAGCAGGTCGCGCATCGACCCCACGCCGGGGTCGACGACGCAGAGAAAAATGGTCCCCGCCGCGTGGTGGGGCCGGGCGGCGGCCAGGAAAAAAGCGCCGGCGGTGACGGAAAAGGGGGGCACTCCGTGGGAAAGATCCAGACAGGGCACATGGGGGGCAAGGCGGCGCAACACGGCCCGCAATTCTCCGGCATAGGGGTCGTCGTAGCCGAAATCGGTGAGCAGGGAAAACGCCGGAGCCTGCGCCGGACTCGTCATTTGTTGTTGTTCGAAGTGGTGATGTTGAAGGACAGCGCGTAAAGGTGGTGGAAAAAATCCACATATTCCAGAAACACGTGGTCCGGCACGAAAATGCGGGCGGGCACGAAGTTGAGGATGCCGCGGATGCCCGCTTCCACCAGTTGATCGGCCACCTGCTGCGCCCAGGCGGGAGGGGTGGTGATGATGCCGATTTTGGCGTCAAGGGCTTCGGTGCATTCTTTGAGGCAGTGCACGTTCTGCACCATGATGCCGTCGATTTTTTCCCCGATTTTTTCGGGGTCGGAATCGAAGGCGCCGATGATATGATAGCTGCGCAGCGAAAAATCGCGGTGATTCAAAAGAGCCCGGCCCAGTTTTCCGGTGCCGACCAGCACGCAGTTCCAGGGTTTGTCGGCGCCCAGAGCTTCCGCGATGGAGGCCATGAGGTTGGCTATGTTGTAGCCGACGCCGCGCACGCCGAATTCTCCGAAATAGGTAAGATCTTTACGAATCTGCGACGCGTTGACCGCGCAGGCTTTGGCCAGCGGTTCGGAAGAAATAACCGCAATGCCGTCATCATGCAGTTTTTCCAGAACTTCGAGATAGATCGCCAGCCGTTGAATCGTGGCGCGGGGGATGTGCGCGGTTTTTTGGGCTATCATGGCTTGCTCCGTAAAGTCAGACTATCAGCGGAGACACCGCGGGCGCCCGTTATGGACGCCCGCGGCCTGCGTTTCGGCTCAGCCGAAAGGACGCACGAACAGCAGAATCATGCAGATGACCAGGGCGTAGATGGCCAGCGATTCGATGAAGGCCAGGCCCAGCAGCAAAATGGTGGTCAGCTTGTTGCTGGCTTCGGGGTTGCGGGCCACGCCTTCGCAGGCGGCTTTGAGGCCCATGCCCTGACCGATGCCGCAACCGGCGGCGGCAATGGCCATACCGATGGCGGCCGCCAGAGCGGTCAGGCCCAAGCCGTCGGCGTTCAGGGACGCGCGTGCGGCCGGGGCTGCGGCAGCGGCGGCGTCGGCCGCGACAGCCACGCCCGCCATCGCCAGGGTAGCGAGAACGCTGCACAGAGCGGTGAACAATTTACGCATGCAAAGCTCCTTATGATGTTCTATATGTTGTGGCTTTCGCCATTCCCCACTAATAAATGGTCCTTTTCTGAAAAAACTCGGTTATCCTGTTAATGCGCGTGCTCAATGGCCCCTTGCAAATAGATCATAGTCAGCATGAAGAAAATAAAGGCCTGCAAGACCTTGGCCAGCAGAAACAGGAAATAGACCGGAAAGGTGCTGATGACCGGCAGCAGAAAGAAGAAGAGCACCAGCACGATTTCCTCGCCCCGGATATTGCCGAAAAGTCGCAGAGTCAGAGACAGGGGACGGGCCAGATGGCTGATGAGCTCGATGGGCAGCATCAGCGGCGCGAGAATGGGCATGGGGCCCATGAAGTGATGAATGTATCCGAATTTCCAGCGCTTGATGCCCTGGTAGTTGTAATAGCAGAAGACGAAGAGGGCCATGGCCGCGTTGGTGTTGACGTTGGCCGTGGGCGCGTCGCAGCCGGGCAGCAGGCCGAACAGGTTTTGCACCAGAATGAACAGAAAAATTCCGCACAGCAGGGGAAAGAACTTGCGCCCCTCTTCGCCGATGCTGCTGACAGTCACCTGTTCAAGCCCGTCGATGACGGTTTCCAGCACGTTCTGAAGTTTTCCCGGCACCAGGGTCAGGCGGGAACGGGCGATAATGCCGGTGAGAAACAGTACGCCCATGGCCATCCATGTGTAGACGACATGTTTGAACTCAACGGTCCTGCCCGCGATGGTTACGTGGTCAAGTCCGAGAAAGGTCGAGATGAGTACCGGTTCCGGCAAACCGCCGCCAGCCATGACTATATCTCCTTGAAAGAATTGCCCGCGATCCCGGCCGCGCCGCGAACCGCCAGGGCCGCCGCCACCGTAGAGAGTCCCGCCAGCAGCGGAACTACGGGAAGATGCAGTTGGACAAGAAGCAGATACAAAGCCGCGCCGGTCAGGGCGAAACGGCCCAGAAACGCGCAGAGATGCGCGACAAGCACCGCCGGGGCGTATGTCTGTCCCATGGCCCGGACCACGGACCGTGCAAGCTGCCATAAGTTCAGGGTTGCAAGAGCCGCGCCCAGCCCGAAGGCCAGCGGCCAGACGGAAAAGGGAAGCAGCGCCAGGCCGGCGGCCAGACCGGCGAAGGCGAACAGCGTCTGCCCGCTGAGAATGCGCCGCATGTCCGAAGAGGCAATACCCCGGTTTCGCAGGCGTTTTTCAATCTCGAGGCGGATTTTTCCGATCATTAGTCGCATCCTGATCCCGCAGCAACTTCTGCGCTTCACGGTATGTGTTCAGGCAGCCGGCAACAAAGCCGAGGGCCAGAAAAATCCAGAACCACCAGGCGGCGTCAAAGCGTTGCCATAAAAAATACCCGATAGCGCCGCCCGTGAGCATACCGGAGACAAGGTGCAGCCCTACGACGCTCGCCCGGGCGATGGAACCGCTGAACAAGGGCGTTTCCGGAGGCTTCTTTTTGGGAAAGATCAAAGCGCCCTCCGCCGCCTGTCGCACTATGCACAAGCTGATTTCGTACCACAGGGGGTATGTGGCGTCAATCAACCGAGCCGCTGCGCCTCCGCCGGAAAACGTGGACAAAGCTGCCGTCGCGTTTGCGGCCCGCCGTTTCACCGCCGTTTCGGCCTGAGCTGTTTGCCGGGCGAGTCCTGATATTCGCCGCGTTCGCTGTCGACGGACTGGTCGGGGAACTGGTCGATGTGTTCCGTGTCGGCCGGGTCGGCGGCCTTGCCGGTCAGACGGGCGACTATATCCCTGGCCATGGCGGCCATGGCTTTGTGAGCCAGGTCCGACCTGATTTCTTCAGGGTCGCCGCTTGAAAAAGCCCTGGCGCCCGCGCCGACGGCCGCGCCGGAGGCCAGCGTCCTGCCGCTTTCGTTGTCGCGCAACTGGTAGACGCAGGCCGCCTCGACGCTGGATTTGCCCTGGGCGGAAGAGCCGACGAGCATACGCCAGGTGGTGATGCGCCCGCTGAGCGCGTAGCCGGGCACGGTCGCCTGCTCGGGTTCCGGCGCGGGCCGGGCGTCTTTTTCTTTCGCTGTTTCCGCTGCGGCCGGATCGGGCAGAGGGGCGACGCTCAGGCCTTCGGGCGCGACATAAGGAACGGCGTCTTCGGCGCTGAAACCCGCAGCGTGCAGGGCGAAGATAAGCTGATCGTGAAACAGGACGGGCAGATCGCCGCCGGGCCGGGAAGCGGGCGCGCTGAAAAGCAGCAGCATGACGGGCTTGTCCTTGCTCAGCCGAAAGCCCGTGGCGGCGGCCGGAGCGGGCGCGGGAGCGGGAGCCTTTGCCGTCTGCCCGGCATCCTTTGAGCCGCAGGCGGCGGCAAGGCCCAGCATGAGAAGCAAAGCTCCCAGGCGTAAAGAGCGTGTCATGGCCTTACCATCCGATTTTCGGCTTTGTCGTGGTTTTGCGAATTTCTTTTTCATCGGCCCAGAAAACTTCGCCGCTTTGGGGATCCGTCAGTTCGAGGGTGATCTGGTAGAACGCGTCGCCCACGGTCTTGGTGCGTTTTTTTATGGACCGCACCGCGCCGGTGATGATGTAGTCCGTTTCCAGCAGCGGTTTGTTGCCCTTTTTCCGGGTGGCCGTTTCGGTCAGGTCGCGCTCGGCAGCCACGTCGTCAAGGTTGCTCTCGTCGGCCAGAAAGCGTACCTGGCCGGATTTGAGAAGGCTGACGCGGATTTTGTCCGTGACGCCCTTGGTGTCGATATGCTCGTCCGTGTAATTTTTCACCTCGCGCAGGCGGATTCTGGGCGGGCTCGAAGCCTGGGCCACCCATTTGGAAGCCAGCAGCGACTGGGTCATGCTTTCGGCGGTGTTTTGCAGGTCCGTTGAACCCCATTTGGTGGTCACGGTTTCAACGGCGTGGGGATCTTCGTACTGCACCTCTCCGTCGCCGGACACCCGGCCCGTTTTGGGGCCGCCGCAAGCGGCAAGAAGCGCGCAGGCGAGAAAGAGGGCGAGGAGCGGAAAAAAACGATATGTACGCATGGTCAGCTCGCATCGTTGGAGATGATGAGGGTGTAATCTTTGACGCCCGGCACGGTGGAGCGTTCTTTGACGTGAATGGGAACTTCGCCTTTGATGATGATGGGTCGCCAGGCCGACTGTTCGATCAGGGCGCCGGATTTGTCGAACCACTGCATGCGGTATACGCTGTGCCGGACGGAAGATCCCTTGTTTTTCAGCACGGCGGAAACGACCAGAAAATCGCCGTCTTTGGTGTGGCTGATGCTGTCGACTTTCACGTCCTTGGTGTCCACATAATGATGGGTGGCTCGCCCACCGCAGGAAGCCGACAGCAGAGCAAGGCAGAAAATGACGATGGATGCGCTAGTACGCCACATACTGTACTCTCAGGTTTGTGTTGGATAACTGCGTGGCCATGATGATAACCCCCCCGGCATCTTCCGGCAAGGAAACCGTGCTTTCGCAGCCGCCCAGGCGCAGGGTGAGCGTAGCGCCCCGGCCGACCTCGGCCATGGCGAGATACCCTATGTTGGGCAGGGTTTCCCAGTTGCGGACCGAAGCGGAAAAAGGGGTGGTGAACAGATCCAGAAGCAGGGTGGTCATATATCCGGCCAGCGGGGCGATGGCGCGGGTATCTTTGTTGGAAGCGGCGGCCGCCGCGGCCGCGCCCGCCATTCCGGCCCGGACGAGAGCCCGGCTGACGGCGGAGGCGATTTCCAGACGTACCTCGTCCCGCAGGGTGCGGTAGGCCAGAATGTCTGTGCGCAGCAAGGGGTAGAAAGTCAGCTCCGTTCCGGAAGAAGCTTCGGCCAGCGGCGAAGCGCCGCGCACGGCCCCGGCATAGGAAGGCAGGTCCAGCAGCAGGTAGCCGATGACAGGGAAAGGCACGCGGATATGTTCCACCCGCAGGGCGGGCGCAAGGCCGCAGAAGGCGATGATGGTCACGTCCTGGGTGGACGGCCGTTGGTTTTCGACGGTTGGAGGCAGGGGGGGCACGTCCGGCGTCCGGGCGCCGGGATTTGCCGCCGGGCTTTCCGTCGCCCGGACGGAGGGATGTGTTTCCCGCCCGGCGGCGCTCAGAACATGGGGGTGTGAGGTCGTCCAGCCCCGCGAGACGGCCGGAACCGCCTCGGGCGGGGCGGATGGCGCGGCGCCCGTGTTCCGCTTCTTGCCGCGCGCCCCGGCCCGGACCGGAGCGGGCGCTTTGCCGCGTGCGGGCGCGGTCTTGTCCCAGGCCGCGCTGAACATGGCCTTTGCCCCGTCGTCCAAGGCTTCCGCCCGGCGCAAACTGACCGCGGCATAGCCGGGATCTCCGGCCAGGCGGCAAAAAATGGCGCTCAGGGCGTACGAAAAGGGGTCCTGGTAATTGTTGACCAATTCCCGCACCGCCGGGTCGCTCAGTATTTCGCGCATGGAGTATTGCGCGGGCAGGCTGTCGGAATATTCCGGAGCGCCGTTCTGCTTTGTGCGCATTTTTTCCAGATTTTGTTCCAGGCGGGCCTGCGATTCCTGCAGCCACAGTTCCTGGCGCAGTTCCATCTTGCGCATCTCCACGGCCGCCCCGGAAAAGTCGCTCAGCATCATGTAATTGAGGGCGTTGAAGGTGTGCAGCAGCGAGCGCTCGTACCCCGTGCCGTAATAGCCCTGGCTGCCTCTGGCCAACAGAATGGTGCCCGCTCCGGCGGCTATGCCGCGCATGCTGAAAATGGCGCGGTTTTCATATTCCTCAAGTTGGATCAGGGCTTCGTCAAAGGCGGCGATGGACATGTTCCACTGGCCTTCAAGCTGGTAGACGCGGGCCAGGTTCAGAGCGGTGACGAATTCCTGGTAGGATTCGTGCGTTTCGCGCATCTTTTCCAGCAGCGGAAAAGTCTCGCCCGCAGCGATGGATGAACGGATGGTTTCCGTCCCCACCCGGCTGGCGCAGGCGGAGAGAAACAGGGCGCAGAACAGGGCTGCGGCGCAAAGAAGGGTCCTTGGTGCAGGACGGTGCATATTCCGTTCTCTACGTCAAGGCGGTGGCCCTGGCAAGGGCGGCGGCGGGCCGTCAGCGCCGCCGCTCGAGCAGGGCGATGCACTCCACGTGGGGAGTGCGGGGAAAGAGGTCCACGGCACGCACGCGCGTCGTCGCATACGCGGGGGCAAGCCGGGCGGCGTCGCGGGCCATGGTGGCCGGATCGCAACCCACCAGAATGAGGCGGGGCGGGGCGAGGCGCATCAGCTCGCGTATCACGTTTTCGTCTAGCCCGGCCCTGGGCGGGTCGGTAACGATACAGTCGGGCGCGGCCTTCTCTTTTTGCAGGCGTTCGGCCACATTTCCGGCAACAAACGAGGCGTTGGCCGCGCCGGCTTGCTGCGCATTGCGTTTGGCAAAGGCCACGGCCTGAGGGGAGCTTTCAAAGCCGCGCACAGATAAAGCATCGCCGGCGAGCGCCAGGGCGATGCCGCCGACGCCGGAATAGAGATCCCACGCGCTTTGCACGTTCGTCAGGGCCGCGTACTCTTTGACCCCGGCGTAGAGCAGGCCCGCGGCGGCCGTGTTGACCTGCAAAAAGGCGGTTGCCGGAGCTTCCAGCAACAGGGGGCCCACCTCTTCCCATATCCGGTCCGGTCCCAGACAGCTTGTGAGCGTTTCGCCGTAGGCCACGGCGGAAAGGCTTTTTCGTTCGGAATGCAGAAAGGACGTGAGATCCGGGCACTCGCGCAGCAGGTTTTCGCCGAAGCGTTTGACGGCCGAGGCCTGCGCCGCGTTCGAAGGACCGGTGATTATTTCGACAAAGCGTTGGGGTCTGCCTTGAACGCTGTGGTCCGTCGCCCGAAACACCAGAAAGCGCAGGCAGCCGCCTTTGCCGTCCCAGGAGGGCAGGCCCGATTGCCTTGCCCAGGCGCGGGCGCAGGTCAGAATGTCCCGCGCCGGAGCAGCCGCCAGAGGGCAGTCCTCGATTTCCACAATATCGTGGGACGTCCGGCGCTTGAATCCCAAAACAGGGCCGGCGGAAGACGCGCCGAAAGCAAGCTCGATCTTGTTGCGGTAGTGAAGGTTCCGGGGTGAAGGGATAATGGGGTCATAGACCGCGCCGCCGGCCGTGAAATCCACCTTGCCCAGGCGGCGAAAGCGCTCGACGACCTGTTTTTCCTTCCAGGCCAGTTCCGCGTTGTAGGGCAGACCGGGCCAGGGACAGCCGCCGCAGACTCCCGCATGGGGGCAATGGGGCGCTTCGGCCAAGGGCGAGGGGGTCAGAGTTTCAAGAACCGAAGCGCGGGCGAAACGGGTCTTGAGGCTCGTTACGCGGGCCAGAAGCGTTTCCTGCGGCAAGCCCTTGTCCAGAAAGACGACAAATTCGCCGTGCCTTGCGACAGATCCCCCGTCAAGGTTCGGATCGTGGGGCGTCAGGGTCAGAACGTCATCAATGGAAATCATCATCTTTCTGTCTTTTCAGCGGAAGCGCCGGGCCGGTTCAGAATTTTTACAAGCAAGTCGGACCCTTCAACGGCGGTGACCATGACCTGGGAGCCGGCCGGGCAGTCCTCGCCGCGCACCCGCCACAGGGTGTCGCCCAGGCGCACCCGACCCTGGCCGTTGACGATGGCCTGACTCACTTCGGCAGTGCGGCCCACATAGGTGGTCAGACGCCGGTTGAGGGTTTCATTCTCGGCGGGTTTGGCCCGGCGGATGAAGCGGCGGCCCAGAAACAGCGCGACAAAGGAAAGCGGCACAAAAATCAGGCTCTGCACCTGCCAGTCCGCGATGCCGAAAAGTCCGACAAGGCCGCCGGTTGCAAAGGCCCCGATGCCGATCCAGAGCAGAAACACGCCGGGCAGCAGCATCTCGAACAGCACCAGCGCAAGGCCGAACAGGCACCAGTGCCACCAGAGAATGGGAAGAATGCCGCTCATGTCAGCTCCGGTTCACTTTGGCGCTGCCCGGGCGCAGGGCGCTTTCTTTGAACAGTTCGGCTATGCCCGCCACTGAACCCATGACGCCGGTGGCTTCAAGAGGCAGCATGAGCAGTTTTTGATTATTGGAGTCGGCGAACTACCCCAGGGCTTCGATATATTTCTGAGCCACGAAGTACTGGATGGCGGCCAGATCGCCCTTGGCAATGGCTTCGGAAACCAGGTTCGTGGCTTCCGCTTCGGCCTTGGCCGCGCGTTCGCGGGCCTCGGCCGCGCGAAAAGCGGCTTCGCGCTGGCCTTCGGCTTTCAGAATGGCGCTCTGTTTTTCGCCCTCGGCACGCAGGATTTCGCTTTGCTTGATGCCTTCGGCCTCCAGGATAGCGGCGCGCTTTTCACGTTCGGCTTTCATCTGGCGGGCCATGGCGTCGACCAGGTCCATGGGCGGGCGGATGTCCTTGATTTCCACGCGGGTAAGCTTGACGCCCCAGGGGTGTGTGGCTTCGTCCAGCACGGACAGCAGGCGGGCGTTGATGTCGTCGCGCTTTGAGAGCAGCTCGTCCAGATCCATGGAACCCATGACCGTGCGGATGTTGGTCATGGTCAGGTTCAAAATGGCGTATTGCAGATTGGTGACCTCATAGGCCGCTTTCTGTGATTCAAGCACCTGAAAGAAGACCACCCCGTCCGCCTTGACCATGGCGTTGTCGCGGGTGATGACTTCTTGCGAGGGCACGTCCAGCACGTTTTCCATCATGTTGATTTTGCGGCCTATCCTGTCCATCAACGGGATGATGACGCTGAGGCCGGGCCGCAGGGTGTGGGTGTAGCGGCCAAAGCGTTCTACTGTGAATTCGTACCCCTGGGGCACGGATTTGACGCCGAGGGCCAGAATGATGAAGGCGACGACGATAAGAGCCGGAATAAGATAGGTCATGTTGTCTCCTGGATGGGCCGGGTTTGGCGGATGCGCCGGCGGGAAGTTTTCAGTTTAGTACCGCATAGAGCCGGGCAGCGCAAGGCGCTATGGCTTCGCTTAGCCGCCGCGCAGGAAAAGGCCAGGGCGAAACACAAGAGGCATAAAGCAGCTTTTAGGGATGCCGTGCGCGCTGCCTCCTCCTCATGCCCGCCGCAGAGCGCGCAGGACGATGCTTATGGGATGTTCAGCGGCCAGTCCGCCGCCGTGGCGCATCTGTACCCGGCAGGTGCCGCATTCGCTGGCCGAAAGCAGGGCGCGGCTTTCCTTCATGGCCCTGAAAAGTTTTTCTCCCACGGCCATGCCGATTTCATACTTGCCTTTCTTGAAGCCATAACTGCCGGATATGCCGCAGCAGCCCGCGTCCATGTCTTCCGTGACCAGGCCCGGCAAAAGCCGCAGCAGGTCCAGGCCCGTGCGGCCGATGCCCAGAGCCCGCAAATGGCAGGGCGCGTGATAGGCCAGATGCGGCGTTGAGGGAACCGCTCCGGCAAGATCCAATTCTCCGGCCAGGACCCGTTCCGTGATGAATTCGCAGGCGTCCGCCACGCCCGATGCGTACAGGCCCAGACCCTGTTCTTGGGGAAACAGTTCGCGGTATTCCCGGGTCAGCATCAGGGTGCAGCTCGGACAGGCGGTGATCACGGGAATGCCCGCTTCGGCCCAGCGGGCCAGTTCCATGCTGTTGATCCGCGCCCGGTCCATGGCGTCGTCGGCGTAGCCGCCGGCCACCAGCGGCAGGCCGCAGCAGACGAAATTTTCCGGCACAACGATGTGGTAGTTTGCGCGGGCCAGCAGTTCAACGAGATCAAGGCCCACCTGCGGCTCGTAATAGCTGATGAAGCAGCCGGGAAACAGAGCGACGGTTTTGTTCCCGGCCGTTTTTGGCCGCCGCCGGAGCAGCGCCCTGCGCCGGGCCAGGGACGCGAAGGGAGGCAGCGGCGCTTTTTTTTCAATGCCGAAAAGGTCCATGGCCAGGCGGGACAGGGGGTTGCTCATGCCGAAATTGAGCAGGGAGGACGGCAGCCTTGAAACCAGATGGCCCAAAGCGCCGGAGTGCCCCAGCAGCCAGTCGCGCGGCGGCTGGGGGTGCTTGCGGCAATAGGCCGCCCGGGCCAGCATGTTGAAAGTCGCCACCGGCACCCCGGAAGGGCAGGAAATATCGCAGTTCTTGCAGTTCGAGCAGTATTCCAGCGACGCCTCGTCTCCGAAACCCAGCAGGCGGAAGCGTTCATAAGCCGGTCCCGTCAGCTTCGGCCCCCGGAACTTCATGGTCGCCGCGGCCACAGGGCAGTGTGCCACGCAGATGGTGCAGGCCGTGCATTGGTCGGGGTTGTGCATGCTGTGCGCGCTCATGGTTACGCCCTTTTGCCCGCGAAATGACCTGTGGCCAGGGCCACGCCGCTGCCGGATTTTTCCGACGCGAAATCGTACCCGGCCAGAGAACGGCCGACAAAACGCACGTTGTCGAACAGAGCTTCTCCGTCCGGACCGGCGGGATTCAGGTTGTCGGTCACCGTCACCCCCAGACGGGCGAAAGGATGGGGTTGTCTGTCGAAAAAACGCGGGCAGGACCAGGCGTCCTGGTCGGCCGGCACGGCGACGGGCAAGCCGAATATGGCTTCCCGCGCCAGGCCGGGTCCGGTGAGCACGCCTTCGCTGAACAGGCCCCCGGTGGCGATGATGAAGGAGCGCGCGCGATAGATCCGCTCTCTGTCCGGCTGCCGGACGACAAGGGCTTCGCAGCGCCCCTGGCCGGTGATGGCGCGGGTGACGGCGGCCCCTTCCACAAAGGAAACGGGCAGAGAGCGCAGATGCGCCATGAGCATGGCCTGTGTGCGCAGGCCGGTGACCGAGGGAGGCGGAGAAAAAAGTTCGACAATGGCGAGGCCGGTGGCTTGTTCCAGTTCCCTGTGCAGGCTGCCGCCGAATTGTGTGCCGAGGATGGAAGGGATGAGCACGGTGTCCGCGTCTTTGGCGGTTTGTTGTAATGCCTCCCGCAGCCAGGCGAAACCCGCCGGACTGTCCATGAAGCGGGCCAGATCCAGAGCGCTGCCGTCGCGCACGGGCGCGCGGTCGCTTGCAAAAGACCGAGCCGCGGCGGAAATGAAGGGAGAGGGCATGGTTGCGTGGTCCAGGCGCTTGCCAAAAAATTGCGGGCATTGGGCCAGTCCGGCCGCGGCCATATGTGGAGAAAAATCTTTCATTCCCGTGACCCCGGCCACGACGATGCGTTTCGCCCCGGCCAGAGCGGCCGGGTTCATGCCGAGGCCGGTCAGCCAGACGGGTTTCATGGTGCCTGCCGCCGTGGGCAGCCAGGCGTTGCCGTGCCGTTCCGAACCGACTTGCAGCAGGGGGCTGCCGGATGCGGCGGACAGACCGGTCATGAAATGCAAGGATTCGCGCACGGCCTCGGTCCCCAGCAGTTGATAGGGGTGGTCCGGCGGCAGCGAGGCCATGGCGTTGAAGGGGTTGCCGGCGACAATGCCTCCCCCCGCATAGCCCAGCAGGTCCAGGGTGCCGCCGCCGATGGTCAGCGCGCCCGCGCCCTTGCTGATAATCAGGGTCCTGCGGCCGCGCCCGGCGGCGGCCGCCGCCGCGATCAGGCCGGAAAGGCCGCTGCCCACAATGATGACGTCGCAGGCCCTGTCCGGATTATATGAAAAATCCGGGGCGCCGCCCCGGCCCCCGCAAGGGGGCTGAGATTCCCTGCCCCCGCGAGGAAGAGGGGAGGGATGGGTATGGGGGCTGTCTTCCTTCTCCACGACGGACCCTGAAGCTTCGGCTTGCGCGGCGTCTTCGGCAAAACAGGCGCCGGTCCCGCAATCGCCGTCGATATTCAGGGTTGCGCCGTAAATGCCGCGTTCCAGTTCTATTTCCCGCAACTGGTTGCCCCAGAGCAGCGGGCGTATGCCGTGCCAACGCTCTTCCAGAAACTGGCGGAACAGCGTCTGGGGCGGGCTGCCGCCGAGCAGGCCGCTTTCCGCCAGCGCGCCCGTGGCGCGCAGGGCGCAGAAACTGCCCTGGCAAGTGCCCATGCCCAGCCGCGTGCGGCGGCGGATGTCGCCCAGAGAGCGGCTGGTAGGCTCATGGGCCACGCTTTCAAACTCCGCCATGGTCACCAGTTCGCATTCGCAGAGCAGCAGTTTTTTCCAGGGGTCTTTTTCCGCCAGCGCCACCGTGTACTCCAGGCCGTCGCCCAGGCGGGAGACGGCTAATTGCAGGCCGGCGGCGGGAAAAAACGTCGCGGCCCGACGCGCCAGATCGGGGTCGGGCGCGGGGATGATGGGCTCTTCGGCCGTCCGGCAGGGCGCGGATATGCCGAGTTGTGCGGCGACACGGTCGCAAGTTTTTTCCGCCATCAGGCGAAAGGAGGTGAACTTGCCGCCGGTGACGGAGAGCATGCCTTCAAGGCCCGCCTCGCGGTGGTCGATAATGACGAAGTTGCGGGTGGCGGACCGGCCCGTAGCGGCGTCGGGCGAATACAGGGGGCGGGTGCCGGCGAAGGCGCGCAGTATACGATAGCCTCGCAGGTCCGGAAACAGGGCTTCTCCTTCGGACAGCAGGTACTGCACGTCCCGGCCGGTAGGAGAGGTATCGTCGGGCCTGTCGGTGGGAACTGACGTTGTGCCGAAAATGGTTATGGACCCGTGCGGCACGAAAATATCGCCGTCCGTCGCCTTGCGCAGACGGTTGACCACCCGGTTGGTGAAACGGTGGTTGAATGCCAGCAGGGTCCCCCGGTCGGGGGCCACGTTGACGGGCGCGCCCGCCAGTTGCGACACCTGCCCGGCCCAGGACCCGGTAGCGTTGATGCAGTAGTCGCAGGCGATGAATTCTTTTTTTCCGCCGCGGGCGTCTTCCACCCAGGCCCCTCTGACTCTGCCGCCTGCCGTGTCGATGCCCGTCACCCGGCAATAGGTACGGATGAGGCCGCCGTGGCGGCGGGCGGCCATGGCGTTGTGCCAGACCAGACGAAACCCGTCCACGGCGGCATCCGGCACGCGGTATACGCTGCATGCCCGCCGGGTCAGGTTGGGTTCGCGGCGGCGGGCTTCGTCTAAAGAAACGGGGGTCACGGCGATGCCGCAGGCTTCGCAGGCGGCCAGCCAGGTTGTTTCGAAAGCCGGGTCGTCTTCCGGGACGCGCACGAACCAGCCTTCGGTTTCTTCTACACAGAAGCCGCCGATGCGGCGCAGGACCGCATTTTCCGCGATGCATTCGCGGGCCGCTTCCGGATCGCCGGCGGCATAGCGCGCGCCGCTGTGCAAAAGACCGTGAAAACGCGAACTGGTGCCGGACGCCAGATCCCCCTGTTCTACCAGCACGGCGCGAATGCCGCGCAGGCTGAGGTCGCGCAGAATTCCCGTGCCGGTTGCGCCGCCGCCGATGACCAGGACCGTCGTTTCATGCGTATGCATGGGGCCTCACAGGGCGTATGCTTTGGTTATGGCGTCGTGCGGCGCCGTGTCCGCTCCGGCCGCGGTGGCCAGTTCAAGCCAGCAGAGGGGGTGGGGCCAGTCTCCGGTCAGGCGCGCGAGCAACTGGTCGGCCTCCTCCAGGGGCACGGCGTCGGGCACGACAATGTACAAACAGACGCCGGGCAGGCCTTCGCCGTCCGGGTTTTGCGGGTCGCGCACCCGATAGTTTTCCGGAGTTTCGGACCACAGCGATATGCCCGCCGCATGCAGGGCGTCGCGAAAGACGGCGCGCGAAGCCGGACCGGGGTCGACGCCCGCCGCGGGCCAGGGAGTGCAGGCGCCTTTGCGGATCGTATGCGCCACCCGAAAAGCGGGAATGGAGCCGGAACTTTTTTCTCCCTCCACAGGCAAAGGGCGGGCGGCGAAGGCGACCAGATCGCCGACGTGCTGCGGCAGCGGACGCGGCGCCACGGCCAGGATTTTCGCCGTGACCGGGCTGGTCTGGCGGCCGATGTACCCGCGCCATTCGCCTTCTTCAAAAAAACAAAGCCGGGCAAGGCCCCAGTCCTCGTCCGCATCCTCGCCCGGCGGAACGGGCGCAGGCTCAAGATTCAAAACGCGCGCCGTCTCTCGCACGCTTGCCCAGTTCCCGGCGGCGGCGGCGGCGGTCATAAGGTCCCAGTGGTCGGGACCGGGAACGTCCGCATTCCGGGTCAGTTTTCGATACTGCTCAAGGGCAAGGGTGAACTCGCCCCGGTGCATGGCCGCTTCCGCCAGCAGGCGCCGGGCCGGATGAAATTCGGGCGCGAGCTTGAGCACCGTCCCGGCTTGCTCTATGGTTTGAGCCCAGTCCCCACGGCTGTAAGCGGCGAAAGCCAGGCACCAGGCGGCTCTGTCGGGTCTGTGCGGAGCGAACAGAGCGGCAAGCTCGCGGATGTGGCCGGTCTTTTCCTGTTGCGCCAGCAAAGCAAGCAGAGCGGAAAAGCATTCCTCGTCCTTGGGATGCCGCTCGACCGCGGCGCGCAGAACGAGAGCGGCATCGGCAAAGGCCCCGCAGGCCTGCATGGCCGAGGCCAGCGCCAGGGTGAGCGACGCGTCGTCCGGCCGTTTTGCCTCGGCAAGGCGGAGCAGGGCGACGTCTTTTTCCGGATTCTGCGGCCCCGGTCGGGCGGAAAAGAAGGCCAGAAGCGAAGAGGCGGGCACAGGCAGGCGTTCTTCTCGGGATAAAGCGGCGAGAGCAAGAGAGCACTCTTCCCTCTCCCTCGGCAACTCGCCGGGAACACGCAGCCGGCCCAGGCACCGGTCCAGCGCGGCCAGAGCCCGCCCGGCCGTCCAGGCGGATTCTCTGGCAAGGGCGAGACGGGCGTGGCGATGCGCGATGCGACAGGCCGAAAAATGCGCGCCCACGGGCCGGGCGTGGTCAAAGGCGGCTTGCAGCAGGGCGCCCAGTTCCCAGGTGTTGCTTTCGGGCCGCCGCAAGGCCACGGCGTAGGCGGCCGCAGTCCAGGCGTCATGAAGCGCGGGAGGGACGTCGTTCCAGAGCGGCAGCGCCCGCCGGGCTTCTTCCGCATCTCCTTCGCCTTCGGCCAGGATGCGGGCTCGGGTAAGAGCCGCCAGGGCGTGGAAACCCGGAAAAAGGTCCTGAACGCACAGAGCCCGGCCGGCCGACAAAGACAGGACGGACGCGCCGGTTTCGGAAAAAAGCGAATCAAGAGCCGCGAGAGCCGCCCGGCTTTCTCCCGAAAAGTGCAAGGCCAGGGCGAGAGCGGGCACAAAGACGGGCGACCCGCCGGGAAGGGCGGCCGATCTGCGGCGTTCAGCATCTTGCAGGCAGGCCAGAGCGGACGCCGCCTCGCCCGCGTCCGTCCGAATTCTGGCAAGGGCGAGAACGAGCGGCGCAAATGCCTCGTCAGCCGGGTCCATCACGTTCAGACTCGCGAGGCAGAGATCCAGACAGTCCCGACCTCTGCCGGGAGCGTCCGTGTTGCCGTGGCAGGCGACGAGATTGCCGACGACCGAGAGAGCCTGGGGGCAGTCGCGCAGATCGGGGCGCAACGAAAATTCGACCAGGGACCAGGCTTCGGCGAGCGCGTTTTCTCCTTCGCCGCCGACGGCGATGCGGCTGGTAAGCGCCCAGAGCCGGACATACAGTTCCAGCCAGGGGTGGCGCATGCTTTTGGCCGCGGCCAGGGCTTCGGGCGCGATGGCCGCCACCCTGTTCATCCTGCCGGCCATGGTTTCCGACGGCAGACGCAGCAGGGCGTCGCTGAGACGGATTTCTCCGGCAAGGCGCAGGTCGGCGCACAGGTTTTGCACCCATTCCGGCGCGGGGACGGTCTGCTCGATCATCAACCGATGGTACTCCACCGAACGCCGCGCCGCAAGTGAGGGGTGACGGAAGCCGGGCTTGCGGTTTTTGAAGGGCGGGTATACGGAACTGGCATGGACGCCGGAAAAAACGATCCCGCGCCGCCTCCCGTATCCGGCGAAAGCGAGGAAACCTCGAAAGGCATATGGGCCGCCACGGCGGCCTTCAGCATTTGGGGCATCCTGCCCCTGTACTGGAAGCAGCTTGCCGCGGTCCTGCCCCTGGAAGTGATCTGCCACCGGGGCGTCTGGTCCTTTCTGATGGTTCTGCCTTTCGCCGTCCTGACCGGCCGTATGACGGAAACGCGGGGGGCTCTGCAGCCCAGAAGCCTGGGCCTGCTTTTCTGTTCCAGTTCCGTGCTCGCCGCCAACTGGCTGATTTTTATCTGGGCGGTGAACAACGGCCAGATTCTGGAAACCAGCCTGGGCAACTACATCAATCCTCTTTTCAACATGCTCTGCGGGATGCTGTTCTTTCGGGACCGGCCCAGCCGGCTGCAATGGTGCGCCATCCTTCTGGCTGTTTTCGGGGTGAGCGTTCGCATCGTTTCGCTGGGGCATCTGCCCTGGGTGGCGCTCGGCCTGCCCTGCACTTTTTGCGTATACGGGGTGCTGCGCAAGATAGTCAAAGTGGAGGCCGTGCCCGGCATGCTGGTGGAAACGGGTCTCTTTGCTCCTTTTGCGCTGGGGGGTATTGCGTATTTCGCCGCCGCAGGCCATTCAGCCTTCGGTCCGGCAAACTCTTTCGAAAGCGCGCTGCTTGTGGGCGGGGGGCTGGTCACTTCCATTCCCATGTCGTTTTTCGCTTACGGCGCCAGGCACTTGAAATTGACGACCCTGGGCGTGCTGCACTACATAGTGCCTTCGGCGTCTTTTTTGATCGGCGTATTTATCTACGACGAGCCCTTCACGCGAGGGCACGCCCTGACCTTCGGCTGCATCTGGCTGGCGCTGTGCCTGTACACCGTGGATATCTGGCGCAAATTTCATCCTTCCGGTCCGGCGCGGAGCGCGTGACCGCGGTCTTCTCCGGCGGAAGGAAAGATCGGCTTTCCTGTTGTAAAGGCTTGCGGAATAAGGCAAGGTGACCCGACAAGCTGACTTGCCGCTAAGAAAATTCGGGCTGAATCAATATGCCCCGATTTTATAGAAAAAGGCTTTTGGAGCGCTTCTGAAAATGACATTCTATCGATGAGGTGGACAACGGTGAAAACAAATTTGACTGCGAAAAAGACGACCAATAAAAAGTTGATAGCCTGGGTTGATGAAATCGCGGCCTTGTGCCAGCCCGACTCCGTCTACTGGTGCGACGGGTCCGAGCGAGAAAAAAAGAGCCTGAACGAGCTTCTGGTCAAGAACGGCACGTTCATTGCCCTGAACCCCAAAAAACGTCCCGGCAGTTTTCTGGCCCGCTCCAACCCGGCGGATGTGGCCCGCATGGAGCACCGCACCTTCATCTGTTCCGAAAAGCAGATCGACGCCGGCCCCAGCAACAACTGGGAAGATCCCAAAAAGATGCGCGCCAACCTGAAAGCCCTGTTTAAAGGCTGCATGCGCGGCCACACAATGTATGTGATCCCTTTCAGCATGGGCCCTGTGGGTTCGCATATCGCCCAGATCGGCATTGAAATCACTGATTCCCCTTACGTTGTCGTCAGTATGCGCATCATGACCCGCATGGGTCAGAAAGTGCTGAACACCTTGGGTCCCAAGGGCTTTTTCGTTCCCTGCGTGCATTCCGTGGGGCAGCCTGTGTTGCCGGGCAAAAAAGATGTGCCCTGGCCCTGCGATCCGGAAAACGTGCATGTGGTGCACTATCCGGAAACCCGGGAAATTTGGTCCTACGGCAGCGGTTACGGCGGCAATGCGCTGCTGGGCAAGAAGTGCCTGTCTTTGCGCATCGCGTCCGCCATGGCCCGCGACGAAGGCTGGCTGGCCGAGCACATGCTGATCGTGGGCATCGAGAACCCCGAAGGCGAAAAGACATACGTATCGGCCGCTTTTCCCAGCGCCTGCGGCAAGACCAACCTGGCCATGCTCATTCCGCCCAAGGGATTTACGGGCTGGAAGATCTATACCGTGGGCGACGACATCGCCTGGATCAAGCCCGGCAAAGATGGGCGGCTCTATGCCATCAACTCGGAAGCGGGCTTCTTTGGCGTGGCTCCCGGCACTTCGGAAAAGACCAACAAGAACGCCATGGCTTCCTGCCGGGCCAACAGCATCTTCACCAACGTTGCCCTGACCGACGACGGCGACATATGGTGGGAAGGCATGACCAAGGAAGCGCCCGCCCATCTTATCGACTGGAAGGGCCAGGACTGGACGCCCGGCTGCGGCCGCGACGCCGCCCACCCCAACGCCCGCTTCACCGCACCGGCTTCTCAGTGCCCCAGCATTGACCCGGATTGGGAAAATCCCAAGGGCGTGCCCATCAGCGCCTTCATTTTCGGCGGCCGTCTCAGCAAGAACGCGCCCC
>JAVBRE010000073.1:0-9106 GCA_031548325.1 Desulfovibrionaceae bacterium
ACTTGGTATAAACAAACAGGGCTGGTCACTTAAACTTGGTGTCGCTTATGGGGTAGGGTCAAACACAGTAATCAAATAGATAACTAAAGCTTCTCCACTGAGCTTATTTACACCGTTGAACATGAGCAGCGGAACAATCAAAACCACCCGGATAGCGAGTGGTTTTGATTGTTAGAAATTGTCGAAAATTGCAAGGTGACGGAAAGAAAACAAAATTGTAGCGCGGTCTACATACTTTAGAATTGTACGCCTGTACATATTACGTACACGCCGAGTAGACATTGAGTAAATGGTTTCAAAAAACATGCTCAGGAGCTGCACATGCGTGAATATGAAACGAACAAAACGGAGCATCCGAAAACAGGTTCGACCCGGGACAGCCGCTGGGGGTTTGAAAGCCCCTACGCCGGCTTTGTGGAATACGCGGCGCACACGGTCTGGCTGCGGGAGATGAACAGGCCCTGGGAAAAAATCCTCGATTTGGGGCGATTTCAAAAATTCAAGAAAGGCCAGCACATTGTTGCCGACGTTGCCACCGGCGATATCGCCTACCTTGTATCCGGCAAAGTGCAATTCGCAAAAGCCGGAATTACCGGCCAGGAACGCATAGTTTTTATTTTCAGGTCCGGGACGATTTTTAACGAAATACCGTCGCTGAGCGAAAGGATGCACGGCGCGCAATTTATCTGTCTTGAAGATTCTAAAGTCTGTTTTTTCGCCCGGGAAAAAGTGTTCAGCACAAAATTTGTAACGGAATATCCGGAGATTGTCCTTAACCTGTTGGGAAGCTTGGGCATAAAAAGCTACATCCTGTACTCGCACGCCTGTGAGATGCAACTTTCAAGCGTAACTAGCCAGATTTGCAAAGTTTTCTATACATTAGTCCAAAGCGAGAACTCGCTGTGCGTGAACCCGAATCTGACCCACTATGAGTTGTCATGTATCCTGAATGTGCACCGGACAACAGTTTCCCGCGCGGTAGGAAAATTAAAATGCGCTGGAATTATTGAAACATTCACCAAGAAAAAACTTGTCGTCACCGATATGCAAAAGCTGACGGAAATTGCGCAGGGCAAAGAGGTCAGCAGACCATAAACACAGTGAACAGAAGGAGTCCACATGAAGCGCCTATCCGGCATTATCACATTTGCTGTCGCGGTCATTTTATGCTTTGGCCTCCCGGCACGGGCCGCGGAAAAGGTTTATACGCTAAGTATGACCACTGTTTATTTTGATAAGCACCCAACGGTGTATAACACATTCTACGACTGGATAGAGAGGATAAAGAAACGTTCCAACGGCAGAATTCAAATCAAATACTTCAACCCCAACACGCTCTGTCCGGATGGCGAGGTGTATTCCTCGGTTGTTTCAGGTGCCGTTGATATCGGCGGGCATACTCATAGCCGTACACCGGGGAAATTTCCCTACATGAGCGTGGCCGACCTGCCCATGCTGGTAAACAGCTCGGAGGCCGGGAGCCAGGCGGCATGGCGCTTGTATCAGAATAATGAGCTGATCCGGAATGAGATGCGGGAAGTGAAAATGCTGTGGAAGTGGTCTTCCGCTGTCTATCACATCCAGACAACGTCCAAGCAGGTAAAGACGCTGAAAGACCTGCAGGGCATGCGCCTTGTTACCTGGTTTCAACCCATAGCCGAAATTCTCAAACTCATGGGCGGCAACCCCATCATCGTGGCGCCGCCGGATTCCTATATGACCTTGCAGCGGGGCATGGCGGAAGGGATTTTGACCCCCGTGGCATCCATGCGGTCCTATAAAACCAGTGAAGTGTGCAAATACACCTCCTTTGCCGATCTGGTCACCGTCTCGTTCTGGATGGGCATGAACAAGGATGTCTGGAACAGTTTGCCCAAGGACCTGCAACAGATTGTGGAAGAAGAGTCCGCCGATATGTCGCGCGCAACCGGCCGCATGCTTGACCGGGGCTCGGCCGAGGACATTGAAATATTGAAAAAAGACGGCCAGATATTCTTCCCCCTTCCCCAAGGAGAACTGGATGCCATCCGCACGGCCCTGCAACCGCTGCACGAAACCTGGATCAAAACCATGCAATCCAAAGGGTTTTCAGAAGCAAAAGCCGTACACGACCAAATGGTCACTATCAGCGCTGAAGAGTCGGCCAAAGTAAAAAGGCTGTACTGAGGCCGTGCCATGAACGCGCACCGTGCATCCGTGTGGTACATTTTTGCGGGGAGGGAACCGTCTATGGTGCTGGAACATATCGGAACCGTATTTATAAAAATCGCGGACGCCGTCAACCAAAAACTCATGCTGTTTGCGGCATTCACGCTGGCGATCATGGCCATACCCACGTTCGCGGATGTGCTGGCCCGGTATCTCATGCACCAGTCGGTCCCCGGAGCCATCGAGCTTGCCGAGCTCATGCTTGTGGTCGTGGTCTTCGGCTGTCTGGGGTACATCAACGGCAGGTCGGACCATATCAAGGTTGAAATATTCCTTGCCCATCTTCCTCCCCGCCTGGCGACCATGCTGGCGCTGTTCGTTGATCTCTTCTCCCTGGCGCTGTTCAGCGTTATGGCGGCATGCATTTTCAACGCGGCGATGCACAAGTTGAGCGGCAACGACATCACTTTGGCTCTCAGTATCCCCATTCATATCTTTGTTTTTTATTCATTTATCTGTATTTCAGCTTTCGCCTTTTCCTTTATCGGCCGCATACTCACCCGCGTCGGGCGGATGCTCGGCGCCGGCGAGTATGCCGTACTCCTGGCCGCGCTCGCTTTGACGGCTTTGTTTATTGCAGCTCCCTGGCTCATCAAGGGAACACTTCTGGCCGAGAGCAAACTCCTTCTGGGAGCGGTCGGCATGCTCTGTCTTCTGCTGCTCATGTTCATGGGCCTACCCATCGGCACCGCCATGACCGGCATCGGATTCATCGGCATGCTGATCATCTATCCCAAGGCCAATTCCGCCTTTTCCATGCTGGGCATTTCGCCATACTCCACGGCCGCAAATTACGTTTTTTCGGTAGTGCCCATGTTTATCTTCATGGGCGAGCTGGCTCTGGCCTCGGGCATCAGCAAGGATCTGTTCTCCGCGGCGAACACGTGGCTGGGCGACAGGCCGGGCGGCACGGCCATGGCCTCCGTGGCGGGCTGCGCGGGATTCTCCGCTGTTTGCGGAGACTCCATGGCTACGGCGGTGACCATGGCCTCCGTGGCGTTGCCGGAAATGGATGAAAAAAAGTACGACCCCGGGTTTTCCTGCGCCGTGCTTGCCGCAGGGGGAACACTCGGTATTCTGATCCCCCCGAGCACCGGGTTCATTTTCTATTCCCTGGTTACCGAAGTAAGCATCGGCAAGCTGTTCACGGCCGGCATCGTGCCGGGCATTCTTCTGGCCTTGTTTTTCTTGGGCATGGTCCGGTATTTCGCTTACCGTAACCCGGACCTCGCGCCGCCCGGCGACAAGTTCACCACCAGTGAAAAGCTCAGGAGCCTGCGGGGCGTCATTCCCATGCTCCTGCTGATACTTGTCATTCTCGGGGGCATCCTCTACGGCGCGTTCAGCCCCAACGAAGGGGGAGCGGTCGGGGCCGTGGCCACGTTTCTGTATGCGATAGCAACACGCCGCCTGACCTGGAAGGGGTTTACGAGCGCCGTCATGTCTACGACCCTGGTGACGTCAAAACTGTTGTTCATCCTGCTGGGTGTGACCCTGCTCGGTTATTTTTTCGCGGCAACGCGGCTGCCGTTCGAAATAGCGGACCTCATCGTCGGCATGGACGCCAACCGCTATCTGATACTGCTTGGGGTGGTCATTTTTTATATCATCATGGGGTGCCTCATGAATGTGATTCCCATGATTCTGTTAACCTTGCCCGCTATTTTTCCCACTATTGAAGCGTTGCAGTTCGATCCGATATGGTTCGGCGTGGTCTGCGTCGTGCTGATGGAAATGGGGCAGATAACCCCGCCCGTGGGCATTAACGTGTTTGCGTTGTCGTCCATGGCTCCGGGAGTGCCGATGCAGAATATTTTCCGGCGGATAGTGCCCTTCTTTTCCGCCATGGTGTTTCTGGTTCTGTTGCTGACGCTGTTCCCGGGCCTGGCCCTCTGGCTGCCGGGCATAATCTTTTAAAAGCAATGCGAGATGCCCATGAATTCGTTTCAAGCTTTGCTGCAACGGGAACAGCCGCCGCTGGGAAGCCTGATTCTGACCGGCAGCGCTGTGGTTGCCGAGGCCTCGGCCCATGCGGGCTTTGATTTTTTGATCCTGGATGCGGAGCACGGCCCGGCCTCTTTATGGTCATTGCAGGAACAGGTGCGCGGAATAGAATCCACGGGCTCATGCTTGCCCGTGATCCGGGTCTCCGGGCACGATCCGGTGTTTGTTAAACAGGTTCTGGATGTGACCGGCGTGGCAACGCTGCTTTTTCCCATGGTGGAAACCCCGGCCGAGGCTTCGGCCCTTGTCGCGGCGAGCAAGTACCCCCCCGAGGGCATACGCGGGGCGGCCAAGTTTACCCGGGCCGCGCGCTACGGCACCCGCAAACTGTCTGTTGACCAGGAGAATGCCCGCATTGCCTGCATCATGCAGCTTGAATCTGAAACGGCTCTTGGTAACGCGGTGGAGATCGGGCGTACAGCCGGCGTTGACGCGTTATTTCTTGGGCTGGGCGACCTTGCGGTTGCCATGGGGGTTCCGGAAGGCCTGGACAATCCAAAATTCAAAAATCTCGTCACCCGCGTTCTCAGCGAATGCCGGGAGGGGGGGCTGGCGATCGGCGCGTTCATGATGTCCGCAGGGCAGGGGCGCTGGTTCCTAGAGGCCGGCGGGAAATATGTTTCCCTGGGTGCTGACCTCGCAAGCATCATGCGCGCTGGAGAAAGCATGATCATGGAAACACGCGGCAGGTGACCAAACCGCTCTATCCATCACGGAGTGTATATGAACACTATGTTTTCCCCATATTCCATGGGCTCTTTAACACTGCGCAACCGCTTTGTGCGCTCCGCCACCTGGGAGGCCATGGCCGATACGCGAGGGGCCGTGTCCGACCAATTGGCCGATCTCTATGCCTCCTACGCCCGGGGCGGCGTTGGCTGTATAATTACCGGCCATACGTATGTCGCCCGTGAGGGCAAGTTCAGTTTCCGCCAAACAGGCTCATACGCTGACGCTCTTGGTCTGGAAAAATTGGTGCATGCCGCCCATGCGGGAAATTGCCCCATTGTGCTGCAGATCTCCCACGGGGGCAGCGCCTCCATTCCCGATGACCCCGTTGCTACGCCCCCCGTCGGGCCCGCGCCCGGCGAAAAATGCGCGGGGCTTGACGCGGCGGGCATGGACAGGCTGATTACGGCTTTTGCCGCCGCCGCCCGGCGCGGCAAGAAAGCGGGGTTCGACGCGGTTCAAGTGCATTTTGCGCACGGGTTTCTGCTCTCCGAGTTTCTTTCCCCGCTGTTCAATACCCGCACGGACGAGTACGGCGGTAAAACGGAAAACAGAATCCGCTTTCCTTTCGCGGTTTTTGACGCTGTCCGCGAGGCCGTCGGCCCGGATTATCCCCTTTTGGTCAAAATCAACTCCGATGATTTTTCCGACGGCGGCATGATCCCAGCGGAGATGGTCGCCATCTGCCAGCGGCTGGAAGCGGCCCATGCCGTAACCGCCATTGAAATCAGCGGCGGCAACAGGACGGGAAAATTCTGGCCAGCCCGGCTCGGCAAGGTGGAAACAGGTCTGAACAGCGAAGGCTACTACAAGGAGGCCGCGAGGCTGTATAAACTGTCGGTGCGCGCTCCCTTGATTCTTGTGGGCGGATGGCGCTCCCTGGAAGCCGCCAGGCATGCCGTCAGTGAAGGCCTTACCGACTGCATCTCTCTCTCCCGGCCGCTGATTCGCGAGAGTGGCCTCATTGCCAGATGGATGGCGGGCGATACCCGGCCCTCGGGTTGTCTTTCCTGCAACGGATGTTACAACCCCGCCGGCGCAGGCCTGGGCATTCGCTGCACGAAATTTATGGGTCAACTGTAACAGCGGTTTCAATAACTTCAGACTGGAGGATAACACCATTATGCATGCGAAAGTTGCTGAAGCTCTTGCGTTGTTGAAAGGCTCTTTTGATATGCACGTGCATAGCGCGCCCGACCTTATGAAGAGAAAAGTCGATGATTTTGAGCTCGCGGAGCATGCGATGGCTGTGGGCATGCGCGGCGCGCTGATAAAGGACCACTACGCGAACTGCGCGCCCAGGGCCACTCTTGCGAACACCAAGGCCGGCCGTGAGGTTATTTATGGTTCCATAACCTTGAACCGGTATGTCGGCGGGTTTAACGTCTACGCTCTGGAAAGCGCTATCCGGCTCGGCGCCAAGGCTGTCTGGATGCCGACCAAACACGCCGCCAATGATCTTGTCACCCACGCCAATGAGGTACACACGCACAGCCAGATGCCGTTCCAGCTTGCCGGAGTGGGCTCCGGCATGACGGTGTTCGGCGATGACGGCAAGCTGTTGCCGGAGGTCATTGATATCATTCAACTGGCTGTAGAGCATAACATTTGCATTATGACTGGCCACCTGAGCAACCGCGAGGCCATTGCGGTATTGGAGGAAGCTTTGGCCCGAGGGTCGCAAAAGGCAGTATTTACTCATCCCGACTACAAGACGAACCTGCTGCCCATGCATGAGCAGGCCGCTTTGGCCAAGCGCGGAGTGTATATGGAAAAGACCCTTTTGCCCGTGGACTGGGAGTGCGTTTCCCGCGCGTTCACCGCTGAGAGCATCCGGGCGATCGGGGCCAGCAGATGTTTTGTGGCCACGGATTACGGGCAGTTCAATAACCCCACCCCGTGGGAAGGGATGCTCAAATGGATTTGCATCCTTCTTGAGGACGGGTTCAGCCATGAAGAGGTTGTGACAATGACGGCCGGCAATGCCGTGGATCTTCTTGACCTGGCGTAAGCATGCCGGGCTTATTTTATGGAGGAATATATGCAAGAGCCGAAAATTGACGGGAACTATATTGGCGGGTCGTTCAGCCGAGCGGACAGCGGGAAGGTGTTCCCTGTGCATAATCCGGCCAATGGTGAGACTATTGCTTACGCCCAGTCCATATATTCATGTAATTTTATTGGAAAAGCACCATGCATTCTTCACTAGAATGGAATTTGCTTATGCACATTTGGTAAAATCGGCCTTGCGGCCGCCGATTCCGGATATGTCATCAAGTAGTTTGCACGCCAGGAGGGTAAGAGATGGCTTCTTCAAGAACGTTGTTGATGACGGCAAACTGGTGACCCTGATCAAAACGTGGCTCCCGGACGAAGCGATGCGCCAAACGGTGCTTATAGACAACCCTGCGGAACTCTATGATTTCTGAATAAAAAAAAATTATAAAAATTTTCATCCTGTGCATTCGCCTTTCCCCCTTCCGGACGCCTGGCCAGAGGCGGCGGCTCTTGTGTGTTGTCCTGCGGACGGCACGCGTAACTGACAAGGAGTTTTACCATGGCTGAGTACAAGACGTATCTGAATTACATCAACGGCAGCTTCTTTCCCGCAAGTAACGGGAAAACGTATCCGATCATCAACCCCGCGAACCAGGAAGTCATCGCCCACGCCCAGCAGTCCGGGCCCGAGGACTATGTGCGCGCCGTCGCCGCCGCGAAAAAGTGCTTTCACGAATCAGCCTGGCGCAAAGATTCCAAGTTGCGGGCCAGAGCGTTCATGGAGGCGGCCAAGGCAATCCTCGCCAACCAGGAGGATTTGGCGCGGCTCTACGCCATGGACAACGGAAAAAACATCAAGGAAGCCAAAGGGGAACTGGCCAACGGCGCGGATCTTTTCGAGTACTGTGCCGGGCTCACTCGCAATATTTTCGGCAAAACCCTGGACCCCGCTCCCGAATCGCTGAGCCTTCTGATCCGCGAGCCGGTGGGCGTTGTGGGCATCATTTCCCCCTGGAACTGGCCCATCCAGCTCATGCTGCGCGAAATGGTCCCGGCGCTGGCCGCCGGCAACGCGGTGGTGCTCAAACCCGCCAGCATCACGGCGGCCATCTCAATGGCCGTGGTGGAAATACTCGCAACCGTCAAAGAATTCCCGGCTGGGCTCATCAACGTGGTCACCGGGCCGGGCCCCGTGGTGGGGGAAGCGCTGGTCAAGCACCCGGACGTGGGCATGATCAGCTTCACCGGCGACACCCCGACGGGACGCGAAATCGGGCGCATGGCGGCCGAGGGCGTCAAAAAGGTCTCCCTGGAGCTGGGCGGCAAGTCCGCGAACATCGTTTTCCCGGACGCGGACCTGCAAAAGGTCATCCCCGCATCCATCCAGGCGGCCTTCCTCACCTCCGGACAGGTCTGCATGTGCGGTACCAGAATGCTGGTTCACGAGGATATTTTCGAGGAAACGGCCCGGCTGATGAAAATCGCGGCGGAAGAGATAAAGGTGGGGCCCGGTCTTGACGAATCGTGCCGTATCGGCCCCGTGGTTTCGCAAAAGCAGTTCGACAGCATCCTGGCCTACATAGAAAAAGGCAAGAAGGAAGGCGGGAAAATCCTCACCGGTGGCAAACCCCTTTCCGGCCCTGAATACGGCAAGGGATTCTTCATTGCGCCCACCATATTCATGGATCTGGCCAATGAATCCTGCCTGGTGCAGGAGGAGATATTCGGGCCGGTTTTGGTGATGCAGAAATTCAGAAGCGAGGAAGAAGCTGTTGCCATGGCCAACAGCAGCGCTTACGGGCTGGCCGGCGCCGTATGGAGCAAGGATATTGACCGCGCGCTCAGGGTAGCCAGGGCCATGGAAGCCGGCACCATATGGGTCAACACCTACTTCAAGCTGTACCACCAAGCGGAGTTCGGCGGCTACAAACTGAGCGGCATCGGCCGGACCAGGGGCATAGAAGGCCTTCTGGAGTTCACGGAAATAAAGCATATCCATATCGATTCCAACGCCGCGTATGTTTAGAGAAGTGGATCCCAAAATTTGGACAGATGTGATAGCTACTCAACCAGACGAGGAGACCACAGATGTCCAAACGAAAGAACCATGCTCCGGCGTTCAAGGCCAGGGTCGCCCTGGTCGCCCTTTCCGGCGAGAAGACCATTG
>JAVBRE010000113.1:0-34609 GCA_031548325.1 Desulfovibrionaceae bacterium
TATGACAGAATGATTGCAGATTATCTGGCGAAATAATCGGGGGACGCTGTCCCCCGCCCCCCTGGCAGGGGCATGATGCCCCTGCGCCCCTGACGCCTGAAAATCCGCGCAAAGCGCGGATTTTCAGGAGTCGGGGGGTCAAGGGGGCTGAGCCCCCTTGCGGGGTCTGGGGCAGAGCCCCAAGCGGGAGTAGACCATCGCAAAAGTCACAGGCAACACGCAGGGACTGAAACCCAGCGAGCTGAAGGCGTTGTCGCGCCTGGCGGACAGGCGTTATCCCAATATGGGCGGCTATTCCATCGAGCAGGCGCGGGAACTGGCGGCTTTGTCCCGTCTGCTGGGGCGCCAGATCGGCCTTTTGATCGACCGCCAGGGCAGGCCGGATCTGGTGCTGGTCGGCGAAACGAACGCCATCTACATCCCCGAACTGCCCCGTTCCCGCCAGAGCGCGGGTCGGTTGCGGGGGCTGCGGCTTTTTCACACCCACCTTACGCCCGACCCCCTGTCGCAGGAAGACCTTATGGACATGCTCTTTCTGCGTCTGGACAGCGTGGCCGTGCTCAGTGTGGACTCCCAGGGGCAGCCTTTGCATTTCCAGCAGGCCCATCTCATGCCGCCCAACCCTGAAGGCAAACCCTACATGGTGCACCCCCGGGCGCCCTGGGACAGGGCGGACGTGGATTTCGCGGCCCAGGTGGAAGCCCTGGAAGAGGAACTGGCCCGCTCGGTGGCTGAAACGCTCGATGCGGACGCTTCGGGGGACAGGGTTCTTCTGGTCAGCGTGGGCACGGGCAGCCGTTTCGCGCTGGAATCGGGCCTGACGGAACTGGCGGAACTGGCCCGCACTGCCGGACTGGCGGTGGCGGGCAGCGTGGTTCAGCGGGTGCAGACCGTGAACCCGAAGCTGATCATGGGCAAGGGCAAACTGGCGGAGCTGGAAGTGCGGGCCTTGCAAGGCAACGCGAAGCTGATCATTTTTGACGGCGAGCTGTCTCCGGCGCAACTGCGCAATCTGGCCGAAGCCACGGAACGGCCCGTGCTGGACCGCACGCAGCTTATTCTCGATATTTTCGCCCAGCGGGCCAGCAGCAGGGCGGGGCGCTTGCAGGTGGAACTGGCCCAGTTGCAGTATATGCTGCCCCGCCTGGTGGGGCGCAACAAGGCGCTTTCCCGCCTGATGGGCGGCATCGGCGGGCGCGGTCCCGGCGAAACCAAGCTGGAAATGGAACGCCGCCGCATCGGCGACCGCGTGACCCGGCTGAAGGACCAGTTGAAAACCCTGCGCCGCCAGCGCTCGCAGATACGCTCCCGGCGGGAGAAGAGCGGGGTGCCCGTCGCGTCTCTGGTGGGCTACACCAACGCGGGAAAATCCACCTTGCTCAACGCTTTGACCGGATCTCAGGTGCTGGCGGAAAACAAGCTTTTCGCCACCCTTGACCCCACCACGCGGCGTCTGCGTTTTCCCGAAGAGCGGGAACTCATTCTGACCGACACCGTGGGTTTCATCCGTTCCCTGCCCAAGGAATTGGTGGAAGCTTTTCGCGCCACCCTGGAAGAACTTGAAGAAGCGGATCTTTTGCTGCACGTGGCCGATGCCGGACACCCGGAACTGGACATGCAGCTCGGCGCGGTGGACAGTATTCTGGAAAGCCTGGGCCTGCACGAAACGCCGCGCCTGCTGGTGCTGAACAAGGCGGACAGCCTGGACGAGACAGCTCGGAACGCACTGGCCGAGCGCCACCCGGAAGCTGTTTTCGTCTCCGCCCTGGCCCGCGAAGGACTGGATGCGCTCAGCGCGGCCATTGTCAACCGCATCATCTGGTCCGGTTCTTCTTCCGCTTCTCCTGTCGCCTTTGATGACAACGAATTTCCCTGAGGATAGGGTGCGGCCATGAATCTGTTCGGCATCCTTGCCCGCAACTGCGGGGTGCAGCGCCTGCCTCACGTCGGCGGCAAGGAGATACTGAAATACATCGGGCCGGGCCTTCTGGTCACGGTAGGCTTCATCGATCCCGGCAACTGGGCGGCCAACCTGGCGGCCGGGGCGGAATACGGCTACGCACTGCTCTGGATGGTCACGCTTTCGACCCTCATGCTTATCGTGCTGCAGCACAACGCGGCGCACCTGGGCATCGCCACCGGTGAATGCCTGGCCGAAGCCATGACCCGTTTTTTGCCCCGCGCGGTTTCCTTGCCGGTGCTGCTTTCGGCCCTGGGCGCTTCCGCCATGACCAGTATGGCGGAAATATTGGGCGGGGCCATTGCCCTGCGCATGCTTTTCGATCTGCCCATTCCTCTGGGCGCGACCCTGGTCGCGCTGCTGGTGGGGTACCTGCTGCTGACCAATTCGTACAAAAAAATAGAGCGCTGGGTCATCGGCTTCGTTTCTTTGATCGGCGTGTCCTTTCTCTACGAGCTGGCGCTGGTCCAGGTCAGTTGGCCGGAAGCGGCGCGAGGCTGGACGATCCCGGCCTTTCCCGAAAATTCCATGCTGGTCATCATGAGCGTGCTGGGCGCGGTGGTCATGCCGCACAATTTGTTTCTGCATTCGGAAATCATCCAGAGCCGGCAATGGAACCTGAAAGACGACGCGGTCATCAAACGCCAACTGGACTACGAGTTTCTGGACACGCTGCTGTCCATGGTCATCGGCTGGGGCATCAACAGCGCCATGATCCTGTTGGCGGCGGCCACATTTTGGAAGGCGGGCATGGCGGTCAACGAGCTGGAACAGGCGGAGAGTTTGCTGCGCCCCCTGCTGGGCAACAGCGCGGCCGCCATTTTTGCCGTGGCTCTGCTGCTGGCCGGGGTGGCTTCGTCGGTCACCTCGGGCATGGCCGGCGGCATCATGAGCGCGGGCATGGCCTGCGAGTGCTACAACATCCGCGACAACCACAGCAAGGCCGGGGTCATATTTTCTTTGGCCGCGGGCCTGCTCGCCATCTGGTGCATCAGCGATCCCTTCAAGGGGTTGCTGGTTTCACAGATGATTCTGTCCATTCAACTGCCCGTGACCATGGTCGCCCAGATATGCCTGACCTCCTCCCCCCGGGTCATGGGCAAGTACGCTAACGGTCCTTTTACCAAGGCTTTGCTCATTTTTTTGACCGCCATCGTCACGGTGCTCAATCTCATGCTTTTCCTTACTGCATTTTTCTGATATAGTGGATGCGCATACGGAGGAAACCATGACTGATGAAATTGCCCCCGCCCGGAAGCTCGGTATGGTACGTTTCTTGTTTTTTGTCGCAGGGCTGCATGACATCGCCTTGGGCGGCCTGCTCCTGTACATGGCCCCGGCTGTATTCGCCTATGCCAAAACGCCCTTGCCGGCCGTGCCGTACGTCCACTTCCCGGCGGCCCTGTTTGTGGTCTTCGGGTTGCTTTTCTGGCACGTCATGTTCCGTCCGGACATGGGACGCATGCTTATCCCCTACGGTATTCTGCAAAAGCTGGTCTTTTGCGGGGGCGTCTGCTGGTACTGGTGGAAGGGGCCCCTGCCCTGGACCTGGCTGGTGCCCGCCGGCGTCGCGCTGCTTTTTCTGCTCTTTTTCCTTTGGGCGTATTGCAGATGCCCGGGCGAAAACGAGCTGTGAGCCGGGGAAAAACCGCGCATTAGAGCGGGTTGACATTGAAAATGTTGACCCGCTCCGCAAGGATTTGCCTGCAAATCTTTGCGGAACGACCCGCTCGTTCCATTCACGAATTGCCCAGAACCCATCTCATAATCAAGTTTGGCTGAAAAACCGGCCTTTGGCCGGCGGCGGCGCAAAATCCTGACGGATTTTTTGTGATTACTTTTGCAAGCAAACACCAGTCTGCTCTAAATGCTCTACCCGTCACGCGCGCGGCGGGCCTTTTGCCGCCGCGCGCACTTTTTTCCGCGTGTCATTTTTTTGCCCTATCCGGCCCGGAGACGGGGGCCTTTTTGTAAAAGTCCCGCCGTTTCTGGGGTGGCAAGCCTCTTGCATATGTCCTGGCACAATGACGGAAACGCGGCAGGCGCCGCGAGGACACCAAGGAGGCACATATGTTTTTTCTGCTGAGCGGCACTGACAAAAAGAAAAAGGCTCCGGTCCGCAAGATGGAGAATCTGGACAAGGTCAAAGAACTGTTTCTGACCGGGCGTTTTCCTGTGGCCACGACCACCCAGCTGGAAGACGACCGCAGGGTGGCCAAAATTTGGGGTCTGGTGGTTTCACGCGGATACGATTCGGAAGACGCATTTTACGACATGGCGGCCCGGGCCGTGAACAAGGGCGCCCAGGCCATTATCGGCTACCAGGAGAACGTGGCTTTTCATCCCGACGGCAGCAAATTTTTCACCTGCTACGGCACGGCCGTGCAGTTTGACCCCGTCAAGGCGGTTTCTCTCGGTCTGCCCGCAAAAGCGGTGTAGTATACTGCACAGACCCACGGTCCGACTATTCCGGCGCGAACAGGCATATGCGGCGGCGCCTCAAAAAAGGCGCCGCCCGCTTGCGGGCGGCGTAAAATGCCTTGAGGGCGGGTCAGCTTTGGGGCTTTCAAGTAATTGTCACAGCATGCCTATATCCCAGTTGAAGGGACTGCTGCGCTTTTTTTCCACGTTTTGCGGCGCCCACTCGGCAAAGGTCGCGAACATCGCGTACCCAGCTTTTTCCAGAGCGGGGCGTTGCGCCGTAATGTCCAGGGGCCAGGCCGGATAGATCCAGTTGTTCTGGCCGTAGCGCCGGGTCCAGAACTCCTCGCCCTTGGGGCTCTGAAAGGGTTCCTCGGGTTTCAGCGGGGCCACGCTGTGGCGGGTAATGCCCATGGGCCAGTAGCCGGAAAGCACGATGCCCAAGGGCAGGGGGCTCTGCCGGGGCAGAGCCAGAATCTCGCCGCCCCCCAGTTCGGGGCTGACGAAGGCGGCCTCAAAACCCATGTCCCGCAGTACGCTGAGGGCCGCCACGTTGCTGGTGTTGCAAAAAGGTCCGGCCGTGAGCACGGCTTTGTCTTCCGGCGAAAAGAAGGTCGTCTGCCAGGGCTCGTTGCACACGAAATGCCGTGCGCCGTCGCGCAGGGCCGCATGGATCATGCGCTGCCAGGCTTCTTCCTCATCCGGCCAGACCACCGGGGGCAGCCACCAGGAAATGCGGGCGAAAAGCGTGCGCGAGACCGATTCCAGCGCGCGCGGCGACAACCACAGGCCCTGCACGGTACCGGGTTTGATGCCGCTTTTGCCGTCGCGGCCTTTGGGCAGGCTGCCGCGCAGCACGATGTCCAGAGGGCGGGCGGGTTTTGCCGCCGGCCCGCCCTTCCAGGCGAAGGCTACCTCCGCGTCCGGCCTGGCTTTGGCCGCCTGCAGACGCCTGTCCCATTCCTGCAGCAGGCCGGTCAATTCCGGCTCGCGCCGGTCAATGAGAAAGACCGGGGTGCCTGTTTTCGGCGTCTTGTGCCGGGGCAGGTTCAAGGTCAGGGTGCCGCCCTTGGGCACGGCGCGGGACACGGGCATTGTAGCGTGCCAGCTTTCGTCTTCCACCCCGATGCGCAGATAGTCGCGGGCTATCAGCTCGAAGCGCGGCTTGAGGATGAAGCGGCCGTCCTTGTCCCGGCTGATTTTGCCGCAAAGCAGGCCGGAACTGGTCTGGCCGTCGGCCGCGGTGGGGTTGACGTCCTTCTGGGGCAGAAAGCGGGCCCGGGTTACGGGACGGCCCAGAGCCATATCCAGAATTTCCAGGGCTTCCTTGCGCATTTTTGGGTCGTCGCCCTCGTCGCGCAGCAGGCGGTAAGCGGTGGTGGCGTAATAGACGTAGTGGGGGCCTTTTTTGCGGCCTTCAATTTTCCAGGACACGACGCCCGGCAGGGTCATCAGGGTCTTGACCAGCACGTCCAGCGAAAGATCCAGGCAGGAAAAGAAACGGCCCTGTTTGCCCTTCTGGGCGTACATACGGCGGCAGGGTTGCACGCAGCGGCCGCGCAGGCCGCTTTTGCCGCCCATGTAGCTGGACCACCAGCAACGGCCGGACACGCAATAGCAGAGCGCGCCGTGCACGAAGAATTCGAAGCCGAGGCCCTCGGGACGGGCGGCGTCCATGATCTTCAACTCGTCAATGGACAGCTCGCGGGGCAGAATGACCCTGTTTGCCCCGGCTTTTTGCGCCGCCTTCACTGCCAGGGGGTGGGTGACGTTGGCCAGGGTGGAAAAAAAGAGTTCGCCGCTGAAGCCCGTCCGGCGGGCCAGGTCCACGGCCCCCAGGTCCTGAACGATAAGGGCGTCCGGGGCTGCGCCCAGACAGACCCGTTTGATCAACCGCCCGGCCGCGTCCAGGTCGCCGGGTTTGAGCAGGGTGTTGAGGGCCACATAGACCTTGCGGCCCTCGGAGTGCGCAAGATCCACCAGGCGCGAAAGCTCCAGGGTGGAAAAGTTGTCTGCGGCCATGCGGGCGGAAAAATGCTTGAGGCCCAGGTACACGGCATCCGCCCCGGCGGCGAAGGCGGCCAGGGCCGAGGCGGTGTCCCCGGCGGGAGAGAGTATTTCGGGTTTGTGTTCCATATGCGGGACAGGATACGCCAGCAAAGGCCGGCCGTCTATCGGCGGCTCATTCGGGCAGTAACTCGGCAGATTTTTATGTATGCATATTGTCAAGAGTTTTATATAATATCTTTGCATGCTATGGCATATAAAAACAACAAAATCATCATCCGGGGCAACAAAATGAAAAATACCGCCGAAGAAATAACTGCTGAACGTATAAAAAATTTTATGGATGCATTGGTTGACAACAGGTATTCCGTATCTTTTTTCCATACGAAAGAGGATGCCGCTGCTTATCTTGAAAAAAGCATACGCGGTAAAACGGTTGGTTTTGGAGATTCCGGCACACTGAACGATATGGGAATGCACGAGCGTCTGTCGGCGCATAATGAAATCCACAGCCCCATGCTGGCCACCGCCGCCGGTTCTGCGGATTTTTTGCTCCGTGCCGCCAATGCGCTGAACACGCAGGTATTTCTTACCTCGGTGAACGCCGCGGCTGAGACGGGCGAACTTGTCAATATCGACGGCACCGGAAACCGCGTTGCGGGTTCACTGTTCAATCACGAAAAGGTATATTTCGTTTTCGGCATAAATAAAATTGCGCCCACCCTGGAAAAAGCCATATGGAGGGCGCGGAATATAGCCGCGCCGCGAAATGCGAAACGGCTGGGCAAAAAAACGCCCTGCGCGGTGAAGGGGGACAAGTGCTATGACTGCAAGAGCCCTGCCCGTATCTGCAATGATCTGAGTATCCATCTGAAAAAAATGAACAATATGGAAATGGAGGTCGTGCTGATAGGGGAAACATTGGGGCTATAGGGGCAACAGCCCCGGATGCGTTCGCACAACCGGCTTGCCTTGGCGGCGGAGGGTATCTACAATGCCGCCGATCACGTACATCATCCGCATCCGACGAGGTTCTCATGACCAGTCTTGCGACTCCTCCCATCTGTCGGGAACTGACGGTTCTGTCCCTTGAATCCCACAGCGACCCCGACGCGCCGGGGGGGCATCTTTTTACCCTGCGCCTCGGCTCCCCCGGCTGGGATGCCTGGCTGCCCGGCCAGTTCGTGATGCTGCGGCCCAAAAACATGGGCGGGGACCTGCTCTGGGCCCGCCCCTTTTCCATCTCGCGCTCCGATGCCTCGGAACTGCGCATCGTGTTCCAGGTGGCGGGCCGGGGTACGGAACTCATGCGCGGCCTGCGGCCGGGCGATGTGCTGGATGTATGGGGTCCTCTGGGCAACGCCTTCGCCGTGTCCGAAAGCGGGCCGACCCTGCTGCTGGCGGGCGGCATCGGCATCGCGCCCTTTGTGGGCTACATCGAAAAGCACCCGGCGCCGCAGACCCTGCGCCTTGATTTCGGGCACCGTCAGCCCCTGGGCTGCTATCCTTTTGCGGACTGCTCGCTGATCGAGACCCGCAGCCATCTGGAATGCGGCCCCGAAGATCTGGCCTGCTTTCTGGATACCCTTGAAGCGGGCATCCGCGATACAGCGGAAAAGAACGGCCTGGTGCTGGCCTGCGGCCCCATGCCCTTTTTGCGCTCGGTGCAAAAATTTGCCCGCCGATACGAAGCCCGCGCCCAGGTCTCGCTGGAAACGCGCATGGCCTGCGGTGTGGGCGTATGCCTGGGCTGCGTGGTCAAAGCCGCCGGAGCGGAAGGCGGCCATGCGCAGTCCCCGGCAAGTCCCGAAGCATTTCAATATGTTCAGACCTGCACCTGCGGTCCAGTGTTTTGGGCCGGACAGGTTGACCTCGCCACCGCGTAATGTCCGGAGAATTCATGAACCTGTCCGTCACCCTGCCCGCGAGTTGCGGTTCCCTGACCCTGAAGAATCCCATCCTCACCGCTTCGGGCACCTGCGGCTACGGCCTGGAACTGATGCCCTACGGCGACCTGGCAACGCTGGGGGGCATGGTGCTCAAGGGCGTGTCGCTGACGCCCCGCGAAGGCAACATGATGCCGCGCATCGCCGAAACCCCGGCGGGCATGCTCAACGCCATCGGTTTGCAGAACTGCGGAGTGGAAGTTTTTGTGCGCGAAAAGTTGCCGCAACTGCCCTGGCGGGATACGGCGATTTTCGCCAACCTGTATGCCACCAGCCTTGAGGACTATGCGGAACTGGCTTCCATCCTGGCGGCGGAAGAAGGAGTGGCGGGCCTTGAGGTCAACATCTCCTGCCCCAACGTCAAGGCAGGCGGCGTGCTGTTCGGGCAGGACCCCAAACTGGCGGAAGAGGTCACCCGCGCGGTGAAAAAAGCCTGCGGCGTGAAACCCGTGGCAATCAAACTTTCACCCAACGTCACGGACATCACGGTCATTGCCAAAGCCTGCGAGGCCGGCGGGGCGGACATGCTTTCCTGCATCAACACCCTGCAGGGCATGGCGGTTGATCTTGCCGGCCGCAAACCCAGGCTGGCCAACGTCATCGGGGGCCTGTCCGGCCCGGCCGTGAAACCCGTGGCCCTGCGCTGCGTGTGGCAGGTGTCGCGGGCCGTGTCCGTTCCGGTCATCGGGCTGGGCGGCATCAGCACGGCCGAGGACGTGCTGGAATTCATTCTGGCCGGGGCGCATGCCGTGCAGGTGGGCACAGCCACCTTCACGCGGCCGGACACGGTCTTTCGCCTGGCTGCGGAGCTTCCCGAAGCCATGCGCCGCCACGGCATCAAGGACCTGGACTCCTTCCGGGGCAGCCTGAACTGCGCATGAGCGGCGGCACAGAGGCAGGAACGCCGCGGCTTGCGGCGAAACTGCTATGCTTCGGTTGCAAAAGTTCGCGCAAAAGTCCAGACGCCATGATTCCGGCACGCGGATACGGCGAAAATCAGTTTTGAGAGGTCGTTATGAAACGCGCGTTTCCGCTGCTTCTCGTTCTCGCTCTGGCCTGCGGAGCGGCATATTGGTTTTCGCGGCCGGGCGGCGGCGCATCCGACGCCATAACGCTGTACGGCAACGTGGACCAACGCCAGGTGGATCTGGCTTTCATTGATGCGGAACGCATCGCCGAGGTTTTGGCCGAAGAAGGCGAAACCGTGCGGCCGGGCCAGGTGGTGGCCCGGCTGGAAACACGCCGCCTGCGCGACCGCATCGCAGAAAGCCAAGCCCAGGTGACGGCGGCCGCCGTCGCGTTGGAGCGGCTGAAAAACGGCACCCGGCCGGAAGAGATCGACCAGGCCCGCTCCGCCGTGGCCGCGGCGGAGGCGGAGGCCGCATACGCGCAACTGCAGTTTCAGCGTTTTCAGGGCATCTGGCAGCACTCCAAGGGCGTGGCCGTCAGCATTCAGGATGTAGATTCCACCCGTTCCAGCCATAACGTGGCCCAGGCCAAACTGGTGCAGGCGAAAAAGGCCCTGGTCCTGGCGGAAATCGGCCCCCGGCAGGAAGATATCGCCGAAGCCGCCGCCGTGCTGCAAAGCCGTCAGAGCACCCTTGAACTTTTGCGCAACCAGCTCGGGGACGCGGAATTGAAAAGCCCGGCCCAGGCCGTGGTGCGCGCCCGCCTGCTGGAGCCCGGAGACATGGCTTCGCCCCAGCGTCCTGTTTTTTCTCTGGCTGTCCTTTCGCCCAAATGGGTGCGGGCCTACGTCAGTGAAACGGACCTCGGCCGGGTGAAGCCCGGCATGGCCGCTTCAGTGTATATCGACAGCCGCCCGGCGGACGCCGTGCCCGGAACCGTGGGGTTTATTTCCTCAGTGGCGGAGTTTACGCCCAAAAGCGTGCAGACTCCTGAACTGCGCACGGCCCTGGTTTATGAAATTCGGGTCTACGTGCAGGACGCGGAAGACAGACTGCGCCTGGGCATGCCCGCCACGGTGGCGTTGCGTCCCGACACGAGGGACGCGCGGGCGGACGGGCGGTGAACGTCGTTCTTGAGGCCGAAGGGTTGGGAAAAAGCTTCAGCCGGGCCGGCGGCACGGTCCGGGCTCTGTCCGGGCTTTCCTTTTCCATCGTTTCCGGCGGCATAACCGCGCTGGTCGGGCCGGACGGGGCGGGCAAGACCACGCTGCTCCGCCTGATTGCCGGCCTTTTGCCGCGCGACGAGGGCAATCTTGCCGTGCTCGGCCGCGACGTGGCCGTCGACGCGCAGGGCGTGCAGGAACGCATAGGCTACATGCCCCAGAAATTCGGCCTGTATGAAGATCTGAGCGTGCAGGAAAACCTTGACCTTTACGCCGATCTGCACGGCATATCCCGGGCCGAGCGAGAGAAGCGCTACGAGGAACTGCTGGCCATGACCGGTCTTGCCGCTTTTCGCGCCCGGCTTGCGGGCAAGCTTTCGGGCGGCATGAAACAGAAATTGGGCCTGGCCTGCACCCTGGTGCGCCTGCCCGATCTTTTGCTGCTGGACGAGCCCACCGTGGGCGTGGACCCGCTCTCGCGGCGGGAACTCTGGCAGATCATTCGGCGCTTGACGGCGCAGAGCGATCTGCCGGTCATCGTCAGCACGGCCTATATGGACGAGGCGGCGCTGGCCGACCAGGTGCTGCTGCTGTATGCGGGTGAAACCCTGGCCCAGGGCAGGCCGGAGGAAATCCGCCGCCTGGCGGAAGGCATGAGCCACACGGCCCGGCCGGCGGAGGGCGAAAGCCTGCGCTCGCTGCAGGCCCGGCTTTTGGCCGTGCCGGGCGTGGCGGACGCCGTGCCCCGCAACGGCCGGGTGCGTTTCGTGCTGCCCGAGCCGGAGCACATGACGGAAAAACTGCGCGCCGTTCTGGCCGGGGTTTCACATGAGCTTGTTCCGGCGGAACTGGAAGACAGTTTCATGCTGCTTCTGCGCTCCAAAATGGAGGTGGCGGACGGAGTCAGGGATACGGCTTCGTCATCCCCCCTATCGCGGGTCCAGGGGCCTCAGGCCCCTGGCGGGGCGCGGGGCGGAGCCCCGCAGGCTCCTTCCGCCGACCCGGTGGTCGAGGTTCGCGAGGTGACGCGGCGTTTCGGCGACTTCACGGCCGTGGACCGGGTGAGTTTTTCCGTGGCGCGGGGCGAGGTTTTCGGGCTGCTGGGGCCCAACGGCGCGGGCAAAACCACGACTTTTCGCATGCTGTGCGGGCTGCTGCCGGCCAGTTCCGGGGAGCTGCGCATCGCGGGTGTGGACGTACGCAAGGCGCGGCGTGAAGCCCGGCGGCGGCTGGGCTATGTGGCCCAGAAATTTTCTTTGTACGGGCGGCTGACCGTGGCGGAAAACCTGGAATTTTTTGCGGGCGCGTACGGGCTTGCGGGCCGGGAAAAGGAACGGCGCATCAGCGAGACGGCCCATGAATTCGGCTTGCGGCACATGCTGGGCATGAACGCCGAGGACCTGCCCGGCGGCTATAAACAGCGGCTGGCCATGGCCGTGGGCCTTTTGCACGATCCGGACATCCTTTTTCTGGACGAGCCCACCAGCGGCATCGACCCCCTGGCCCGGCGCGAGTTCTGGCAGCGCATCACGGCGCTGGCCGCGAACGGGTCCACCATCATCGTGACCACGCACTTCATGGAAGAGGCCGAATATTGCGACCGTATCCTGATCCAGGACCAGGGCCGCATGCTGGCCCTGGACACGCCGCAGAACATCCGGCTGGGGGCGGCGCGGGGATCGGACGCCGGCGTGAGCATGAACGAGGCTTTTATTGAGGTTATCGAACGGGGCCGGCGGGAGGCGCGCGCATGAACGGGGCGGCTTCGAAACGGACCCGGCTCATGGCCCTCATCCGCAAGGAATCGCGCCAGATGGCGCGGGACAAGAGCACGCTGACTCTGGGCCTGCTGTTGCCGGTGGTGCTGCTGGTCATTTTCGGCTTCGGCCTGTCTCTGGACGTGCAACTTGTGCCCGTGGCCGTCGTGCGGGAAGACGCGTCGCCGAAGACGCGGGATTTGTACGTCAGTCTGTCTCTTTCCCGCTACTTCGCGCCGGTTCTGGTTCATTCCATGCACGAGGCCGAACCGCTGCTGCGTTCGGGCTCCGTGGACGCCATCGTGCGGCCGGACACGCGCAGGCGGGCGGATGGCGATACGGCGGTGCAGGTCATCGTCAACGGCCGGGACGCCAACAAGGCCCGCATCATGCAACGCTATCTCGAGGGCGCGGTGGCCCTCTGGGACGCGCGGCGCATGGCCGCGGCAGGAGGGGACGCCCCGGCCTTCGTTCCGGCCGCGGCGGAAACGCGGGTCTGGTACAATCACGCCATGGAAAGCAGCTATTTTCTGGTGCCCGGCGTCATTGTGCTGATCATGACCCTGATCGGGGCCTTTCTCACCGCCCTGGTCATGGCCAGGGAGTGGGAGCGGGGCACTTTTGAATCGCTGTTCGCGACCCCGGTGCGGGCCGGGGAAATTCTGGCCAGCAAAATCGTGCCCTATTTCGGCCTGGGCATGGCCGGGCTGGCGCTCTGTCTGCTGGCCGCGGTTTTTGTCTTTGAGGTGCCCGTGCGCGGATCCATCGCGGTGATTGTGGGCTGTTCCGCCATTTACCTGTTGGTAGGGCTGGGCATCGGACTGCTGGTTTCGCAGGCGGTCAAAAGCCAGTTCATGGCCAGCCAGATCGTGCTGCTCTCCTGTTTTTTGCCCACGACCATGCTGTCCGGCTTTGTCTTTGACCTGCGCGGCGCGAATCTCGCGGTGCGGATCATCGCGCATATGTTTCCGGCCACCTGGTATGTGGATCTGGTGCAGACGTTGTTCCTGGTGGGCACCGTTCCGGAGATCGTCATTCGCGACACGGCGATACTCGCGGGCTACGCCGTGTTTTTTCTGGGGCTGGCGCGTTTCGTCACGCAAAAGAGGCTGAACTGACGCCATGTTCCACGGGAACATGGCGTGGACCGATTGTTAAAGCGGTCCCGGCGCGTAGCGCCGCGGTTTCGATTTTGGATGGTGAAACCGATTTACGTGGCTGGAGTTCCGGCGGCAGCGGAAGGACGCTCCGTAATTTTTTTCAAAAAAGCGGGATATGATGCTGGATTTTTTGTACAGGGTCCTGGTGCTTTTCCGCAAAGAAGTGCGGGTCATTCTCAAGGACAAGCAGAGCCGTTTCATCCTGATCGTGCCCGTGATCATGCAGTCGATCCTGTTCGGCTACGTGGCGACCTATGACCTGAACAAGGTCCATTACGCTCTGCTGGATGAGGATAAAACGGCGCTTTCGCGCGAGCTGGTCATGCGCTTTGAGGGCAGCGGGATTTTCGAACGCGTGCTGACCCTGGACAATGCGGCCCGGATCGCGTCCGTGATGGACGGCGAGCAGGCCCTGCTCGTCCTGCACATCGGTTCGCGTTTTTCCCACGCCCTGACGGGGGGGGCGGCGGCAAACGGCAAGGACGCGTCCGTGCAGGTGATCGTCGACGGCCGCAACGGCAATGTGGCGGGCATCGCCGCCGAATACGCGGCAACGATCATCGACGGCTTCAACCGGGCGCGGGCCGGGGAACAGGGCGTCAGCCTGCCGGGCGCGCGCGTGGTCGCCCGGTCCTGGTACAATCCGAACCTGGAAACCCGCTGGAACGTCGTTTCAGGATTGATCGCGGCCATGTCCATGATTCAGGTGCTGATGATCACGGCTCTTTCCGTGGCCAGAGAAAAGGAGCAGGGCACCTTCGAGCAACTGCTGGTGACCCCTCTGGGGCCGCTGGCCATCATGCTGGGCAAGTCTCTGCCCTCGGTGGCCATCGGGCTGGTGCAGTCGGCCATAGTGCTGTTGGTGGCGCTGTTCTGGTTCAACATTCCCTTTGCCGGGTCCTATGCGCTGTTTTTCGGGGGGCTGCTGCTGTTCAATTTCGCGGTGGTGGGCATCGGGCTGGCGGTTTCCGCCCTGACCGCCACCATGCAGCAGGCCATGCTGTATGCTTTTTCTCTGATCATGCCCATGATTTTGCTTTCCGGTCTGATGACGCCCGTCAGTTCCATGCCCCGGGGCATGGAACTGGCCACCCGCCTCAACCCGCCGCGCTACGGCATCGAACTGGCCCAGCGCATTTATCTGGAAGGCGCGACCCTGGCCGATGTGGCGAACGACATCTGGCCGCTGGTCCTGATCAGCATCGTTACCCTCAGTTTTGCTACCTGGCTGTTTCGCCGTCATTTAAGTTAAGGCCTGTTCGCACAACGGCCTTTTTGCCCTCTGCCTGCGTTAAAAAAATTTATCTGCCGCTGTTGAACGGTTTTTGTGATTGATGTAAGTAACAGCATGCTGGGGATTGTTTGGTTTCCTTAACCGGAGCGGCCGCGAGCCTGCCGCGCCCGACAGTAGAGGGGGGGGCATGTACGTATTTTTTGTTGTGAATGAAGGGCGTTTCCGCCTTCGCCTGCTTGCTCCTCTCCTGGCGCTGTGCGTTGCCGCAGCGCCTTTTTTGTGCCCGCTTCCGGTTTCTGCCGCCGACCTCTATATGTACGGCGGCGGGGGTGGGTCAGGATCACAAATATTGGGTGGAGGAGACACAGGCGGCGGTGGCGGCGGTGCTTTTGTGGGCGAAAACAATGGCAAAGCCGGCGATGGGGGGAATGGCCAGCATAATGGAGGTAAAATAGGCGTCGGAGCGGGTGCGGGGACGCCTTCCGCACAGAACGGCGCCAACGGGGGGGCTGGCGGCGCCGGCGGCACGGGGTTGGGAACCGGCGCCTCAGCAGGGGGTGACGGTACCCAGGGCCAGGGTGGAAGCGGCGGCAGCGCCAGCAGGAACGATTCCGGCACCCAAAGCTACACGACAGTTGTATTGGAAGGTGGACAGGGAGGGGGACCTTCTCAAACTGCTGCGGGTCCAGCTCAGGGCCAAGGCGGAGCCGGCGGCAATGTGACGTATAGCGCGGAAGATGTGAACATCAATGGCCCACTGACAATAACAGGCGGTTCAGTGAATGGCGGTTTTGCCCCATCCTTCATTCCAGGCCAAAGCGGAAATGCGTCATTTACTGCTTCGGGAACCGTGACTTTACTTGGTGATGCCGAAATTAAAAGCGGTTCACCTGCTGATCCAGTACAGAATCACAAAGGCGGTACCGCCTCTTTTCAAGCCAATACGCTGATTGTCGGCGATGGCACGGGGACGGCGAAGTCGATAACCGTGTCTAAAAATACCACCGCGGCTGAATTCAAAACAAGCAACCTCGATCTGCGGGACTCGCTTAATCTTACTCTTAACAACACAGCCGCCTCCGATGTGACCATCGGCAACCTGGCATTCAAAAACGCCAGCGCCTTCACCGTCACCGGCACCGGCGGCATGACCGCCGCCGGCAACTTGTCGGTATACGGCGCGGGCAACGTCTACAACAGCCCCTTCACCTTCAACGCCTCGAACAAGGCGCTCACCTTCGATCTGACCGGCGCCACGGCGGGTTCCGTCATGCTCTCGGCGCCGGGCGCCGCCCTCAACATCACCGGCGCGACCGTTGCCGTGACCGACGCCATTCCGGCCCTCAACCTGGGGCAGAGCCTGACCCTGATCGATAAAACCGACGGAGCGCCGATCAACTCCTCATTCACTACCTCGGGGAACGTGCAGTACGGTTACGCCTTCAGCAATCCGGGCGGCAGCAGTCTGACCCTGTTCCACAACAGCGTGGCCACCAACGGCGACTGGACCGCGCCGAGCACGACCTATTCCGCGGCCTCGGCCGCCGGGCAGCCGGTGAGTCTCACGGTTGGCGGCACCTTGTACGGCGTCAGCGCCCTGAACCTGACGGACTCGGGCAACAATCTCACCGTGGACATCGGCGGGCTGGACGCCGCCACGAACAGTCTGGCCCTGAATCTGGACGGCACCACGGCCGCCGGGGTGAACATCGGCGGCGGAAGCGGCCTGATTTTCGCGAACGGCAACAGCCTGACCGTGACCAGCGCGAACGGCGGAACCATGACCGGCGCCGGGAACATCAGCGTCACCGGTCCGGGCAGCGCGTATGTGAGCCCCATCGCCTGGAACGCGTCGGGCAAGGCGCTTTCCTTCAACCTTGCCGGCGTCGCCAACCTGAACAACCCGGCTCTGGCGACCACGGGCGGCGCGGGCGTGACGTTGAGCGGCGCGACCACCCTGGCCGTCACCAACACCTCCGGCCTCGCTCCCCTGCAACTCGGCGGCAGGTACACGCTTATCGGCAGCACCACGGGCGCGTTCGCATCGCAAAACCTTGCCGACCTGACCAGCGGCGCGGAAACCCACGGCCTGGTGGCCAATGCCGATTCCAGCCTGTATATCTTCAAGAATAAAATAGCCACAGCGGGAGATTACGCCCTCACCGGCCCGGCCTCCTACAGCGCCGGAAGCGGAACCAACGAAAGCATCCTGCTGGACGTGGGCGGCAAATTGACGGTGACCGGCAACGGCCTTTCCCTGGCCGGCAACGGCGCCAACAGCGCCACGGTCAAGGCCGGAACGCTGATCACCCCCGGCCTGTCCCTGGCCGGAGCCGACGCCATGGCCGATATCGGCACTTTGGACATGAGCGCCGGCAGCACCGCCCTGAACCTGGACGGCACCACGGCCGCCGGGGTGAACATCGGCAACGTGACGTTGAACGGCGGCAACACCTTTACCGTTAACAGCGCCAACAACGGTGCGGGCACCTTCGGCAACCTGAACGTGGCGGGAGCGGGCGGCACACTGGACGGAAGCTACGTTCCCGCTTTTACCGACGTCAATCTGGCCGGGGGCAGCATGCTGACCTCCACAGCCAATCCCCTGAACTTCTCCGCCATGCGGGTTCAGGGACAGGGCGCGGGTTATGCCGGCACGCTGAACGCGGCCGGTAAAAGCCTGCTCTTTGAGCTTCCGGCCAGCCTCTCGCCGGGGCAGACCATGTTGAACGTCACCGGCAATGCGGATTTGACCGGCGCTGATATCGGCCTGACGTATCAGAGCGTGCGGCCGAATGTGGCCCCGGGACAAAGCCTTACCCTGCTCAGCGCGACAAGTCTCATGGCCGACCAGACCGGCCTGACCGTGCAGACCGCCAACGGCGATATTTACACTCTGCTGGTGGACAGCAATCAGCTCCTGGCCATGCTCCAGAAGCTTTCCCCCACCACCCCGGCCTATGACCGCCTGAAGGCCTTTGCCGAAGGCCGCACGGCCTCCCTGGCTTTCGTGAACCAGGGCGCGGACCTTATTCTGAACCAAGGCTTTGGCTCCGCGCTCTTCGCCACCAAAGGACCGGGCTTCCAAATCGGCGCGTTTGCCGCCGGTTCCGGCGGCTGGAGCAGCTACAACACAGGCTCGCACGTGGACGTTTCCGGCGCTTCCATGCTGGCCGGTCTGGCCGTCGGCAACGATGTCGGGCCGGGCCGCGTCACCCTGGGCGTGTTTTTTGAAGGCGGTTGGGGCAACTACAACTCGTACAACAGCTTCAGTAATTACGCTTCCGTGGACGGCGACGGCGACACCAGCTATTACGGCGGCGGCGTCTTGGGCCGGTGGGACTTCCCTATTGGCCGCACAGGACGTGCGGCCGCCGCGCAGCGGAGCGAGCCGGAAACCGGGCTTTCCGGCGAAGCGAGAGCGAGCGCCCCACAGGAAGTGGAGCCGAGCGTCATTTATATAGACGCCTCGGCCCGTCTGGGCCGGACCAGCGTGGACTTCAACACCAGCGACATTCGGTACAACGGCAACAAGGCGGATTTCGACTCCGACGCCATGTATTGGGGCGCGCACGCGGGCCTGGGCTATCAGTGGAGCATCACGGAAAAGGCCATGCTTGATATGTCCGGCAAGTTCATCTGGACCCGTCAGGGCAGCGATACCGTGAAAGTGCACGGCGACAAGGTGCGCTTCAAGGACGCCGATTCCCTGCGCACCCGCCTGGGCGGACGCTTCAACTACGCGGTGTGCGACTACGCCGCGCCCTACGTCGGGGCTTACTGGGAACATGAGTTCGACGGCAGGCAGAAGAGCAGCGTCAACGGCGTGGGCATCGGCTCCCCGGCACTCAAGGGCGATACGGGCGTCGGCGAACTGGGCCTGACCATCAGGCCGGTGAAGAATTCCGGCTTTTCCCTGGATTTGGCCGTGCAGGGCTATACCGGCGTGCGCGACGGGGTTTCCGGCAGCTTGCAGTTGAAGTTCGAGTTCTGAGGCCGGTCGCCCTTGGCGGCTCGCGTCCGGACCTGCTCATGCCCGTCGGCGACGGACGGCGAGCAAAACGTCCGCTTTCGGCAATGGATTATGTTTTTTGCCAAAACTTTTCCGCAGTGCTATGGTCGGCCGCAAAACGTCCGGACAAGGAGAAACCGCATGCGTACCCTGACAATTTTTGTGGGCAGTCTGCGTAAAGATTCAATCAACAAGAAACTCGCCCTCGCGCTGGCCGACATCGGGCGCGACCTGTTCACGGCCGATATCGTCGATTTGAGCGACATTCCCATGTACAATCAGGATGCGGAACTGAACCCCGCCGCCCCGGTCACGCGGATGAAGGAACGCATAGCGGCTTCGGACGCGGTGCTTTTTGTCACACCCGAATACAACCGCAGCATGCCGGCTGTTTTGAAAAACGCTCTGGACTGGGGATCGCGCCCTCCGGGGCACAACAGTTGGAGCGGCAAAGCGGCGGCCATCGCGGGCATCACCCCCAGCGCCGCGGGCACGGCGGTCTGCCAGTCGCAGCTGCGCAGCATTTTGACCGTGCTGGGCATGCGCCTGATCAGCCAGCCGGAAATATACCTGACGGACAAGGGCGATTTTTTTGAGGCCGACGGTCGGGTAAAAAATGAGGACAGCCGGAAATTTTTGCATGCTTTTTTAACTCGTTTCGCGGACTGGGTGGAAAAACAGGCAAAAAATTAAAAAACCGCTTGAAAGCCCTTGCATATTTTTTCTATCTGTCGTACCGGATTGGTCAATCAACGTACGGAATGGTTTCGCATGTGTGTGCGGGAGCGTGATGTGCGAAACTTTATTTGTGAGAGGTTTTGTTAGTGAGCAAGTCTATTTATGTGGGCAACCTGCCCTGGTCGGCAACGGAAGAAGAGATTCGCGCCCTTTTTGCCGAATACGGCACCGTGAACTCCGTGCATCTGGTGACAGACCGGGAAACGGGCCGCGCTCGCGGCTTCGGGTTTGTGGAAATGGCCGCGGCCGACGCGCCTGCCGCCATTCAGGCTCTGGATGGCTCTTCCATGGGCGGCCGTGCCCTGCGCGTGAATGAAGCGCAGCCCAAGGCTCCCCGCCAGCCCCGCTATTAGTCGCACGCGTTCGTGCGCGAGGCCCCGGCATTGCGCAAGTGCCGGGGCTTTTTTTTATGTGCAGGAGTGAGACATGCAACGCAATGATATCCAGATCTGTCTTTCAGTATGCGCCATTGTGGCCGTCTGCGCAATCATTCCCGGCTTTCTGGACCGCTTCATCGCCGTGACGGGCGCCGCGCCCTATTTGATGAGCTTCGCGAAATTCGCGCTGCTTGCCACCTTTGGCGAATGCATCGGCCTGCGCATAACAACAGGGGTGTACAACCGCCCTGGTTTTGGTATTCTGCCTAAAGCGGTGGTCTGGGGTTTTCTGGGCGTGGGCATCAAGGCCGCCTTTACCATTTTCGCCACCGGCACGCCCAATGTGCTGGCCGAACTGGGGCTGCCCGTATCCGTCGCCACCTTGAAAACCGGGGATTTTCCCCTGCGTCTGCTGACCGCTTTTTGCATCAGCGTGGCCATCAACAGCATTTTCGCCCCGGTGTTCATGACCTTGCACAAGATCACCGACATCCATATCGCGGGCACCGGCGGCACGATAAAAGGACTTTTTTCGCCCATCGCCTTCGGGCGCATTCTTTCTGAACTCAACTGGAATTCCCTTTGGGGTTTTGTGTTCAAAAAGACTATCCCATTTTTCTGGTATCCGGCGCATACCATCACCTTTTTGCTGCCCCCGCACTTTCAGGTGGTCTTCGCAGCCCTGCTCGGCATCGTGCTCGGCGTGATCCTCGCCTTTGCGGGGCTGCGCAAAACCGCATAATCCCTTCCCGCAGGGAATCCGGAAGGACGCTATGGATACGCATTCCGTGTGGCTTGCCTTCAGCCTGACGCTTCTCGCCGGGCTTTCCACGGGGATCGGAGCCGTGCTGTCCCTGGTGTTCAAAGAGACGAACACCCGCTTTCTTTCGCTGGCCCTGGGATTTTCCGCCGGTGTGATGATTTATGTTTCGTTTGCGGAGATTCTGGTCAAGGCCAGAATCGCCCTGACCGGGCACTGGGGCAACGTATTCGGGTCATGGATGACCGTTGCCGCTTTTTTTGGTGGTATCGCGCTCATTGCCTTCATTGATACCTTGGTGCCGTCGGGAAATAACCCCCATGAAGTGCCGCCGCAGAGCGTCATTGACGCGGTGGCGGCCGAAGCGGAAGGGAACGCGCCGACCGCGAACGGCGTTTCGCCGCCCGACAGGAGCAGGCTGCACCGCACCGGAGTGTTTACGGCCATCGTCATTGCGATTCACAACTTTCCCGAAGGTCTGGCCACGTTTACGGCGGCGCTCAGCGACCCTGCGCTGGGGGTGGCCATTGCCGGGGCCATCGCCATCCATAACATTCCTGAAGGAATCGCAGTCGCCGTGCCGATTTTTTATGCCACCGGCAACCGGAAAACGGCCTTTCTCCATTCTTTTTTGTCCGGCCTTGCGGAACCTCTGGGCGCGCTTGTGGGCTATCTCATTCTGCTGCCTTTCTTTTCTCCCGCTGTCTTCGGAATTTTATTCGCGGGTGTGGCGGGCATCATGGTTTTCATTTCTCTGGACGAATTGTTGCCCGCGGCAGAGGAGTACGGCGAGCATCACCTGTGCATCTACGGGGTTGTGGGCGGCATGGCCCTGATGGCGGTTTCGCTGCTCTTGTTTTTGTAAGGAGAGGACATGCGGATCATTGTGGGCATCACCGGCGCCAGCGGGGCCGTATACGGTCTTTCCGTGCTGCGCGCCCTGCATGCTCTGGGGCACGAGATTCACTGCGTGGTCAGCGCATACGGCTGGAAGGTGCTGAAACATGAATGCAGCGCGGATGCGGCGGACATCCGCCCTCTGGCGAGCGCCCTGCATCCGGCGGAAAATATGGCCGCGCCCATAGCCAGCGGCTCTTTCAGGGCGGAGGCCATGGTTGTCGTCCCGTGCAGCATGCGCACGCTGGCGGCCATAGCGAACGGCCTGTCCGGCAATCTGCTGTGCCGCGCGGCCGACGTGATGCTGAAAGAGCGAAGAAATCTGGTGCTGGCCGCGCGGGAAACGCCGCTCAGCGCCGTGCACCTGGAAAACATGCTGAAACTGGCCCGACTGGGGGTGGGTATCGTGCCTGTCTGCCCCGGCTTTTACCATCGTCCGCAAAGCGTCGACGACCTTGTGAATATGATGACGGGCCGCATTCTGGACAGTCTGGGCGTGGACAGCGCCCGCTTTCCCCGCTGGAACGGCCTGTCCTGAAATGAGAAAAGCCGTCCCGCGCGGGGACGTTGCAAGCATTTAAAGTGAAAAGGCTCAAAGGGGGACGACATGCGCATTTATATAGCCGCTTCGTGGAAGCACCAGCACGCCGTGGAAATGCTGACCGAACGACTGGAGGATGCGGGACATCAGGTGCTGTCCTGGCTGCGCGAAGGTCGGCCGGAAGAAGCTTTTCTTTCCCGGCTGGAACTGACGTCCTTTATCCATTCCGAAGAAGGGCGCCGTATTTTTGACTTCTGCGTAGAATCGGCGACCCGGGCGGACCTTGTCGTCTATTTGGGGCCTTCCGGTTGCGACGCCTGGGCGGAGGTGGGCGCGGCCTTCGGGGCCGGCGTCCCCGTGCTGGGGCTTCTGGCCAAGGCCGAAGATGTGGGCCTGATGCGGCACATGGTGCGCTGCTGGTTCCGTTCGGTGACCGAACTGCTGGAAGACGTCGCGAAACGCGCGACAACCTAGTGTTAAATTGCAAAAATACGAGGACTTATTTTTGCCAAGATCGCTACGCCGAAAAACGTCGTTTTCGGCTTGCTCCGCCGCCTGCGGCGGCGCAAAATCCTGACGGATTTTTTGTGTTTACTTTTGCAAGTAAACACTGGAGCATTTTAACTTTGAAATTATACAATTGAAGTCTCGTAACTGCACAGAATTAAGCACATAACAATACTAAATTACAAAGACAAACGATAGGCTTCGCGGGCATCCGCTTCGCGTCTGCCGAGCAATTTCAAAGTGAAATTGCTCTATCGGCGGGCGGCCGGCCGCCGCGCCGGAGTCCGTTCCGGCACGGCCGTGCCGTTGTCCTGCCGGGTTTTGTTTCCTTGGTTTACAGTTGCGGCGGCTGCTGCCGGCACGGTGGAAACCGTCGCGTTGACGACGCCCCGATCGGCGGCGCGCAATGCCGATTGCCGTTTCGGCTGTTCCGGCGGCGCGGGCAACGGGGGCAGCGGCGCTCCTAATTCCCGTTGGAAAAAGTGGGCAAAAAAGGCGTTACGTTGTCTCGCCGCTTCAGAATCCCGCTCATTGCGCCCGCTGCACAGGGCCGCGAAACTGTCGGCGGAAACGGGCGGACAAGGCACCTGCACGGCGTAATGTCCGCCGTGTTCCAGAGTGCGCAGCACCGGGCGGGCGGGCAGGCTGCGCACGAGAGCTTTCGTATTGCCGGCCGTGGGGTACAAAACGTCGTCCGCAACGTCGAGAATGCCCAAAGGTACGGCGACCGCGCGCAGGGAGCTTTCGGAAAAAAGCCCGATCCAGCCGGGAGTCATCAGACCGACAGCTTTGATTTGCCGGCGGGAGGCCGGCCGCTTCGCCACGGCGGGCGTCGGCGGCGTGCGCAGGGGAGCGGGAACGGGCGAGGCCATCCGCGTTGTTTCGTCCTCTTCGCCGTCGTGCGGAACGTCGCTGTCCGCCGCCTTCGGGGGGGCTTCAGGCGCGGCGAAAAGGCCCAGTTCCGGCGTGAAGGCGCCCGCGCCCTGCGCGGCGAGAATGGATGCATAGTCTTTCTGCATGGCCGCATGCCGCGTCCGGGCCCAGCCCGTGCATAGCGGATCGCTGCCTTGCTCCCCGGCGCAGTATGCCGACAAGTCGGATAAATCGGGAACCGCCCCGGCGAGTTGAAGAACGGTGACGGCGCCGGATCCGACGCCCAGAAGGCCAATGCGGCTTTCATCCACCAGGGAAGCCAGTTCCGGGGCGGCAAGCACCGCTTCAAGCGCAAGCAGCAGGTGCCGGGGGCGGCTTTGAAACAGTGCGGCGTGGTATAAATCGGCGGTATCGTCCGAATTGTCACCGGGATGGGTGGGGGCGATAACAAGAAAGCCCTGACGGGCAAGGCTTGCGGCCAGGTCGTGCGTGCTCAGGCGTGAAGATCCGGCGTCGTGAGAAAGAAGGATGACGGGATACTGGCCGGGCGCTTCCCGTGCGTTTTTGCTGACCAGAATGGACCAGCCGTCGATGCGCATGTCTCTGGGCGACCGCAGGGTCGGATACCAGACCGCCACATCCATGCGGATCTGCGTCGAGGAGTTCCAGATGCCCAAGGTGCGAAAGCCCGGCTGAAACTGTTGGGGACGCGTTCCCTGCGGCTTTGCGGCGGAGGGAAAAAGAATAACCCCGGCAACAAGACAGACGAGCAGGCAAAGCCGGATTTCAGCCTTCATCGCCCCGGCTCTTTGTTCCAGAAAGACAGCTGTGGCTTGAAGGCCTCAAGGCTCTGCACGGGGATGGCCACCTTCATGACGCCTTCGCTGTAGGGCGCCACCTGGTACGGAGGAAAGTAGACAACAAGGCCTTGGGGCGAGAGGGTGAACAGATCGAAATTTACGATTTCCGGGGCTGTTCCGGCTTTGATCATGTCCGGATGGGCTTTTTCGTGCAACTGTTCGCGCAGGGATTTGACGCAGGCTTCGGACAGGGCTTGCAGCAGGCCGTCCCGTTGCAGAAAAAGAGTGTCATAGGTCAGGCGGCGGCCATCCCGGCGGTCATAGACAAAGGTGGCGAGGCCCGATTCCGGGCGGGCTCCGCCCAAGGCCGTGCTGATGGTGAAAATGATTGAAAGCACGCGGGGGGAGGCGACGTGCATGTCGTAAGCGATGGCGAGCTCATAGGGCAAAGGCGAGGAGGGAGAGATCTGTTCCACGCCTTTGATGAAAGCGTTGGCCTGGTCGCGCGCCCAGATCGCCAATTCTTCGTCGGCCACGGCATTGCCGATGGAGGGATAGGAAATGTTGACCCGGTACCGTTCATTACGCTGGATGATGGTGAACGAATCCACTCGTTTTTCCATGGCAAGCCTGGCGCGCGCTTCAGCCGGGTCCGTGGAGCCGGTCCATCCGGGAAGGGCCGCCCGTGCGCAAGCCGGAGCCGCCAGGACAACGGCGGCGACAAAAATCAAGCACAGGGAACGAACGCTCATGGCAATTCCTTAGCACTGATGGCCGCGGCTGTCGTCATTTTTTGCGCCAGCATGGAGAGGGCCTTTTGCAGTTCGACAATGACGATGGGTTTGGCGACATATTCGTCGAACCCGGCGGCCAGAAAGCGCTCGCGGTCGCCGGCCATGGCATGGGCGGTCAACGCGATGACGGGAATGGCGCTGTTTTTGCGCATGGTTCCCGAAGCGCGATCTTCAAGGATGCGCCGGAGCAGTTCCGTACCGCTCATGACCGGCATCTGGATGTCGCTGAGCAGACAGTCGAAATCATCCCGGGCCAAAGATTCCAGAGCAAGGCTGCCGTTTTCCACGCAAAAAACCTTGTGTCCCAAGCGCATCAGCATGCCGCGAACGGCCACCTGGCTGACCGGGTCGTCTTCCGCCACCAGAATCCGCAGCGGCCGCGAAGAGGGACGGATTCCGGCGGAATCGGGCGCGGCAACGGGCAAGAGGGACGGCGGCAGCTCAAACGGCAAGGATATATGCATCACGGTCCCCTGGCCGACTGTGCTTTCCACACATATGCTGCCGTCCAGCAAAGCGACAAGACGGCGTACGATGCCCAGCCCCAAACCCGTACCGGAATAGGCTCGAGTGCTTGACCCGTCAAGCTGGGTAAATGCTTGAAAAATATACCCGAGCTTGTCTTCGGGAATGCCGATGCCGGTATCTTCCACTGTGATGTAGATGGAAGCGTTGCCCTTGAAGCTCCGGGGCAGCATGGAGCAGTGCACATGCACCCGGCCCTCTTCCGTGAATTTTATGGCGTTGCCCACGACATTGAAAATAATCTGTCTGAGCCGGGCGTCGTCGCCCATGAGCAGGGAAGGCACGGTGGGCTCGACGTGCAGAGCGAAGTCCAGCTGTTTGTGCCTGGCGTCATGGGTAAAAATGTCCAAGGCGTTGCTCAGAACCTGCGCAAGGGAAAAGGGCTGACGCCTCAATTCCATCTTGCCGGCTTCAGCCCGTGAAAAATCCAGGATGTCGGAAATGACGCGAAGCAGGCTGTTGCTCGAAAAATTGGCTGTTTCCACGCAGTCGCGCTGTTCGCGTGTCAGGTCCGACATCTGCAACAGTTGCAGCATGCCGAGGACTCCGTTGAGGGGCGTGCGCAGCTCATGGCTGACGTTGGCCAAAAATTCGTTTTTCGCGAGGCTTGCCTGCTCAGCGTCCATTTTGGCGCGGGTCAGGGAGCCCATTGTCCAGCGCCTGCGCAAAATCTGCCACATGCCGTTTATGAAAAGCTCCAACTGGCGCAGGTCGCCGGGTTCATAAGGGATGGCCTTGTCCGCAACGCCCGCGACGCAGACGATCTTGTCTTTTTCCATGATCGAGGCCAGCATGTAGCGCCGGGCGTGCCCCGGAACGGACATGCGGGAGGGGAAAAAAGCGGGCGAGTTGTAAATGCCCGGCGGGGCTTCCCGGTTATAAATTCCTTCCAGGATGCTGCGGCTGAGGTCGGATCGACGCTTTTTTTCTTTGTCCGGCATGGGGGCGCCGGGCACCCAGAAGTGGCGCGACGGATCCGCGCCGCTTCCGGCCTTGAAAAACAGGGCGCCGGTCTTGCTGCCGGTGAGCCGTGTGGCTTTGTCCAGGGCGAAAAGGATCAGTTCGTCTTCGGTCAGATTGTCATCCAGTTGCGAAATGGCATACAGCGCTGTTTGCCGTGCCTCGTTCAGCCGTATTTTTTCGTCGCTGAGGCGCAGGTCCGTGACATCCTTGGCGATGCAGGCGATTCGCCCTGTTTCGGGAGAATAGAGGGAAAGTTCAAAGTAACGCCCCAGTTCGGTATCGTGGATAGAAGCAAGAGTGCTGTTGCCGGAATGCAGAACCTGCAAGAATATGCGTCGCCATTCCATTGCGGAAGAACCCAGCAATTCGAAAAGGCTGCGGCCCAGGGCACGGTTTTCGGACAGGGAATGCATGCGCGCAAAGGCCGGGTTCAGCAGCAGAAGAATAAAGTCTTCTTCACGCTCCGGCCCGGCGGGCAGCAGTTCAAAAAAGGCAAAGCCGTCGACCATGCTGGAAAAAAGAGCGCGGTAGCTCTGTTCGGTGCGGAGCATGGACGAAATGTCGCGAATATACGCCGACACAAAGGCGATATTGTTCTCGTGGTCGAATTCCGGCCACAAACGCACTTCAATGGTCAGAACAAAGCCCCTGGACGAGCGAAAACACAGGCGCGACTGCACGGGCAGGCGCAGTTCGCGCACTCGGGTCATGTTTTCAAGCATGAAAACGATATAGTCGGGGCTGATCTTCAGTTCATCCAGGGTTCTGCCCAGCACTTCCTCCTCGGCGAGCGAAGTGAAGTCACTGAGGTTGGGGCTGACGTAAACGATGCGGCCTTGCGCGTCGTGGCGGCACATGAGGTCAGGACAATTTTCGGCCATGGAGCGAAATTTCTGCTCGCTGGCGCGCAAGGCCAGTTCCGCCTCGCGGGGCAGATCAGCCCTACTGTTCGGCAAAAGGGCGGCATGGGTGTGCGAAAAGGGTACGGACATGGCCGCACTATACTTTGGGGAAGGCCTTTTCGGCAAGTCGGTCAAAGCGCCGGCAAACGCCCATGAACAGGTCGAATTCATGGCGCTGCAGTCCGGCGCGGCAAAAAAAACGGCGCAAGGGCTGCATGAACCAGTCGGGGTTGTCTTCCGGCAAAAATTCGGCAAGGGTCAGCGTATGACGAAGCGCAGCAAAGAGCATCTCTTGTTCTTCCAGGGTCGCGGCGCGGGATGCGCCGCGTTTTTTGGGCCGCCGGTCCGGGTGGTACGCATGCTCAAGTCTTGCCGTGAACCATTCGTACAGCACGATGAGCACGGCCTGGGCCAGATTCAGCGAGGGCTGCTCCGGGGCGGTGGGGATGGTCACCAGACGGGTGCAAATTGCAACTTCGCCGTTTTCAAGCCCCCGGTCTTCCGGGCCGAAGACCAGCGCGACCCTGCCGCCGGTCCGCGCAACAGCGCAGATTTCGTCCGCCGCCCGGGCCGGGGGCATCACCCCCTGCCGCCAGCCGCCGGTGCGGGCGGTGGTTCCGAAAGCGTGCGTGCATCCTTCCAAAGCCTCGCGCAGGGTCGGCACAATGCGCAAGCTTTGCAGCACAGCCAGTCCTTGCCCGGTGGCCAGGGGGGCGGCCTTGTCCATGTCCCATCGCTCGGGATCGACCAGAATGAGTTCGGCTGCGCCCATGTTGGCGCAGGCCCGGGCCGCCATGCCGACGTTTTCGGGAAAACGCGTCCGCACCAGGACCACTACCGGGGCGTTATTGTTTGAAGAATTTTTTTTACTCATCCACGTTGCCTTTTGAAGGTATCACTGAAGACGGCCGCTGCTGAAACGGCGGATTTTGTTTTACGGCAAGGAAAGCGCTTTTTACGGGCCGGGGGTAGCGCGGTTGGGTACAGCCCCGGCCCGGAAAAAGCGCTTGACGCCGTCCGGAAGGCAAAATCCGCCGTTTCAGCCGGGCCAGATGCGCGGCGCGGCGTACGCGATCATGGCGAAGCCCAGAGCCGCCTTGAGAACTGTGCCGCCGAAACGGCCCAGCATGACGCCCCAGGCGGCGTTCAGAGCGGCCTCGTTGGGCAGGCCCCGCAGAAGCTCAACGGCGAGGCTGCCCAGAAAGGCTCCGGCCAGGGCGCCGAAAAAAGCGCCGACTCCCAGAAAAAAGGGCGCGCCGACAATGGCCCCGGCAAAGGCGCCGATCATGCCGCCGATGGTGCCTTTGCCAGAACCGCCGTATTTTTTGCCCCAGATATGAAGCATCAGAAATTCCGCCAGTTCGCCGACCAAAGCCAGCGCGCCGAGCACGATGAAATTGTTGGCGGTCAGGGTGCTGTCCGGCGCGGAGAGAGCCCAGATGACGGCCAGGCCCAGGATAAGCCAGTTGGCGGGCAGGCCGAACAGATGCAATCCCAGAGACAGAATCATGAAGGCGATGCAGACGGCGGCGAGAGTTGCTGACATGGCATGAATGAGCGGGGCGGCAGAACCGCCCCGCAAGGTTGTATCCGTTACATTTTTTCCGAACAGCCGAGCACGTTTTTGATCTTGTGCTGCACCATTTTTTTGACGGCTTCGCGGGCGGGTTTCAGATAGCCGCGCGGGTCGAACTCTTCCGGGTGTTCCGCAAAATACTGGCGGATGGAAGCGGTCATGGCCAGACGGATATCCGTATCGATGTTGATCTTGCACACGCTCATGCCCGCGGCCTTGCGCAGCAGTTCTTCGGGAACGCCCCTGGCGCCCTTGACCTTGGCCCCGTATTTGTTGGCCATTTCCACAAACTCCTGAGGCACGCTGGAAGCGCCGTGCAGCACGATGGGGTAGCCGGGCAGCAGTTTGCCGATTTTTTCCAGGCGGGGGAAATCAAGCTTGGCGTCGCCGGCGAATTTATACGCGCCGTGGCTGGTGCCGATGGCGATGGCAAGAGAATCGCAGCCGGTGCGCTGCACAAATTCCACAGCCTGATCCGGATCGGTGTAGACGCTGTGTTCGGACGAAACGTCGTCCTCAACCCCGGCCAGGCGCCCCAGTTCGCCTTCAACCCAGATGCCCTTGTCGTGGGCGTACTCCACCACCTGTTTGGTCACCTTGATGTTTTCCTCAAAGGGCAGATGGGATCCGTCGATCATGACCGAGGTGAAGCCGCCGTCGATGCAGGCCTTGCACAGCTCAAAGTCGGGGCCGTGGTCAAGGTGCAGCACCACGGGCAGGTCCGTGTCCATGAGCGCGGCTTCGATCAGCTTCACAATGTAATTCTGCCCGGCGTACTTGCGGGCTCCGGCGGAAACCTGCAGAATCAGCGGGGCTTTTTCTTCGGCGCCGGCCATCATGATGCCTTGAATGATTTCCATGTTGTTCACGTTGAAGGCCCCGATGGCGTACCCTTCTTTATAGGCCCGCGCGAACATGTCTTTGGGTCCGGTCAGCGGCATGGCGTGTCTCCTTGTCTGAAAGTATGTCGAAGCTCTTCATCCGAATAGTGTGCTCTTCGCTTGCGCGCGGCGAATTTGCCCGCCGTTGTTTCCAGTATACCCCAGATGGGGTAAAAGGCAAAGCAGGTGGGGCGGTTTGCCGTGATGCTTCGTCAGACATCGATTTTTGCGGCAGTCGAATACCAGAAGAGTATACTCTTGCCGCCAAAATCTTGTCCTGACTCGGCACATCCTGCGCCTCGCCCTGCGGGCGGGGTCGCTATGCTCCCTTGTCTCGTTCCGCTATCCTGCGGAACGGTCCTCGTCTGACGGCAAACCGTGCTTCGGCCCTAGGATGGCGGGCACATGCGTCTTGAACCCCATGATAGGCAGGCATATTTTTTGCATTTATCAGCGTTGAGTGCCATTTGAGCAAAATATTCCCGCCCGGAGGAATCATGCAGCGTTTTCCACATACCGTTTGGGCCATTCCGGCAGCCGCCTGCATTGGCTTGTTTCTGTCGGCCGCCGGCTGTGCCGAGAGCCGCTACGCGACCGTCAAACCGTCGCCAGGGGCGTCTTTGTCCGCCGAAGCGTATAGCGGACCCGTGCGGGCCGACCTGCGGGCGGCCTATGACGCCTGCCTTGCCCGGTGCAATGAGAACAGCTCTCTGGGCGCGGTCACCCGCGAAGGCTGCTTCAAGGGCTGTGCGGAAGTGCGGCGGCGGGTCAATCTGCGGGACGAGGATTTTGCCTCTCGCCAGGAATGTTCCGATGCTCTGCGCGAAGTGGACATCAACCGCGATCTGTATATTGAAGACATGCGGCGCTGGTGCGACAGCCAGTGGGAACATCTGCACAAGCGCAAGGGCTGCTATGACGCGGTGGCCGTATTTTACAACAATCTGACGGAAGCTTCCGTCTGCGGCGGCGGGTACGCGCAGCCCCCGAACTATACCCAGGCGCAGCAGTACGACCGGGCGACCGGCGCGACCGCAACCCCGATCCATGCGGCGCCCGCCGTGCAGCCGGCTCCGGCCGCGCCGGCCTACAGCGCCGCGGCCACAACGCCGTATCTTCAGGATACCCCGAAATATCAAAAGAACTACCGTTCCGGCAAAAAGGCCGCGGCCGCCCCGGCCGGGGCCGGGAAGAGCGGAAGCAAACCCGCCGCGAAGGCGGGAAGCGCGGCAAAAGGCAAGCCGGGCAAAGCTTCGGCAGCCGCGCCGAAGCCTGTGGAAAAAGATGCGCCCATGCCGGGCCGGGACCAGGCCCCCCCGCCGACCGCTTCTGCCGTAACGCCCTCAGCGACCGCCCCGCAACAGGCGGATATTCCGACCACGCCGGGGACGGCGCTTCCCGCACAGAGCGCGCCTGCCGCTCCTGCGGCGCTTGCCCCGGTTCCGGCAATGCCGTCTCCGGCGGCGGCGCCCAAGATGTCCGACGGGCCGACCCTGCGCGTACCGGACCAGGGCGGAAGCCCGGCGGCTCCCGTCGCGGCGCCTGTTCCGCAGCAGGCGGCCCCTTCGGCCGCGCCCGCTGCACAGGCTCAGCCCCCGGCCGCGCCGGGAACCGCGTCCCCCTCGCAGGCTCAGCCCCCGGCCGCGCAGGCTTCGCCGGCGGCAGCCGCAACGCCTCCGGCGAGCGGGGTCATTCCACCGGTGCCTTCCATGCTGGAGCAGCCCTATAATCTGCCGACTCTGATCGCGCCGCAGGCAGAATCGGAAAAATAAGCGGCAGGGTGGGGGCTCGGTTTACCGTGATACTTCGTCAGGCATCGATTTTGGCGACAGCCATGGACCGAAGAGTCCGCTCCTGTCGCCGAAATCTCGCCTTTCTTGCCTGACGGTAAACCGAGCCCCCACCCGCTTTCCTCACTCTTGCCGTATTTGCCGCTTATTTTCCTGTTGCAGCAAACGCAATGAGGATAGTGCTAGTGGTTACTTGTAAAAGTAACCACACAAAATCTGTCAGGATTTTGCGCCGCCGCAGGCGACGGAGCAAGCCGAAAACCACGTTTTTCGGCGTAGCGATCTTAGCAAAAATAAGTCTTCTTATTTTTGCAATTAGACACTAGACAAAGTCGTCACGAGATGATTTTTTGTTTTCCGCAAAGGAGAAATATACTCAATCCACACAAGTCTATCAACACACAATAAGTCAACTAATTTCATCATATTACAGGAAATTATTTCCGTTTTTAGTTGTTCAAAATCCGGCAAAATCCCGATTTTATGTTGGTAGACATGTTGGTACGTTTTCGATACAAGGGGCTTGCGGCTGCCCTTGTACCTCAAGCGAATTTTGTTCCTATACTCCATTTTCCTGTTCAAGGAAATACACCCAAGGGGCTCCGCATATTCAGCTGAAAACATTGGATTACTCGGCGTGGTGTTGGTACTGCGCCCCGTATCCGGTACGTTCACCCCTGCGGAGTCCAATCTATGAAGCTTACAGACGTATTTATCCGGCGCGTCAGCGGCAACGGCAAGGTGCAAAAGCATTCAGACGGCGGCGGGCTGTTCCTCTACGTCACTCCGGAAGGCAAGAAATCCTGGCGCATGGCTTACCGTTTTGCGGGCAAGCAAAAGCTCCTGGTCATCGGCCCGTATCCGGCCATCGGCCTGAAAGAGGCGCGGGACCGGCGCGAGGACGCGAAAAAGCTTCTGGTGGACCACATCGACCCGAGCGCGGCCAAGCAGACCGCCAAAATCATGGCGGCGGAAGCCTCCCGGAACTCTTTTGAAGCCGTGGCGCGGGAGTGGCTGGACAAATATTCGGGAACCTGGACACCGCATTACGCGGAAACCATCAAGAGCCGCCTGGAAAGCAATATCTTTCCGGCCCTTGGCAAACGTCCCATCAAGGCCATCTCCGCGCCCGAACTCCTGGCCGTGCTGCGCAAGGTGGAAGGCAACTCCCTAACCACGGCGCACAGGGCCATGCGCGAGTGCGGGCGGATTTTCCGCTACGCCATCGCCACGGGCCGGGGAGAGCGCGACGTTGCCGCCGATCTGCGTGGGGCGCTCACCCCGTTTGTGGATAAACATTACGCCACCATTACTGAACCCAAGGCCGTGGGCAAGCTGCTGCGCGACCTTGAAGCCCACAAAGGCAGGTTCTCCGTGCAATGTGCCCTGCGCCTCGGCCCACTGGTTTTCGTGCGGGCGAACGAGCTTACCGGGGCGGAATGGCCGGAAATCGACCTGGACAAGGCCGAATGGCGCATACCCGCTTCCCGCATGAAGATGAAGCAAGTCCATATCGTGCCGCTCTCCCGTCAGGCCCTGGCGATTTTCCGCGAACTGCACGCTTTTTCCGGGCATGATCGATACGTGTTCCCCGGCTGGAGCAAAAAAGACCCGCACATGCACAAGGGTACGCTGGTGATCGCCTTACGCCGCATGGGCTACATCAAAGAGGACATGTCGTTTCACAGCTTCCGTTCCCTGGCTTCCACTCTCCTGAATGAGCAGGGATACAACCGGGACTGGATAGAGCGCCAGCTTGCCCACAGCGAGCGCGACGGAGTGCGGGCGGCGTACAACTACGCCGAGTACCTGCCGGAGCGCAGGCGCATGCTTCAAGAGTGGGCCGACTACCTGGACAAGTTGAAAGCAAAATAGGCTTACCGGCCAAAAGGGCGGCACGGCTTTATGCAGCGCGACACTTCCCCGTAGGGTGCCACTCGCATAAACCGCGCCGCCCTTTTCTTATGTTTTTGATAGGCCAGCATCATTCGAGCAAGGCTGACTCCGCCCAAGGAAGCCCAGGATTGAGAAATTACAGAACTTAAAAAATTATACGCAATAGTTACTTAACATTACATGAGATCTACAAATTTATTTCGCGTCCTTTTGTCAAAAAAATTCTGTTTACTTTTTATATAGTTACAAAAAGGAGTAGACCGTACTGGACGGTATTGTACAAACAAGCCGGAAATAATGACCGGTTTACTTTAAATAAATCGTATATATAGTGCTTCGTACGCGGATAAATCACAACTTCTCCGGTTTAACCGCGACTTCAACAACTTAGAAAGCCCCGCGCTTCATAACTGAGCGAGCCTACGAGCCCCTTGACCCGGTGTCCAAGGTGCTCTTTTTTTCGTTCTTTTAACCGCACGAGGCTTTTTATGTCACAGAAACAATCGTCCATCCCCACTTACGGCTTTCTTCGTTTGCCCCAAATCCTTGCCATCATCCCCATCAGCAAAAGCGCATGGTGGGAGGGATGCCGCACCGGCCGCTTTCCCAAGCCGGTCAAGCTTGGCCCCCGCACTACCGTGTGGCGGGCCGAGGAAATTGCCACATTCATCAATAACGCTGGCATTCAGTGTCAGACTGACAGCCATGACAAGCGGTAAATGGGCGACAGCCATAGCCCCCAACAGCCTGAACCAAAAGAACGCGGGCAAAGTGCAGTTCAACGCTGTACGGGAAGAAGTACTCGCGCTGTTGGACAAAGGGTACAGCCGCCGCGTTCTCCATGCCGTACTGCGCGAAAAGGGCCTGTTTACCGGATCATACCGCCGTTTCTGCGAATATGTGCAAGGCATCAGAAACCGGGAGCGCGGTACGGAAAAGCTGGAACCGGCTCGTGTTCCGCCCAACAAAGCCGCCACGACGAGAAGCCCGGCAGAGCTATCAGTCCAGCCGGAAAAACCGGCAGCGAGCGACTTTACCCACACCAACACACCGAACATCAACGACCTGATTTAAGGAGAAACACCATGGCGACAATACATACGATCATCCAAAGCAAAAGCGTGGGCAAAACCATTGCGGCCATGATGCTGGCCCATTATCTGCGGGACGAGCGCGGCCAGCCCGTGCTTTGTCTGGATACGGACACCATGAACAGTTCCC
>JAVBRE010000189.1:0-5587 GCA_031548325.1 Desulfovibrionaceae bacterium
CCCCGGGGCATGAGTCCCGTCCCCCCCGTTTTGGGGGGGGTTTTGTAGTTTTCTCCAACCCCCCGCGCCAATGGGGGGTCAAGGGGTCTGAGACCCCTTGCAGGGGGTTCGGGGTACAAAGTCCCCCGGCAGCAACGCGAAAGGACAATCATGCTGGATTTTGTATACTACCTTTGTATCTTCCCGCTGGAAACGGCCATGCGCGCCGTGCTGCACGCGGCGCACGGCTTGACCGGGTCCTGGGGCTGGTCCGTGCTGCTGTTGAGCTGTGCGGTGAATATCGCGCTTATCCCTTTCTATCACCTGGCCGAAAGCTGGCAGGAGGCGGAACGGGCCGCCCAGAAGCGCATGGCCGCGAAACTGGCGGAAATACGCGACGCATTCAAAGGCCGCGAGAGGGACATGTACACCCGCGCGCTGCGCCGCCTGCACGGGTACAGCCCCGTTCTGGCCCTGCGCGCCAGTTGCGGACTGCTCATCCAGATTCCCTTCTTTTTCGCGGCCTACCACTTGCTGCACGCCGCGCCGCAACTGGCCGGCGATTCCTGGCTGTTCATCCGCGACCTCTCGCTGCCCGACGGCCTGCTGGCATTCGACGGATTTTCGCTGAACCTGCTGCCCTTCGCCATGACGGCGGCCAATTTGCTCTCCGCCGCCGTGTACACCAGCCGCCTGAGTCGCAGGGACGCCGTTCAGCTTTACGTGCTGGCCGCTCTTTTTCTGGCGCTGCTCTACACCTCGTCAGCGGCCCTGCTGATATACTGGACCGCCAACAACATCATTTCCCTGCTCAAAAACCTGATATACACCCGCTTTGTTTACACGGATACGGAAGTGATCGGGAAAGCGGGCGCGCCGGCCGCAGCCCGCCCGGCCCGGCCTTGCACCCGATGGACTTTACCCCTGCCGGCGGTCCCTGCCCGGTTGGACCTCATCCCGGCCGCCCTGGCGGCCGCCGCCTTTGCAGCGGCCGTCATGCTGCGCAAGCGCCTGGATGTGACTCCCCCGGTTCTGGCCTGCGCGGCCGCGGCCGCCGCCTTCGGCATTCTGGCCATGCTGCTGCGCTTCGGCCGCCTGCGCGGGCGGGCGGACATGCAACAGCACCTGCCGCTCTTTTTCCTTATCCTGGCCCACCTCGCGGCTTTGGCCGTCTGGAAGACGACTTCGTTCAAACGCCTGGAGGCAGCCCCCTCCTGGTGGTTTTTTCTGCTGCACGCCGTCGCCCTCGGCGCTTTGACCGGCTGGGCCGCCGCCCAGCGGCCCCTTGCGGATCTTTTCGCCAAAGCCGCGTCCTTTTGTGAAAGCCGCATTCCCTTTTCCGCCGCCGGCGGCCTGTTCGGCTCATCCCTGCTTTGTCTGGCCCTGCTGACCTGCTGGTACACCCCCGCCGCCCTCTACGCCTCGGACCCGGACTTTTTTTACGAATCCCTGCCGGAACTGGCCGGAAGGCTGACCCTGCGCGGCCTGCTGTTCATGGCCGCTCTGGGGCTTTTTTTCCGACTGGGCAACGAGCGGCTCAAGCCCTTTCTGGCCGCCGCGGCGTCCTGGATCGCGCTGGCGGCGCTGCTCTTCACTTTCGCCGCCCCCGGCGACTACGGCACCATGGATGAGTTTTTGCTGACCAATCCGGCCCCCCTGAAAAGCCGTCTGGCCTTTCTGGTGGATCTGGCCGTGTTCGCCTGCGCCGGGCTTGCCGTCTGGCTGATTCTGCGCGGAAGAAAGAAAAGCAAAGCGGCGTCTCACGCAGGGGCCGCGCCTCTCGGCGGGCTGCTGCGGGGGGCCTGCCTGACCCTTGCGCTGATGAGCGCCTGGCAGATCTGGCCCCTGCCCGCGGTCAAAACAGCTGACACGCCCGGACGGGAGGCTTCGGCCAAACTGCCGGACTATACGGACGAATTATTCGGCTTTTCCCGCCGGGGGCAAAACACGGTGGTGATCATGCTCGACATGTTCACCGGCGGACATATGCCCGCCATCCTGGCCACAGATCCTTCCCTGCGCCGGGCGCTGGACGGTTTCGTCTGGTACCGCGACAGCATCGCGCCCGGCGCCGTCACGCTGCTTTCCGTCCCTGCCGTCATGGGCGGCGAAGAATATGCGCCTTCGGCCGTCAACGCGCGAAAGCCTTCCTCTCTGGTCGAAGAGATGCACAAAGGCTTTGCCGTGCTGCCGGATCTTTTCGTGCCTCAGGGTTATTCAGTGGCCCTGGCGGACGTGGAAGGGCTTGAGCCTTCGCTTTTCGCCAAAATCTGCCCTGCCGCGTCAAAAACGCTGGTGGTGGGCAAATCCTTCGCCACGGCCTACACCGATTTCTGGCGGGCGCAAAAAGGCCTCCCTTCGTCCCAGCCCGAAAGCCAGGCGCCCTTTCTGGCCAGCGTGGGCCTGTTCCGGGCCGCCCCCTGGGTGTTGCGCCCCCACATCTATTACGACGGCTCCTGGCTGAACACCCAGACCGTGATCCACAACCCGTCGGAAGGGCCCTACGCCCTGCTGGACTCGCTGCCCGCCGTTTCCAACGCTGACAGAACCGGCGATACCCTGAAATACATCACCTCCATGGCCGCCCACTACCCCTGGCGCCTGGACGGCGAAAGCTGCATGCCCATAGAACGCAGAACCCGACACACCCTGCCCGACGGCAGCATCAGCGAACATGTGGACGCCGAGCGTTGCGCCCTGCGGGCCATTGTCCGCTGGCTGGACTGGATGCAACAAAATGGCGTCTACGACAACACTCAGATCATTCTTGTTTCCGATCACGACGGCGGCGACAGTCCCGTTTACGGCAAGCCTTTCAGTCACCTGCGGCGCCGGGGCGTGCCCTGGAAACCCGATGCCCTGTTGCTGGTCAAAAGCAGGAACGCGCGCGGCGAGTTGCGGACCAGCGACGCCCAAATGAGCAGCGCGGACGCGCTCGCTCTCATATGCGCAGAAAACCCCTGCCCCGGCGTCAACGTGCGCGACCCCCGCATCGCCCCGCCGGGCGACGCCGCGCGGACGCGCACCCACAGTTCGGGCCTGGCCAGCATCCGCCGCCATAAAAAAGACCGTTTTGCGGCGAATACCTTCGTCGTTGCCGGCGACGGCGCCGACCCCGCCAACTGGCGGCCGGCTTCCGACGCGGCGTTAAAACAGGACGCGGCCAAAGCCGCCAGAGGGAAAAAGCCGTCATGAAGCGCCCTTCCCGCCTGTATGGTCTTGCGGCGGCCCTTGCGCTGATCTGCCTCTGCCCCGGCACGGCCCAGGCATACCTTGATCCGGGCACGGGCAGCATGCTCGTTTCCGCCCTGGCGGGCATCGCGGCCGCCGCTTTTTTCATGCTTAAAAGCTTCTGGCGCCGGGCTGCCGGGCTGTTTTACCGCCTGGCGGGCCGCCTGACCGGTTCCGGCCGGGAAGCCGTCCCCACAAGAGCCGACGCGGGCATTGTTTTTTATTCCGAGGGCAGGCAGTACTGGAACACCTTCAAACCCGTGCTGCAGGCCCTGGACGCGGCCGGAGAAAAAGCGCTCTACCTGGCCGGCGGTCCGGATGACCCCGGTCTCAGTCATCCTTTCACCCACGTTCGGGCGCGGCACATCGGAACGGGCAGCCGCGCCTTCGCCCATCTTGCCATGCTTGAGGTCGACCTTTGCGTGCTGACCACGCCGGGCCTGGACGTGCTGCAGATCCGCCGCTCACCCGGGGTCGGGCACTATGCCCATCTGGTGCATTCGGTCACGGATATGGCCCTGTACAAACTCTTTTCCTTTGACTGGTTCGACAGCGTGCTGTGCAGCGGACCGCACCAAATGCGCTCGCTGCGCGCGCTGGAAACGCTGCGCGGCACTCCGGAAAAACTGTTGCTGGAAACGGGTTGTCCCTATATGGACGCGCTGGCCGAAGAGCTGGAAGCCATACCCGAAGGCGACGCGCGCCGGGACGGAGCAGCGCGGATTCTGGTCGCGCCCACCTGGGGCGCCAACGGGCTGCTTCGCCGCTTCGGCCTTGACCTGCTGCTGCCCCTGGCCGAGGCGGGCTTTGCCCTGACCATCCGGCCCCACCCGCAAAGCTACATCTCCGAAGCAGCCATGCTGGAAAATCTGGCCGCGGCCCTGGCCCCCTTTCCTTCCGTGCGATGGGACGCGGAGGCCGGCCCTCTGCCCGCCATGCTGGCCTCAAGCCTGCTGATATCCGATCTGTCGGGCATTGTTTTTGACTATGCCTTTATTCTGGAACGGCCCGTGGTCACCGTGCGCATGCAGGTCGACACGCGTGGCCTGGAAGCGGGAGATCTGCCCTATCCCGCCTGGGAATTGGACCTGTTGCCCGAACTGGGCGCGCGCATAGAACCCGAAGAAGTGCGGGACCTGCCCCGCGTCATCGCGAATCTGCCGAAACGAGAGGACTTCGCCGTTCGCGCCCGCGCCCTGCGTGAAAAAAGCGTCTTCAATTTCCGGCGCAGCGGCGAGGTTGCCGCCCGGCAACTGCTGGACATTCGGAAAAATTTGCACGAAAATTGATTTTTATTGTGGAGATGATCCGGGGGATCCTGTCCCCCGGTCCCCCGGCAGGGGGATCATCCTCTCAGCGGGGTCCGGGGCAGCGCCCCGGCCTTAAAGAAGGTTCGCATATGCGCCGTATCGGAACACAGGCTTTTGGCATCCGTTTGCCCATCATCAGCCAGGGCGACGATCTGGCCGGCATCGTGGCCGGTTCTCTTGCCGAAGCCCTTGCCGACCAACATCTCAGCCTGCGCCCCGCCGACGTGGTGGGCGTGACGGAAGCACTGGTGGCCAAAGCTCAGGGCAATTTCGCCTCCATCGACAACATTGCGGCGGACGTGCGCCGCAAGTTCCCCGGCGGCGTGGTGGGACTGGTCTTTCCCATCTGCAGCCGCAACCGCTTTCTGAACATCCTCAAGGGCATCGCCAGGGGCGCGGACACGGTGCACGTGCTGTTGCAATACCCTTGCGACGAAGTGGGCAACCCCGTCATGAACCTTGAAGACATGGACGCCCTGCTCGATACCGGCGAAAATTTCTTTTCCGCCGCCCGGTTCAGAGAAATCACCGGCGAGCATTGCCATCCCTTCACCAGTGTGGACTATCTGTCACTGTACCAGACGGCCGGGCCCAATATCCGGGTGCACCTTTCCAACGACCCCAGGCGCATTCTGGACCTGACCTCTGACGTGCTGGTGGGCGAAATTCACACCCGCATGCGCACAAAACAGCGACTGCTCCACGCGGGCGCGAAGAGCGTGTTCACCCTGTCCGACATCCTCGCCGAGCCTGTGAACGGCAGCGGCTACAACCCGCAGTATGGAATTTTGGGTTCCAATTTATCCACCAGCGAGGAACTGAAGCTCTTTCCCCGCGACTGCGACGCCTTTGTCCGCGAAGTGCGCGACAACATCGCCGGGCGCTGCGGCATAGCCCCGGAAGTCCTGATCTACGGCGACGGCGCCTTCAAAGACCCCCTGGCCGGCATCTGGGAACTGGCGGACCCCGTGGTTTCTCCGGCGTACACCGAAGGCCTGCTGGGACGGCCGCAGGAAATCAAGATCAAGTACGTGGCGGACACGGCTTTCAAGGATCTGTGCGGCGCG
>JAVBRE010000161.1:0-14157 GCA_031548325.1 Desulfovibrionaceae bacterium
GACAGCGATGAGATTATTAACAAGGCGGCTGAGCTGGGTTGTGAGATTGTTATTCCGCCCAAGAGAAACCGCAAGGTACAGCGCGGCTGCGACAAAGAAATTTACCGCGTTCGCCATTTGGTCGAGAATGCGTTTTTGCACCTTAAGCGTTGGCGAGGCATCGCCACCAGGTACGCCAAAGTGCTTTCCTCATTCACAGCCGCTGCCCAAATTCGCTGCATAGCTTTGTGGTTAAAGGTTTTGGCGCAAACCCGTGTAGATACTATCTAGCAATTTTATATTGAAATTGCTCTAACATCTAAGGCAAGTATTTGACCGAAGCAAAAAATACTGCCTGACGAAGCCTCACGGCACACCAAGCCGCTGCTACCAGTCCGCGTCCTTGCCGAAGCTGTTGCAGGGCAGGCCGGCCCCGAAAGTCAGGGCTTTGGGCACAGCCTCGGAAGGCAGGCGCTCGCGGCACCAGGCCAGCAGAAGCGCGCGCAGGCGCGCGCTTTCCGCCTCGTCGCCCGGAGCTTTCGCCGGCACCACAAAGGCTTTCAAACGCCAGCCTTCGTCCGGCCGCATCAGGCGCACCCGACAGCGGCTTACGGCGGGATGTTCTTCCAGCACGGCGCGCACCTGTCCCGGGTAGACATTGCGGCCGCCCACCTGTACGGCCTCGTCAATCCGGGCGAGAACGCGAAATTCCCGTTCGCCGCGCCAGTCCAGACTGTCCGGTAAAGGCGCAAGAGAAGAGGCGCTGCCGTCTTCGTTACGCCGGATCAGACCCTGCGGTGTCCGTTGCCATTGGGGCAGCAAGGTAAAGGGCAGATCTGACGCCTCGCCCTGTTGCCTGATGTGGCGAAAGCCCACGGCCGACAGTTCTGAAGCCCCGTAAATTTCACGCACGCCGTCCGCCCCGGCGGCGAGCAGGGCGTCGGTCAGGGCCGGGGGGCAGGGGCTTCCGGCGGTCAGCGGCATGACCCCGGTCAGATTCGCGCCCACGCGCGCCAGCGCGTCAAAGAAAAAGGGAAAGCCTGCCAGCAGGTCGCCGGGCCGCAGAAATACCGTCAGTTCCGTGGTCGGCAAAGACGGAAAAGATCGCCGGGGAAGGTCCGCCAGACGCGGCAGCAGCAGGCCGAAAACAAAGCCGAAGCAGTGGTAACGGGGTACCACGCTGCAGACGCGCAAAAAGGGCAGCCTGGGCGCCAAAATGCGCACTTCCTGTTCCAGCGCGACAAAGGGCAGCTTGTACAGGCGGGATTCGCCTGTGCTGCCGGAGGAGAGAAAGCCCACGTTTTCGGGACGCCCGGCCGTGGCCCGTTGCAGGCTGTCCGCCCAGTCTTCGAACGAGGCGGAAGGGCCGAGCCGCAGGTCTGCGGAATCCAGTTCGAACATCCGGCACAGACGTTCCGCCAGGTCCCGCGCATAGTTCGGCGGCGCGCCCAGGCCTGCGCAGGAAAGGCGGGCGCATTCTGGGGACGCTTCAGGGGACGCGGGCAGCGAGTCCGCCGTTTCCCGGCTGTGCGCCAGGATGTCCAGAATCACGGCCAGATAATCTTCGGACCGCAGACAAAGAGTGGACGTTCGCCTGTTCATGGCTGCTCCGACTGGCCCGGATCAAGCCGGATGGAGGAATACAGGCCGTCGGCGCCTTCAAGAACGCAAAGAACGGGCCGGCGCTCGCGCGAAACCCGGTCCAGGGACGCGGCCAGCGTATGGACTGGTCCCGCCGGATGGCGCGGTCCATTCTCATGCCCTTCCATAAGCGTTGAAATTCGTCCGGGCTTTCCTTCCGGATACGGAGCCGGAAGCCCGCTTCCCATGTCCCAGGCGGTCAGGCTGGGGCCGCTTCTCGGCCCGTCCGTCGTCAGCAGCAAAAAAAGAGCGCCGTCGCAGGGCAGGGGCCGGGGGATGTCTCCCGCCGCCAGCATGCCGGCCAGGTCCGGGTCGTATTCGTCCAGCGCGCCCAGCAGCACGTTTCGGACGCGGCCGGAAGCCAGCCAGCCGGATGCGACGTCCAGAGCCGCGATAAGCGAGCTTTCGCCTTGCGACACGGTGTGCGCGGGTCCGGCCAGGCCCAGATGCAGCGAGATGCTGGATGCCGCGATATTGTGGACCGAGGTGGAAAAGGCCGTGGGTGAGGCAAGCTGTTCCCCGAATTCCAGAATGGAATCGGTGTAGTCGAAAGTGGCGCGCACCGGACCGTAGCCCGTGGCAATGACCAGGCCGAGGTCCGTGCGCCCGCCTTCCGGCGCGGGGGTCGCCTGTTCGGCGGCGGCAAGGCAGCGCCGGGCCGTCAGCAATCCCAGGCGGCAAAAATGGGCCATGCGGCGAAGGTTGCGCGGGTTTTCATATTCCGCCAGGGCGGCGGTGTCCGCCCGGCTTTGGCCGGGCGCGGGAAAAAGAGCGGCGTGAGCGGCGACATACAGAGCTTTCATGCGTCCGCCCGACTAAAAATGACCGCGCTGTTGCAACCCCCGAAAGCCAGAGATTGAGACAGGGCGTGTCCGGTTCGCAGCGGCTGGGGCGCGGTGACGGGGCTGACGCCCAAGTCCGGATGGGGCGTTGTGAAACCGGGGCTCATGGGCACAAGACCCGCCAGCAGGCCGGCCACGGTGATGGCCGCTTCAATGGCCCCGGCCGCGCCCAGGGTGTGCCCGGTGGCTCCTTTGGTTGCGCTGACGGGAACGCCGGGAAAATGGTTGCGAAAGACGAAAGCTTCCGTTTTGTCGTTTTCCGATGTGCCGGTGCCGTGGGCGTTGATGAAGGCCAGGTCCTCGGACTTGAGTCCCGCTTCCGCCAGAGCCGCCCGCACTGCCGCGCGCAGACCTCGGCCCTCCGGGTGGGGCGCGGTCAGATGGTAAGCGTCGGCGGCCGTGCCGTAGCCGCGTAACAGGGCCAGCGGCTTTGCCCCGCGTCGCCGGGCGGCGTCCGCCCGCTCCAGCACAAGCACGGCCGCCCCTTCGCCCAGGCTCAGTCCGTTGCGGGCCTGGTCAAAGGGCTTGCAGGGCTCGGGGTCGACCAGCATCAGGCGGGAAAATCCGGTGATGGCGGTCCGGCAAAGTTCGTCGGTGCCGCCGGCCAGCACCATGTCGCACAAGCCCGCGCGCAGCCAGGTCAGCCCCAGCCCCAGAGCGTCGGCGCCGGAAGTGCAGGCGTTGGTTACAGTGGCGATGCGGGGGCCGGAAAAAGGCCCGCCGCGCAGAAGGCCCAGACGCCGGGCCAGGGCCGGGGCCGGGTTGTGGGTCAGTACGGCGCGCAGTCGGGCGCGGGCGGAGTTTCGGCCCGTTGTATACGCGGCGTAATCATCCATGAAATCAAGGCTGGCCCCGGATGATGCGCCCAGGCAGACCCCGACGCGGCCGGGCCCGAGACCGGCCGCGGCGAAATCGACGAAGCCGCCCGCGCCGGCCAGAGGGACCCCCGCCTCGACCAGAGCCTCGCAGGCGGCGGCCAGGGCCATGCCCACGGACAGGGTGCCGTCCGGCGGGGTAAGGGCCGCCGCCGTTTTGTCCGGCAAGGCAAAGAGAGGATAGCCCAGAGGGTGGACGGCCGCCGGCCGGGTCACGCGCGCGGGCCGCGCGCGGGGCAGGGGCTGAGGGCCGAGCAGGCGCGCGGCAAGAGCCCCCAGGTTCGGGTGCTCGCCGGCTATGGCGCCCAGGCCGGTCACAACAATGTCGGCAGCGGTCGTCATCAGCGTTTTTCGACAATATAACGGGACAGGGCGGTGATGGAGACAAAGGCCGCGCGGCCGTCTTCCATGTTGTCGATGTGGACGTTAAAGTGCTTTTCCAGCATGACCACCAATTCCACCGCGTCCAGAGAATCAAGCCCCAGGCCCTCGTCGCCGAAAAGCGGGGTATCGTCGCCGATATCTTCGGCAGAGACGTCCTGCAGGTTCAATTCTCGCACCAGGGCCTGCTTCAGGGCGGCGCGCAGTTCGGCATCGGGGGCGGGGCTGTGGGTCACGGCGAGAACTCCTTTCAGAGCCATTCCCAAAGCAGGATTTTCGCTCTCTGTCAAGACGCGCGGCGAACCCTCTTGTTTGTCCAACGCAGACAGCGGGGCTGATTTGGGGTCAGGCGAGAAAGGCAGCGTTTTTTACGACAGGAGTGTACTCTTTTGGTACATGACTGGAGCAAAGAACGCTGCCTGACGAAGCATCACGCCGAATCAGCCCTGCTGTCCCACATGTTGTAGAAGTTGAAAAACTGGTAGGGATGGTTGCGGATTAAGTCCTCGAGCATGCGGACGTAAGCTGCGGCTTCGCCCCCCCAGGCTTCGGAGGCGCGGGAGGTTTTTTTTTCCGGTTCTATAACTCCGGCCAGGCGCAGATGCAGATTTTCGCCGCCGGGGTGGGGACTGTTTTCCGGCCCGTAGCAGTCGCGCAGCACAAAGAGCACGGCCATGGGCGCTTCGGTCAGAGCCGCCAATCTGTAGCCGCTTACGGGAAAGCGGGCGCATTGACCCAGAAAAGGCAGGCCGACCGCCGGTTCTTTGGGACTGAACAGCCTGTCTCCCATCATACAGACCACCTCGCCCCGACGAAGGGCGGCGCGGGCTTCGACCATGCCGCCGAAAGCTTCGGCCACGTTGATGAAACGGACGGGCGCGGCCTCGTTTTCGTCGTGACGAAAAAAGTGCTGGTCCCCATGATGCGTGTCCCGGTGCTGCAAAATGTTTATGGGTCTGCCGAGAAAACTCAGGCCCGCCACCGCGGCCTGCCAGCCGCCCACATGGCCGGAAAGCACAATCAGCCCTCTGCCCCGTCCGAGCAGGGCCAGCAGCTTTTCGCCCACCGTTTCGTCGTACAAAGCTCCTCCTCGGCCTGTGGCGCGCTGGATCAGGCGCTCGAGCAGCAGGGTGCCGAAGCTGTACTGCATTTTCCAGACCTGCCGCAGGCGGGCCGTTGGCGAAGCGGGGCCGAAACGCCGCGCAAGATAGGGCAGGGAACGTTTGCGGCCGTGGGGCAGCAGGGTGTACCAGAGAACCACAGGGACGAGGAGCAGGCGCCCGACCCGGATGCCGGCCAGGCGGATCAGCAGGTGAAAAATGCCATACTGCGCCTTGTTGCCGAAGTTGCGGCCGGCCAATTGGCTCATGGTTTTTTGCCGGGCCGAACAGCAACGCGAGCCGTCTGCTTTTGTTTGAGCAAGCTCGGCCGCAGAGCGAAGGCCAGCAGAAAGGTCGCGGCGCCGAAAAGCAGGGCCATGAAGGGAGCCAGGGCCACAGAACCCACCACCCACTCAAACAGGCGCTGCGGGGCTTCGGAAGCCAGAGTCCGCCAGGAAAGTTCCGTCAGCCAGTGCCCGCGCAGGCAATAATGTCCGACTTCCACGGCCAGGGCCGGCAGAACCGGCAGAAAGCCGAGCTGGTTCAGAGCGAGGGCGAAGTATTTGTTCAGTCGGAAATAACCGCAGACCAGCAGAATACTGATGACTTGCAGCCCGATGATGGGCAGCACGGTCAAAAATATGCCCACGGCTGCCGAAAGGGCAAGATTCGCAGGGCTGCTGTGCTCGGTCAGCTGCAGGCGCAGGGATTCCATGGGCCGCAATGGACTGATGCGGCCGTCCTCTTCCAGATGCAGGCGGCGGTGCGGCAAGGGCAGCATGGTTCGGGCGGTCAGTTTCGTGTTCAGGCAGCTCAGGCGGAAATTGTCGTACAGGGCGCGAAAATGCGAAACGCGCTGGCCCGGCGGCGGGTAGTGGACGGATACCGGCACTTCGCGCAAGGCAAAGCCGGACCAGACGGCGCGAACGAGAATTTCGACCTCAAAGGCGAAACCTTTTTCCGCGCAGGGCACGGAAAGCAGCAAGGGCACGGGGTACAGACGAAAACCGCTCTGCATGTCGCTGACCTTGAGTCCCGTCTGCACCCGCATCCAGAATCCGGAAAAAGATCGCCCGAAGCGGGACGCGCCGGGAACGTTCGGCACGCCGAAATCCCGCGCTCCCACAATGACCGCGTCCGGGTTTTCAATCAGGGCCGGGGCGAAACGGTGGACCTCCGCCGGGTCATGCTGGCCGTCGGCGTCAAGAGTCAGAATGTGGCTGAAGCCGGCGTCCCTGGCCCAGGCGGCGGCGCGCAGAACGGCCGCGCCCTTGCCGCCGTTTTTTTCCAGCCGGATACGGGACGCGGCAAGATCTTCCAACACGGCCGCCACAGGCGGGTCGGAACCGTCGTCCACCACCAGCACATGGGGGTGCGCGGCCAGGGCGCGTTTTGTGACTTCGCGGATGCTCATGCCGTGGTTGTATACGGGAATGACCAGCAACACGGACGAGGGAAGGCGTTCCGGGGCCGTGAAAGAAGCGCCTTGCGGCCGGTGCGGATCAGGATTCATGGGGACGGCGTCTCCGTGGAAAAACGCTTGAAAGGCGGCAGTTCGGGCGTAAATTCGCCATGCAGCCAGCGGGCGCAAAAAGCGTCGTACATGGCGGGCCGCGCCGGGCACAGGGCGCCCTCTTTCGTGGTAAAGTGCTGGATGGTCCGGCCGGTGCAGACGATTTCACCGGCCAGCGTCAGCTCGTAGCCGATTTGCAGCCGCGCGGCCTGGGTATAATGCAGGGCCGCGCCGATGACGAAAGTGTCGCCGTAACGCAGGGGCCGCCTGTAGTCGATGCTCATGTGGGTCACGGGCAGCACAAAGCCCGCCGCGTAAAAATCGAGATACCCGATGCCCAGGCTGTTTCCCAGCATGATTCTGGCGTCTTCGAAATAGCCGGGATAGCGGCCGTGCCAGACCAGGCCCATGGGGTCCGTCTCTTCAAAACGCACGCTACGGACAACGGACCGCCGCAGGGGCGCGGCGGCGTCTTCTTCGGCGAAGGCGGCCGGGCGTGTACAGGAACGGGGCATCACGCGGGACATGGGGGCGCTTCTCCGATACTGAAAGTGAATTCCGCAGTTTTTTCGCCGTTCACGCTGAGGACGGCCTTCCAGCGGCCGGACGCGGCGGCCACCTTCACAAGCACGGGCTCGTCCGGGACGACGGGCCGGGTGAATTTGGCGCTGTCCACCCGCCGGGGACCGGAAAAAGGCGCTCCATCGCCTTTTCCGGCGGCCAGCAGTACGCAGGCCATCTGGATCTGCGCCACGGCGGGCAGGATGGGACGGCCGGGAAAATGCCCGGCAAAGCCGACAAAGGAAGACGGCAGACGAAAAAACGCCTGCCTGCCATCGGCGGCATCAAGGACGCCGCTCATGGCGGCGGCAAGTTCACGGCTTATTCTGTCCATGTCCGTTGTCGTCAGAAGGCAGCATGACCATGCGCAGGGTCCAGAAACTCTCTACATACCGCCACTCGGCCGGGATGTACAGGCCCGCCTCGCGTGTATGTCCGGCGTAAAGCGCACGCCATTGCGGGGCATCATCCCTGACGAACCGTTTTTCCGCCAGTGCGCCGTCCCGCAGAAAAATAAAGGCCAGCCTCCCCCCATCAGTCCGCCCCCAGACCACGGTCTTCTGGCGATGGTCCGCGGGGTCCGTGAGAGAGGCTGCGTCCCGTTCCGCGGCGGAGAGAACCGCATCGCCGGAGCCGGGCCAGGGCGCGAGGATGAGGCGCTGCAGGGCCGTGCCCGTGCGCTCGCACAAGTTTTTGACGCGGCTGCCCGGCAGCGCGGCCTGCACGTCGACAGTAGCGCTCGTGGCGGAAAGAGCGCAGAGGCTCAGCCCCGTTTCCGTCAGCAGCACGGCTTCCAGACCGGGTTTTTCTTTGACGCCCGCGACCCGCGCCAGAATGCGCATGGGCAGGCGCTTGTCTCCGGCCGAGAGCAGGGCGGAAAACTGCCAACCCTGCGCGGATGCGGCAAGAGCCCTGTCCAGGCGGTTGGGTTCGCTTAAGGTCGCGACGGCCGAAGCCGGTTCGCCTCTCGCGCCGGGGTCGAAAGTGCCGGAGACGGGTACGCAGGACAGAGCCAGAAGCGCAAACGCGACAGGCAGGCAACGAAAAACGGTCATCGGCGCATGCCTCTGCCCGCGAGAAAAGGCAACAGCCACAAAGATGCGGGAATGGCCACGCCTATGCCCACGCCCACGGTCAGACCCAGGGTGTGCAGGGCCGGGTGGTCGGCCAGCACCAAACTGCCGAAGCCGGTCAGGGTGGTCAGGCCGGAAAGCAGAATGGCTTTGGGAGTTGAGGCGGCATCAGGGCTGGCCATGTGGCGGGTCATGAAAATGCCGTATTCCGCGCAAAGGCCCATGACCAGGGGCACGGCCGCAACGGTGAACATGTTCATGGGGTGCCCCCCCAGACCGAAGACCAGCAACAGAGCGGCGCTGCCCGACAGGGACGGCACGCAGGCCAGCAAAAAGCCTTTGACGCTGCGCAGCGCGAGAGCCAGACACAGGGCCACGGCCGCCAGCGCGAAAAGCCCCATGCGGCTGAAGTCGGCGCGCACGTCGGCGCCGACGCGCTCGGCTATGCCGGTCGGCGAAAAAATGACGCTGCCGGCGGGCAGGTTTTTGGCCGCGGCGCGCAGGCCGGGGTCGTCCGGCACCAGGGACAGCACGGCCCGGCCCGGCTTGCCGTCAAAATCCACCAGAGGCAAAAAAAGAGCCCGTATCAACCCGAAACCGGCCTGATCCAGAACGCCTGCCGTGATGGGCAAAGGCGGGGCTTCGAGTTCGTTCAGAAAGGGCGCGAAAGCCGTATCGGCGAAGCCCAGGCGCGTGGCCGCACTGTCAGGGCCGAGGTTTTGGTTCAGGGACTCGCAGGACGCGCCGACAAAACGCCGCCACAAATTGCGCGAGGCGTTCTGCTCTGCGGGGGGCGGAATCAGGGGCAAAGGGGTGACGACCCACTCCAGGCCGCCCTTGTCGCGAAGCTTCAGCCGCAGTTCGTCCAGGGACTGGCTGGCGACGCTCAAGGCCTTTTCCGTGCCCGGCGCCCGACTGACAAGCATGGCCGACCGGCGAAAGCCCTGACCCCAGCGCCGCGTAAATTCCTGTTCCGCGCGGACCAGAGAGGGGTCCTGCACTCCGAGGCTGCGCAAATTGCCCTGGATGTCCACCCCCCTGCCGGCCCACAGGGCCAGGCCGGCACAGAACGCGAAAAGGCAGAAAGGCAGGGGTCTGATCCGGAGCGAAGGCGCGCCGGCCGGGGGCGAAGGGGGAGCGTCTTTTTCCGGCGGCGGGGCGAAGATGCAGGCCTGCTTTTGTTCCACCCTATGCAGCAGCGGCAGGGCGAAGAGAGCCAGAACAAGGCCCGAGGCGCAGCCCAGCAGGGAAAAAAGTCCTACCTGGCGCATGCCGGGCAGGTCGGAGAAAAAAAGCACGCTGACCGCGCCGGCTGTAGTCAGAAAAGAAAAACCCAGGGGTCGGAACAGGGTTTCGGCCGCGGCCTGAGGGTTGACGCCCGCGCGCATGGCGCAATGGACGTGCAGGGCATAGTCCACCACGATGCCCAGCAGCACCGCGCCGAAGCCGAGAGTGATGCCCGAAATCCGCACTCCGGCCAGCGCCATCAATCCCCAGGCTCCGAGCAGGGCGAAAGCCGGCAGGGCCAGCGCGGGCAGAGAGGAGAGCGTGCGCAGCCAGATCAGAAAAATGAGACAGAGAGCGACAATGGAGGCGGAAAGCACGCGGGACATGTCCGCCCGGATGGTCTGCACGTTGGCCGCCGTTTGCTGGTGCGCGGAAATGGCGTGCATGGTCACCCCGGCGGGCATGTTCCCGGCCAGATCGTCAAGCGCTGCGCTTATGGCGATGGCGCCGTGGGCGTCCATGGAGTTCAGCGGCGTTTCGGCAAAGAGCAGGCGGGCCGTGCCGTCAGGGCTGACCAGCCCGTTTTCCAGAGTCATGGCTCCCAGAGCGGGCGTCGCCGGGCCGGATGCTTTTTTTTCCGGCATCAGGCCGGTGCGCCGCAGACGTTCAAAAAGCACGCCGAGCATGCCCAGAGGGTCGGAGGGAACAAACTCTTTGAGTACGATCCCCTGCAGGCCCAGCAGTTTGTCTTTCAACAGGGGCAGGGTTTCGGCCAGGGCTTCGGGCCGGGCCGCCGCCATGTAGCGGCCGGTTTCGTCCGTGTCGATCAGCGAGGGGACAAGATCCATGAGCTGCGCCGCGCGCGGCATGGCGGCGGCCGGATGCACGGCCGTGAACAGCGGGGGGGCAAGTTTCGAGCGCAGGGCGCGCACCGCGTCGTCCAGCAGGGGGACGGCCTCGGGGGATGCCGCCGACAATTCAAGAAAAATGAGGCGGGCCGGCGGCGTCAGGGAAAAGACGGAAAACTGGTCCGCCAGTTCCGGATCGTCCGGCAGAAAAAAAGTAATGTCCTCTTTGAGAGGAGTCAAAAAGACCGTGGCCGCCAGAAAAGAAAAAAGCGCTCCCAACAGGCAGAGAACAAAGGGTTTATAGCGAAAAAGCCAGGCCATGCTGCAATCGTCCTCAAGGGGTGAACAGGGAGTCGGGCAGAATTTCGCCGCGCACGGTGTTGCTGAAACGCAGAACGGTCGTGTCGCCGTTCGTGCCGCCCTCCATGATGCGCACTTCCCGCGCGTGGCTGCCGTCAGGGGCGAAGATCAGAACCAGGTGCCGTAAAAAGCGCCGCACGGCATCGCTTTTCGGCGTCAGACGGATGATGGGCGGGTCTTCCGACATGGCCTCAACCGTGTACTGTCGCCTGATGGCTTCTTCGTCAAAGGTCAGCCAGATGGATATCTGATCGGCAAGGGTGCTGAATTCGGGGTTTTCTTTCAGTCCCGTCTTGTGCATTTCGCCGGCGGCGGCGCTCCAGGCCGCGCCTTTGCCGCCGGAAACAATGAAGCCGGACCGCACGGGGTTGGTATATTCCCAGCGCAGGCTGTCCGGCGCGCGAAAACTGAGTTTTCCTTGTGAAACTAGAGTCCGGCTGAACATGGCCAGATGTTTTTGCTGAGTGAAGTCGGCGCGCAGGGTGCTCAGGTTTTTCATGCCGTCCCGCAGGCGGGCCAGTACGGATTTTGTGGCTTCGCCGGACAGAGGAATGTCCGGAACAACGATGGCCGTTCCGGGCGCGGGGGCGGCCCGGACGGGCAAAGCGCAGAACGCGGCGGCCAGCAGCAGAAACAGGCAGGCGCGGGCGCGAAAAAGGGGCGGCATATTACAATGCGGCATGGGGTCCGGCTCCGGGTTGTGGGGGGCAATAGGCCTTGACGCGCACGGCCGCGATCTGGGGGCCATCCGGGCCGTCACGCGTGATGCGCGCATCCGCCAGAAAAAAGCCGTCCAGTTCGGCGCTTGGGGTCACGCGCACCAGCAAGGTGTCTCCGGCGCGGGCGGGCGCGTCATGGGTAAATTGCTTCAGGCCCACCAGAAAGGCTTCGGCAGCTTTGTCCGCATTCGCGTTTCGCAGACCCTGCAGGCAGGCGCAGCTCTGGGCCGCCATTTCCATGAGCCCGGCCGGGCTTAAAAGGCCGTTGTCGCACACAAAGGGGCAGTCCGGCGCAATGCGGCCCAGGACAAGAACACTGCCGTCCCGCTCTTCAAGCAGGGTTTCAACCATGCGCATGGGCGGCGCCTGGGGAATGAGTTCCGCCGCGCCCATGGGAAAAACGCGCGGCGGCTGTGCGGTGGTCACCTGTGGCATTTGACCAGAATAGCGCGTCGAAGGCCGACAGGCAAGGGGCAGCTTCCCGCGTTCGGCGTGATGCTTCGTCAAGCCTGACGGAGCGGCCCGGTTCTGCGTGATGCCGCAGATCGGAAGTCCGACCGGACATTGCGCGCAGGGCGGTTGCGGAGTATAGTTGCCCGATGCTGACCTTTCCCCGTTTTGACCCCGTCATTGTTTCCGTTGGGCCTCTGGCCGTGCGCTGGTACGGCCTGATGTATCTTTTGGGTTTTATTTCCGCCTGGCTGCTGGGCCGGTGGCGGGCAAAAAAAAGCGGCGCGTTCACGGTGCAGGAGTTTGACGACATCCTGACCTGGGGCCTGTTCGGCGTAGTCATCGGCGGCAGGCTGGGCTACGCGCTTTTTTACGACCCGCTCTACTATCTGGCCCATCCCCTGGACCTTTTCTTTTTGCAATACGGCGGCATGTCCTTTCACGGCGGCATGCTGGGGGTTATTTTTCTGATGTGGTTCGCCGCATACCGGCGGGGCAAAACCCTGTTCCAGGTCATGGATTTTATGGCCCCCCTGGTGCCGCCGGGGCTTTTTTTCGGCAGGTTGGGCAACTTCATTAACGGCGAATTGTGGGGCCGGGTGACGGATTCGCCCCTGGGCATGGTCTTTCCCGGCGCGGGAAAACTGCCCCGCCACCCCTCGCAGCTCTATGAGGCGGCGCTTGAAGGCCTGCTCTTTTTCTGCCTGCTCTGGGCTTTTTCCGCCAAACCCAAGCCGCGCACGGCGGTCAGCGGTTTTTTTCTGGTCGGTTACGGGACCTTCCGCTTCATCGTGGAATTCTTTCGCGAGCCCGACGCGCATCTGGGCTTTGTGGCATTCCGCTTTCTTTCCATGGGCCAGATACTCTGCCTGCCCATGATTCTGGGCGGCGGCCTGCTGCTTCTGTTTGCCTACCGACGCAAAAATTGACGCCGGACGCGTGACTGCGCCCGAAAAATCCGTATATTGGGAGTATGCCCTGGGAGGACGGATATGCGCGCACATACAATCACAACCGTAGTTTTTTCTTTTGCCCTGGCGCTGCTGCTTGCCTCCTGCGCGCCCATGACGCCGGAACCGTACACGCCCGAAGATATGGCGAGGGACAGGGTGATCAACCAGGAAGTGAACAAAGCCCTTGCCCTTGGCGGCTACAGTTCCAAGGTCACGGCTGAAACGCACAAAGGCGTGGTGACCCTGCGCGGCATGCTGGTGGACAGAACGGAAGCGGATGACGTGATGAACCTCGTGGGTTCCGTTTCCGGCGTGCGCTTCATCCGCGACGAGTTCGACGTCCAGTGGGACGTGCACGATTCAATGTTTCACTGGGGCTTTCCAGGGCGGCGATAAACCCGACCAGGAACCGGCTGGTGGCGGAAACCATCTTGCCCGCCGGGGTCTGCGGGTCCGGCAGATTGGGGATATGGAGGCGGTCCGCTTTTCGCGTTCCCATTCTTGACTTTTAGCGAATCTAAGGTACTTTTTTTGTAAACCGCCGTGCATCTGGCCACCGTCGCCATTCCCATATAGGGTTTGTAACGACCAGCGTTTCGGACGTGATACGCTAGGGGGCGGCGGCTTTCATTGATTATCTTCCGGGGTGGAATCATTTACGTTCCGCCCTTTTGTTTTGGTTGGCGTTATCGCCATGAGGCTTGGCCGCATTTTTTCCGCAACCTCGTTTTTGTACATGCTGCGGAATTCGACCACATTGTTTTTGCGAATCTGCTCCGTCACGTACAACGTGCCGTCAGGAAAACGCTTCTCGTAGATAATGCTGTTGGGGCGCAGCCCTTTGCTGATCTTGTCGGGGTTAGACAGTATTTCTCCGTATTTGGCGATATCCTCATGGTTTATGGGCTGCTCGCCTATGGCCATAGCCTGTCGGTTGTGCCGTTCTATGGCGTGCTCCACGTCTTCACCTTTTATTGATCGCCGGTGCAGCAGCACATCGTATCCTGTCTTGGCTTTTATCCGCGCCGCTTCCTTTGGGTTGACCACACCAACAAAAAGGATTTTATTCTCCCCTTTCAGCGTGGCTTCATGCAGGCCCTTGACTTCCGGCAGCAGTTCTTTTTCCGTCTTTATCGGCGGCACGGAATCGACTTTTATTTTCCACTGGCCGGGAGCTGTTTCAACAGCAGTCGCTGAAACACCGTAGTCGCGTTTTAAGTCCGCTTGAACGCTTTTCGCGTCTCGCTCCGAATAATACCCCTTCTTGCTTCCGCTCCCCACAAACAGCTTGTCCGCTTCCGTAGGTTTGATGTCTCGCAGTTCTTTGCCCGAGAAGTGCATGGCATCGGGGCTGCGATGGTCGGTGTAATCCATGCCGGGGGCCTGGCCGGTTTCTTTTTTGATCTCAGCCCGTTCTTGTTTTTGGGCTGCCATACCCGCCTCGGCTTTTTGCATTTCTTTGCCTGTTATTTCCCGCCCGGCCTTTGTCAGGCGCAGGCCGTACATCAGGCCTTCGGCTGCAGCGCCGATGCCGAGTCCTTCCAGGGCGTTTTTCAGTCGGCCTGTCGCCTGGCTGTCGCCGGATTTTGCGGCCAGGAATTCGTTGACGGGATTTGCCAGGGCGGGGTGGCTCTG
>JAVBRE010000053.1:0-34928 GCA_031548325.1 Desulfovibrionaceae bacterium
GGAGGGGAACCGGGGAGGCGGCGCCTCCCCGGTTCCGGGTGGTTACTTCGCGGCGCGGCCGTTGTCGCAGGCGTCGCCGGCTTTTTTGTCATGGGCGTGTTCCGCCGTGTCGGTGATTTCGCAATGGTCGCTGGTGGCCGCGACTTTCGCCCCGTCACCGCTCGGCAGCGCGACGGAAATGCCCGGCATTTCCGACATCTGTTTCAGCAACTGGTAGCGTTCCAGGTATTCTTTTTCCAGCAGGGCGCGCAGGCGCTTGGATTCCGCCGGTTCGTTCGCTTCCAGTTGGGCGTAGCGGTTTTCGCCGGACAGGAAGCTCTGGATGCTGCCGTCGGGGGCTTTGGATTCGAGGACCAGGGGGTTCTTGCCCTCGGCGGCCAGAGCCGGGTTGTAGCGGTACAGCGGCCAGTAGCCGGAATCAACGGCCAGTTTGGATTCTTCCATGCTCTTGCCCATGCCCTTGCGCAGGCCCTGGTTGATGCAGGGGGCGTAGCAGATCAGAACCGAGGGGCCTTTGTGGGCTTCGGCTTCTTTGAAGGCTTTGATGACCTGGTTCTTGTTGGCGCCCATGGACACGGACGCCACGTACACATAGCCGTAGGTCATGGCGATGCGGCCCAGGTCCTTTTTGCCGATCTTCTTGCCGGAAGCGGCGAACTTGGCGATGGCGCCCAGCGGGGTGGCTTTGGAAGACTGCCCGCCTGTGTTGGAATACACTTCGGTGTCCAGCACCAGAATGTTGACGTCTTCGCCGGTGGCGATGACGTGGTCCAGGCCGCCGTAGCCGATGTCATAGGCCCAGCCGTCGCCGCCGAAAATCCAGACGGACTTCTTGGCGAAGAGGTCGGCCATGTTCCAGATTTCGTTGAGCAACGCGGTTTCGGCCACGCCGCCCATCTGGCTCAGCACTTCTTCGCCGGCCTTTTTGGAAGCGTCGCCTTCGTCCTTGGCGTCAAGCCAGGCCTGCATGGCCGCCTTCAGTTCCTTGGGCAGCTTCTTGTCGGCAAGCGCTTCGGTCACCAGGTCGGCCAGCTTCGCGCGGCGCTGGTTGTAAGCCATGGACATGCCGTAGCCAAATTCGGCCGCGTCTTCAAAGAGGGAGTTGCCCCAGGCCGGGCCGTGGCCGTCCTTGTTGGTGCAGTACGGGGTCGTGGGCGCGGAGGCGCCCCAGATGGAGGTGCAGCCCGTGGCGTTGGCGATGACCATGCGGTCGCCGAACATCTGGGTGATCAGCTTGACGTAGGGGGTTTCGCCGCAGCCGGCGCAGGCGCCGGAGAATTCCATCAGCGGCTGCTGGTACTGCGAACCGATCAGGTTGTCGCGGGGCATCAAGTCGTCTTTGATGCTGATATGTTCTTCCGCGAACTGCAAATTGGGCACCTGGTCGGGCAACTGCGTCTCAATGGGCTTCATGATCAGGGCTTTGACCTTGGCCGGGCAGGTTTCGGCGCAGGACCCGCAACCCTGGCAGTCCTGGCTGTAGACCTGCATGCGGTACTTCATGCCCTTGGTTTCTTTGCCGCGCGCTTCGATGGTCGCAAAGCTTTTGGGAGCGCCCTTCAGTTCTTCGTCGGTGGCGAGGAAGGGACGGATGGCCGCGTGCGGGCAGACGAAAGAGCACTGGTTGCACATGATGCAGTTTTCAGGCTGCCATTCGGGCACGTTGATGGCCACCCCGCGCTTTTCAAAGGCGGCGGTGCCCAGCGGCACGATGCCGTCGGGAGAAAAGGCGGAAACGGGCAGCTTGTCGCCTTCCTGAGCCAGAATGGGCCGCACCACGTCGCGGATGTAGGCCGGATCCTGACCGCAGCCGCAGCCGCAGCCGGGCTTGCCCGTGCATTCGGCTTCGGTGCCGGCGTCGGCCCAGGCGGCGGGGTATTTGACTTCCTTCACGGCATCGGCGGCCTTTTCCACGGCCTTGATGTTCATGTTCACGACCTTGTCGCCCTTGCTGCCGTAGGCATGGCGGATGGAATCCTTGAGCAGTTCCATGGCCTGCGCAAAGGGCAGCACGTTGGCCAGTTTGAAGAAGGCCGTCTGCATGATCATGTTGATGCGTCCGCCCAGGCCCACTTCGGCGGCCACCTTGACGGCGTCGACGTTGTAGAACTTCAGTTTCTTGCGGGCGATGGTCCGGCGCATGGCGGCGGGCAGTTCTTTTTCCATGTCCTTCGCGGACCAGTGGGAGTTCAGAACGAAAATGCCGCCTTCTTTGATGCCGGCCAGGATGTCATACTGGCTCACATAGGCCGACTTGTGACAGGCCACATAGCTGGGGTGGGTGATGAGATACGCGGACTGGATGGGCTCTTTGCCGAAGCGCAGGTGCGACACGGTGAAGCCGCCGGACTTTTTGGAGTCGTAAGCGAAATAGCCCTGCGCGTACATGTTGGTGTTGTCGCCGATGATTTTGATGGCCTGCTTGTTGGCGCCCACGGTGCCGTCCGCGCCCAGGCCGAAGAATTTACATTCCACGGTGCCTTCGGGCACGGTGTCGAAGTTTTCGCCCACGTCAAGAGAGGTGAAGGTCACGTCGTCGTTGATGCCCACGGTGAAGTGGTTCTTGGGGCCGGCGGACAGCATGTTGTCGAACACGGCTTTGCCCATGGCCGGGGTGAAGTCTTTGGACCCCAGGCCGTAGCGGCCGCCCACGATGGTGGGCATGTCGCCCTTTTCCATGAAGGCGCCGACCACATCCATGTACAAAGGTTCGCCCAGGCTGCCGGGTTCTTTTGTGCGGTCAAGCACGGTGATGGTGTCGGCGCTGGCGGGAATGGCCTGCATCAGGTGTTCGGCGGAAAGGGGGCGGTACAGGCGCACCTTGACCAGGCCCACTTTTTCGCCTTTGGCCATAAGGTAGTTGACCACTTCTTCCAGCACGTCGCAGGAGGAACCCATGGAAATGACCACGCGGGTGGCCTGCGGGTCGCCCACATAGTCGAAAAGGCGGTACTTGCGGCCGGTGATGCCTTCCACTTTTTTCATCTGGGCCAGCACGACGCCGGGAATGGCGTCGTAGAAGGGGTTGGCCGCTTCACGCCCCTGGAAGTAAATGTCGGGGTTCTGGGCCGTGCCGCGCAGTTGCGGATGCTCGGGCATCATGGCCGAGTTGCGGAATTCTTCGATCTTTTCGTAGTTGACGATTTTTTTGATGTCGTCATAGTCGATGACTTCGATTTTGGAAACTTCGTGCGAGGTGCGGAACCCGTCAAAGAAATGGCAGAAAGGCACGCTGGCTTCAATGGCCGAAAGATGCGCCACCAGGGCTAAGTCCATACATTCCTGCACTGAGGAGGAAGCGAGAAAGGCGAAGCCGGTCTGCCGCGCGGCCATGACGTCCTGGTGGTCGCCGAAAATGGACAGGGCGTGGGCCGCAATGGCGCGGGCGGAAACGTGAAACACGCCGGGCAGCAGTTCGCCGGCGATTTTGTACATATTGGGAATCATCAGCAAGAGACCCTGAGATGCCGTGTACGTGCTGGTAAGAGCCCCGGCGGCCAGCGCGCCGTGCACCGCGCCGGCGGCGCCGGCTTCGGATTGCAGCTGCTTGACCTGCACCACCTGGCCGAAGATGTTTTTCTGGCCTTGGGCGGCCATCTCGTCGGCCTCTTCACCCAGGTTGGAAGAGGGCGTGATGGGGTAGATGGCGGCGGTGTCGCTCAGGGCGTACGAGATGTATGCGGTGGCGCTGTTGCCGTCCATAGTTTTCATGTGCTTTGCCATAACGGTTTCTCCTTGGGTCAGTGGCGTCTATAGTGTTGCCGGCGGGTCCGGACACGGGTATAAACAAAAAAAACGCCGCCCGCGGCGGCGCGAACCACCCTCCTATACACCGAAGGTCTGTTTTTAGCCACCCCAAAAATTCAAAAAACCGAAACGACGACGTGCGCCCGGCTGTAAGCTTTTTCTTCCAACTTGCAGAAGAATACTGTATAGCCATGTCTATTCGGAATATTTCGCATTGGCGGAGGCTGTATGCAGACTGCTCAGCCGCTTTCTCTGGATGAAAGGGCGGTATTATTGAACACCGGATTCGCTTCGCGGGCAGAGGACTGCCGGCGGTGGACGCCATGTACGCCCTCGCCGAAGCATGGCTGGCCGACAGCAAGATCGTGTTGCCCGCGCGCAAGCCCTCCGCGGCTCCTCCCGCCATGCAGTTGGATCCCGTGGACATAGTGCAGCTTGAAGTGCGTCTGCCGCCTCTGCCCGCCGTGATGCTTGAATTGCAAGAAGTCATCCATCGCCGCAACTCTTCGGCCGAACAAATCGCGGCGGTCATCAGCAAAGATCCCGGCCTGACGGCCTGGCTGCTGAAACTGGTGAACAGCCCCTATTACGGATTTTCCGCCAAGGTGGCGACCATATCCCGCGCTGTGGCTCTGGTGGGAACCCGCCAGATACAGGCGCTGGCCATGGGCGGCGCGTTGAACTCTCTGGCCGTGCTGCTGCCGAAGGGCTTGCTGGATATGGAGCGGTTCTGGCGGCACAGTGTGGCCGTGGGCATCGCCGCGCAGGAACTGTGGAAACTTTCAGGTCGGACGGAAAGCGAGCAGCTTTTCGTTTCCGGCCTGTTGCACGACTGCGGCAAGCTGGCTCTGGCCTACGCCGCGCCCAAGGTCACCGCGTATCTGCACGAGGCTCTGGACTACAATGCCAAGCCTTCTTATATAATGGAGAAGGAACGGGTGGGTTTTGACCATGCCCGCCTGGGAGGCATGCTGTTGCACCGCTGGAACATGCCGTTGCCTCTGGTGATGGCGGTTTTACGCCACCACCAGGTAGAAGACCCGCTGCGCTATCCTGAGGCCGCCGCCGTGCATGTGGCCGACGTGCTGGCCACGGCGCTGAACATCTCTACAAACGCGGCCATGCCGGTGCCTCCTCTGTCGGCGGAAGCCTGGAACGCGCTTGGGCTGGCCCCGTCAAAATTGCAGTTGGTGGCGGAAATACTGCGGGTCAAGTTGGACAACATTTGCTCCGCGCTCCGCGTATAAAATTTCCGCCGCATATCCGGAGGCGTTATGAGAAAAACGCGCCCGCGCCGGATCCAATCCGGCTTTGCCTCCGCATTCGCGGCATTTCTTCTGCTGTCCTTGATCGTTCCGCTCTCCGCCTGCGCGGCGACAAGCCCCAAGGCACCGGAAATACTCACGCATGAAGGCGGCTCTTTTCCCGAAAGCGGCGGCATCACCGTGCGGTCGGGCCTGTCCTGGCTGAACGAGACGGCGCCGGTTTTCAGGCCGCTGGCCAAGGAGCTGGCGGAACTGCTCAAAGCCAAGGGGCTGTCCGTGGTCGAGGCCGCGCCGTCGGCCGTTGAGCCCATGCCCGTCACCGAACTGCCGCCCGACGCGGACGCGCTTTCAAGCCCCGCGCCGCGGGGGAAGAAGGGCGTCCCCCCGGCCGCCGCGGACGGCGCCGTGCAGCAAAGGGCGGCGGAACTCGCCCGCGAAGGCAAGCTGCCTCAGTTGAAGCTGCGCGAATATGCCGCGCCGCGCAAGGACGCGGACCTGCCTGAAAGCGTGCGCAAGGTCGCGCCGCCCAACGTGGAAAGGGCTCTGTTCGCCCTGTCCCAGCAAAAGGGCGTGCCTCTGGTGCGTTCCCTGGCCCTTATCCCCGGCCGCATGCCTTCGGAACTGGCGCAGGATGCGGCAACGGCTAAGTACGCTCTGATCGTGCGTTTTGCCTTGATGCAGCCGCCTTCTTCCATGTCCGGCCTGGCAGGAAGTTACAGCGGCGCGGCCTTTGGCGGCTCAGGCTCTTTGGGTTTCGGTCCGCCCGCGCCCCCCGGCGCTTCGGCGCCTCCCGGCGGCTACGGAACGCCGGGAGGCTATGTGCGCGGCTATGAAAGTCCCGCCGGCCCCAACGATATCTGGGGTCGCGATCGCGATTTTTTTCAGCGGGATTACATGCTGAAGAACAGCCCGCCCCCGCCCACGGCCGAACCGCCTTCAGGACTTTCGCCCTCCATGGACGGCGTCCCCGGCGGCCGGGCCGGAGCGCCTTCCGAAAGAGGCGGCGGCTACTACGCGCCGCGGCAGACCCTGCATATTCTGCAAATGGAATGCTATGACCTCGCCCCCATGCGCCAGGGCAAAAAACCGGTCATGGTCTGGCGCGCGTCCGCGCAGCGGCTTGCGAATGAAAAACCTCTGGCCTCAAGCCTGCCGGACATGGCGAAAGCCGTTTTCGCGGCAACGCACTGAGAGTTCCGGGGAGGCTCCGCCTCCCCGCGCTTTTTCGCATCCTTCCGCCAGGGCATGTTTGCCCCTTGATCCCGCAAATCTTTGCAGACGCGGATAAACAGGCATACCGCGCAGCTTGCAAAATTCTGGAAAGCGAAAGCCGCCAGAATTTCTATAGAATGTTATATATAGGGCAAAAATTTTTATCGACAGAAGCATGAAGCCGCGTTATAAACTAATACACTCTTATGGTTTTATATGAAAAGTAATATTTTATATATTATCATATATCTTTATTGTGCATTATTGGAGATTTGTGTATGAAGTTTACTATAAAAAATAAATTAATACTATCATTTTCTCTTGCTTTTGCTATTATAGTAATAACTGGAACTATTAGTATGTTTTCAGCGTTGAATTTAAGGCGTATTATTGATAATACAGAAAATATTGTAGTCTATCCACTTGTTCATATATCAAAGATTATTCGTGATTGCGGCCAGGCAAGAGTTGCAATACGCGACAGCGTAATTTCAAACGATCCTCTTGTTACCAGGGGGTATCTCAATCGGCTTAAAATATATACAGATGACATAGCGGTCCAATTGTCGGCATATATCGGTATTATGGAGAAATTTGAGCGTACGGGAACGCCTGAATATCAAAAGCTGATTATATTGAAAGAAAAAACGGCAACATGGTCGGATGAAATCAAGAAAGCCGGTGAATTATCAAAGGAAAACAATGAAAGCTCGCTGGAATATTTATACCTGAATGTCATTCCGAAAGGCACTGAAATTAATGATCTGGTCACTGAACTTGTTACTCTCAATGAAATTCAGGCGTCCGAAAACGGTATGGCGTCGGAAAATGCATTGCAGCAATCCATATATATAATGGTTTCAATAGTTATTATCAACGGACTCGTTTTTTTTGCAATAGCTTTTACGTTGATTCATTCGATCCTCAAACCCGTAAAGAATATGATACATGTTGCTAATGAGTTGGCGGAAGGCAACACAAAGGTTGATGCAAGAAGGTATTCCGAGGATGAAATAGGACAGCTTGAAAAGGCTTTTCAGCGTGTATCCGACAGCGTTTCAGGCATGATTCATGACACGGAAAATATATTGACGGCCACCCGCTCCGGTAAATTTTCAGAACGCGCCGGCTTGCAAGGATACAAGGGCGATTATCTTAGAATCATTTCAGGCGTGAATATGACGATTGACTCAGTATGCCATCATTTCGACGTTATTCCTGAATGTGTGGGTTTTTTGAATTCCAATAAGGCCTTGGTCTATGGAAACCAGGCAATGTATGATTTTCTGTCTCAAAACGGCTTAAATTCAAATGACGGACTTATATTATCACGAATATTGGCCGGAGGGCAATTTGCCGAGCTTGATGATGCGGTGCTCGAGGTTTTCAGAGGAGAGTCCCTGGGCGGATTCGAAAAGAACATAAGCTTTGGAGCGGGTGGCGCTAAAAAAGCGTATACTCTGACCTTGCATTCGGCCAACGATTTGGGTGGATCGATAAGTCCGGAGCAGGCCTGCGTCATGGTGACTTTGACGGACGTAACTTCGTTGATAAACGCAAAAATGGAGGCGGAAGCGGCAAATCGCGCCAAGAGTGAGTTTCTTTCACATATGAGCCATGAGATCAGAACTCCAATGAACGCTATTATCGGAATGACGCAAATCGCGCGCCGTTCCGGCAGTCATGAGAAAATCCGCAGTTGCGTCAATAAAATCGAAAGTTCGTCTCAGCATCTGCTTGGGGTTATTAATGACGTTCTTGATATGTCGAAAATAGAGGTCGGCAAGCTTGCGCTTGTTCCGGAAGAAAATTCTCTGAGCAGGAATATGAAATTTTCCGTTTCCATGATGCTTTCACGCGCTAAAGAGCAGAACATCTCCATAGCGCTGTGTATTGATATTAAAAATGACATGGTCATCATAGATTCGCTCAGGCTGAACCAGGTTATTATGAACCTGTTGTCCAATGCGGTTAAATTTTCGCCCCCAAATGGGGCGATAACACTGTCCGCAACAGAAATCGGAAGCAACGGCGAGTTTGCCGAATATGAGATCCGCATTGGCGACCAGGGCATAGGAATGTCCGAAGAACAAATAAGCAAACTGTTCAAGGCGTTTGAACAAGCTGATGATACGATTGCTCACCGTTTCGGCGGAACCGGCCTTGGGTTGGCAATTTCCAAAAATATTATTGAATTGATGGGCGGGAAAATATGGGTCGAAAGCAAGATCGGCGTAGGAAGTGTTTTTAAATTCACATTCAAGGCTAAAATCGCAAAAATATGCGAACCGGTATATCTGGATATGCGTGATGCGTCTGATGACGATTTTGGTGCCGTCTCCGTCGGCGGTGAGGCAGGTGCTGACGGGGAATTTGATTTTGATGATTTGTCACACTTGCGCGCGCTTATTGTGGATGATGTTGAAGTTAATCGCATCATATTGTCAGAGCTGCTGCTTGACACTAAAATAGAGCTGTATGAAGCGGAAAACGGTCGCATTGCACTGGATATGTTTGAGAAGTCTGAACAGGGATTTTACAACGTAATCCTTATGGACATGCAAATGCCTGTAATGGATGGTTGTGAAAGCGCAAAAGCCATACGTGCGCTGAACAGGCCGGACGCAAAATCGGTTACAATTATTGCCATGACCGCGAACGTCTTTAAAGAAGATATTGAAAAGACGCTGGCCTCAGGAATGGACGGGCATATAGGAAAGCCATTTAATATTAAATCGGTTATCCAAACAATCAAGCGTATTACCGAGACAAAATGATTGAAGGCAACGTTTCTTCGGAGTTTGTATTACGCAGAAAAGCCCCGGCATGCCGGGGCGTTTCTGCGCCTATGCGCGGGTCCAGGGGACCGCGCTCCCTGGCGGGGTCTGAAGGGGCAGAATCCCTTGCGGATCTTACATGGGATAGCGCGCGTAAATCGCGTCTATGGTCTCGCGGATTTCCAGAAAGGCTTCCACCACCTGGGGGTCGAAAGCCGTGCCGGAGCAGTTGACGATTTCCGCCACCGCGTCGTCCACGGTCCAGGCCGGCTTATAGCAGCGCCTGGCGATCAGGGCGTCGAAAACATCCGCCACGGCGGTGACCCGCGCGGGCAGGGGTATTTCCTCTCCGGCCAAGGTTTCGTGGTCCGGGCTGCCGGTGTACCCGGTGCCGTCCCATTTCTGGTGGTGGTGCAGGGCGATGTCGTGGGCCATGGCGTCCATGTCCCACGCCAGATCGACTGCATCGAACAGGCCGGCGCCCAGGGCGCTGTGATGCTCCATGACGGCCCGTTCTTCGGGTTCAAAGCGCCCCGGCTTTTTCAAAATGGCGTCGGGAATGCCCACCTTGCCCATGTCGTGCAGCATGGCCGCCAGACGGATGCTGTCCTTGCCGTTGCGGATGGCGTCGATATCCATCCCGTGTTTTTCCGCCAGGCGGTGGTATATCTCGGCCGCGCAGGCGCCCACCCTGGCCACATGCCCGGCGGTTTCGCCGGGATCGCGCAAAGCCACGGTGCGCAGCATGCGCATGATCAGATTTTTGGCCATCAGGCCCCGTTCCAGGCACTGCGAGGCCATGGTGCACAGCAGTTTGAGCCGGTTTTCGATATCCGGGGTGAAGGGAATAACCCCGTGCGAACCTTTGGCGTTGATGATCTGCAAGACGCCCAGCACCTGTTCCTCGCGCCCCAGCAGCGGCGCGGACAGCACGGAAACAGTGCGGTAGCCGGTGGCGCGGTCGAAGCTGTCGTTAAACCCGTAGGGGCTGCCCGGCGGCAGCTCGCGCACGTTGACGATGTTCAGAGAGTCTCTGCAACTGGCCACCCAGCCGGCAATGGATTTTTTGTCGATGGGCAAACTGGCGTTGGCGTATACATACTTGTTGGCCATGGACCCGGGAAAAAGCGTGTCGTTGTGGGTGTAAGCAAAAAACAGCTTGCCCTCTTCCTCAAGGTAAATGGTGCCCGCGTCGGCATTGCCGAGTTTTCTGGCTTCGGATAAAATTCTGTCCAGCAGCATGCCCACGTCCGTATAACGGGAAAGCTCGCGGGAAAAATCGCACAGCCACCAGCTGATGGCGTCGTGCTGCGGTTTGGGCGGCACTTCGCTCCAGTGGGAAAAGGGCAGTCCTTCCTTGGCGAATTCGAGAATCAGGCCCGTCGCGCTGAAATGATGGGCCAGATCCACGCGCAATCGTTCCAGTTCGTCATCGGTGCGTTCCGGATCATGGTGGGTGAGAATAAGGCGTTTCACCCCGGCCCTTGCCGCCACTTCCGGCCAGAATTCCATGGGCGAGTGGCCCCAGCCTTTATGCTTCGCATATTCTTCTTCCGTGAATTGCCCGTCGGCCACCAGCACCTCGGAACCCTGTATGAAATCGGTCAAAGCTTTGTTGGCCGGAGTTTTCGGGTCCATGCCGCTTTCGTGGTCGCCGGTGAAGACGAAACTCCAGCCGTCGGCGGTGATCTTGTAAGCCGTGTTTCCCCCCGGATGGGCCGTAGGGCAGGTTTCCACCAGAGCGCCGCCGATGCGGAAGCTTTCTCCGGGCGTGAAGTCGTGTATGTTCAGCGTGGACGCGGTCTGGTCCAGGTTCAGCGGAAAGTTGCGGCCGTTGAACAGGCCGCGCAGGGTTACATCGACTCCGCCGTGTCCCATGGTGCTGGCCCCGTAAACATCGATGGTCCAACTGGGGTCGAAGATGGGGCCGAAATGGGGCAGGCCCTGCAAGTGGTCCCAATGGGCATGAGTAAGCAGCAGGCTGCATGAGCGTCTTTCTTTGGGCAGGCTGCGCAGTTCCGCCCCCAAGGTGCGGATGCCCGTGCCCGCGTCGATGATGATGCATTCTCCGGCGTCGGTTTGCGCTTCTATGCAGGTGGTGCCGCCGCCGTGATGGACAAAGGGCTGCCCGGCCACGGGCACGGAACCGCGCGCCCCCCAGATGGTGATACGCATGCTTTTTTCCCTTTTGTTATTTTAGAGCAATTTCAAAGCGAAATTGCCCGGGGCGCATTGTATTCATTTGCTGACCAGCGACCAGACTCCGTTCCAATCCGGCGGCGGGTTTGCCGCAAGGGTACGGCAGCGTTCCTCGTATACCGTGTATAATCCCGCCGCGCAAGATTGGCGCAACTCCGCGAAGGCTGCGGCCGCACGCGCGAAATCCCCGGCGGCGTAGTGCTCGCGGGCGGCGGCGTAGACTCGCAGTTCCTCGTCCCGCGCCGCGGCTTCCTGGGGCCGCATGGGGGTAAAAACTTCCACGGCGGTTTTTTTGCCCTTGACCCGCAACACATCGACCAGCTGGAAGGCGAAGCGGTCCCCACAGCGCTCGACGGTATCGGCGCTGACCGTGATGCCCACCTTGTACATGGGGCAGAGCCCTTCCAGCCGCGAAGTCAGGTTCACGGCATCGCCGATGGCCGTGTAGTCAAGCAGTTCTTCGGACCCCATGTTGCCCACATAGGCCTGGCCGGTGTGCAGGCCGACGCCGATGCCGATGCGCGCGCCGCACTGTTCTTGCAGCGCGTCGTTGAGGTTTGCGAGCATTTCCTGCATGGACATGGCCGATTCTAAAGCCAGGGCAGGGTGGTCCGGCACGTCGAGGGGCGCGTTCCAAAAGGCCATCAGGGCGTCACCGATGAATTTGTCCAGAGTGCCTTTATTTTCGCGCACAATGGCGGTCATGGGCGTGAAATAGCTGTTTAGCAGCCGCACCAGTTGCGGGGGCCGCAACGCTTCGGAGATAGCGGTAAAGCCTCTGATATCGCTGAAAAGAATGGTGATTTCCCGTTCTTCGCCGGCCAGAATGTCCCGTTCCTGCGCGGCGATGCGGGCCACCACTTCCGGGGCCACATAGCGGGAAAAGGCCTGGCGCAGGTGGCGTTTTTGGCGTTCTTCCTGCCAGAAGCGCAAAGAGAGCACGGCAAAGCCTTCGCCTGCCACGGTCAGGATCAGATAGACGGGCGAGACGAAAATCCCGGCCAGAAAAGCCTGAGACGCGGCCCAGGCAATGCCGCCGGCCAGCCCGGCGGCCAGCGGGGCATAAACGAGAGCCCTGGCCCGGCCAAAAGAAAGGGCGCAGATCAGGCCGGTGATGATGATGCCCATGCACTGCAAGCCGGGGGTCCAGGGCGGCGTCGTGACGAAACGGTTTGATAGCGCGGCGTCCACCACGGCGGCGTGCATTTCCACCCCGGCCATGTGGCGGTCAAAGGGGGTGGCCCGGATATCGCGCAGGCCGACCGCGCTGGTGCCCACAAAGACCATGGCGTTTTTGAGCCGGGCCTTGTCCAGCTTACCCAGCAGCACGTCCTTGGCGCTGAGATAGGGGTAGCTGAGCCCCGGTCCGCGAAAGAGCACGGGCATGGTGCCGTCCGGACCGACGGGCAGGCCGAGTTTGCCCAGGCGGACGCGTTCCAGCCCGTCCTGTCCGGTCTCCAGAAACAAGTTTTTGATCCCTTTGGCCCGCATCAGGGTGCGCAGGGCCAGACTGGGATAGATCTTGTCCTGGTAAGCGAGGACAACGGGCACGCGCCGCAGCAGGCCGTCTCTGTCCATGCTCGCGTTGTAAAAAGCCACGGGCGCGGCTTTGGTGAAGATCGGCAGGGGAAAGGCGGCGGCGTCGGCCCGCATCAATCCGGCCACGGGTTCCGTTCCGGCGGGAAGGCGGGGCCGGATCTCGCGCAGCACAAGGCCCGGCGCGGGAGGGGCGGCCTCTGCGAGGGGCGCGGCGTCATCGGAAGAAGTGGGTTTTGCGGCGGGGGGGAGGGCTTCGAGTTGCGCGGCGCCTCCGGACAGGCGGTCCGCAGCAAAGCGCATGTACATGCTGAGCACCGACGGGGTCGCGGCAAGCGTTTCCGCCAGAATGCGGTCGTTGTCGGCCAATTCGTCGGGCAGGCCCGAGACGCTGGTCTTCAGGCCCAGAAAGCGCTGAAGCATGGCCTGCACATGGACCACGGATGTGCGGTCCGCCTCGGAAAAGAGAATGTCCAGCCCGATGCCCGCGGCCCCGGCCTCGGTCAGGTTTTGCAGCAGGGCGGCCATCAGGTAGCGCGGCCAGGGCCATTGCCCGAAGGTGTTGATGCTGGCTTCGTCGATATCCACGATGAGGATGTCCGGCGGGGGCGTGCCGCCCGCCCTGAGCCGCAGGAAAATGTCGTACGTCTGGCGGTCCATCTGTTGGAGAATGCCGGGCTGGGCCAGATACAGACCCAGAACAAGCAGCAGGGTGACGCAGCCCGTGCCCAGACAGGGGAGCAGCCCCAGCACGCGTCGCGCCGCACGGCTTTTTGCGCCCGCGGCGGACGAAGTTTCGGGGGAAGGAGTTCCGGTCATGGCAGCGGCCCCGGGGTTACGGGCGAAAGCGAAACATTCGCGTGAAAAGGCTGTAGAAAGGCTTGCGGGCGGACTTTGCCCGCCGTTAAGCAAGCGTCTCAACGTAAAATCGTTTTGAGAGTACAGGCGATGTTCGGGCGCTGTCAATGCGGCGCCGCTGAACTGTCTTGGGAAAACGCAAACGGCGCCGCTACGCTTCGGGCGGCACCATGGTTTTCAGCGTTTCGCGGTCGGTGGCGCCGGTTTTGCGGTATATGTGGCGCAAGTGCACCCGCAGAGTGCCTTCGGAAATGTGCAGGACCGCGCAGATTTCGGTATTGCTGCTTCCCAGCGCCACCAGGGCGGCTATCTGCCGTTCCCGGTCCGTCAGCGGCGCCAGCGGATCTTCCGCGCGGCCGTTCGTTTTTTCGCCCGCGTCCGCCGGGCGTCGCAAGCGGCCGTGCAGAAGGAAAAGAAGCAGGGCGAACACCGCGAACCCTACGGCCAGAAAATACCCGGCGTTGTTCGTTTCGGCGGCGCTTTCCCGCAGGGACCCCGCCCGCGCGGCCGTGGCGGCGGGAGCGGGCGCCCGCGCGGACGCGGCGATCGTCGCTTCGCCCCATTCCGGGTCAAGCAGCAGGCGGGCGAATACGGCGGCTTCGTCCAGATGGTCGCTGATCAGGGCGTATTCGTTGGCTATCTGGCGGCGGGCGGGGTCTATTTTGCCCCAGGCCACGGCGGGAAAGCCTCTGGCCCGCAAAAAAGACGCGGCGGTCACTATGCCGCTGCCCGCGGGCGTGACCGTCTCAACGGAAGGAAACTGCGCCGTGACGGCCCGGACCAGAGCCCGCGCCACGGGGCTGTCCGCCGGCGTCGCAGGCAGGGCCGGCGAGGTCAGAAGCGTTTCCATGGTCAGGCCCGCGCCGTTTTCTTGGGCGGTTTTTTCCGCCAGGGCGCGAATGGCCTGTTCCAGCTCCCGCAGGGAATAAGGGGAGGCGAAGCGGCAGTCCAGGTATACGGCATAGGAGGCGGCCACCGCATTGACGCCGTCCTCTCCGGTAGCGGCTCTGGTGGGGGTGATGCTGGTCGCGGGCGCGGCGAACGGAGGGTCGGCCGAAGAAAAGCGCCCGGCCAGATCGGGCAGCGCGGCGATCAGGCGCGAACCAGCGAGCAGGGCGGAAGAAGGCGGAGGGTCGGAGGCATGGCCCTTGATGCCGCTGAAGGTCAGCTTCAGCCAGAGCAGACCTTTTTCCGCCGTGCCCATGACGGAACCCCGGGTGTTGCCGTAATCGGGCGCCAGAAAAAGATCGCCGCGCTTGAACAGCTCCGGTTTGGCGGCCAGAAGATGGCGAATGCCGGTATTTTGAGAGTGGAGCACCAGGCCGAGGTTCAGGGCCGGGGTCACGGCGTTGTCCGCCAGGCTTTGAAACAGCAGCAGGGCGGCGGTGATGGATTGGTAATTGTCCATGACCCCGCGGCCGTACAGGGTGTCGCCCTCCACCCGCAGGGTCCAGGGCGAGCCTTTCCACAGTTCCGCAGGCCCCGGCGCGGCCACGTGCAGGTGGCAGACGATCCACAGGGTACGGCCTTCCGGACCGGCGGAGCCGGGATGGCGGACGATGATGTTGGGCCGCACGCTGTGGAACCGGGCGTCAGGGTCCAGGCTCTTGACCTTGTCCACGGAATCCAGACGCTCCACATGGCGGATGCCCTTGGATTGCAGCAAGGTCAACAGCCAGTGGGCTTTGCCTTCTTCACCTTCGCCGCCCGCTTCCGGCCCCAGAGCCGGGCGGGCCACCAGTTCTCTCTGGATATTGATGACTTCGGTCCGGCGTGAGGGCAGATCCTTCAGCACGCGGCGCAGGGCGTCGGAAGGCTCGGCCGCCCGCACGGACAGAGGAAGGGCCGGCAGGCACAAAAACAGAAAAAAAAACAGACGACGTTGCACGGCGCTCCTTTACGTGGTCTGCTGCGGCATCAGTGCGGCGTGAGTATAGCCGCAAAAGCGCTTTTCCCGCAATGCCCGGTTTTCAGGCGGCGGCCATCCCGGCGCAGGGGGGGGTATAAGGGGGGGGTAGAGCGCAGGGGGGTAGAAAAAATACCCCTGCCGGGAGAGGAATAAAATATGCATAGTCGGCACAGACATATAGCGCGTCCTGTTTCGACCTATAACCAAAAGGAGTTGCCATGCGCTCCCTTCATTTGTTCAGGTCGGCATTTTTTGTCGCCGTCTTGGCGAGCGGCTTCTGGGCCGCGCCGGCCCTGGCGCTGGAAGCGGGCCGGGTGGTCTCTTTGACCCCTGGGGCCTTTGTGGAACGGGGGGGCAAGACCCTGCCCCTGGAACTGAAGAGCGCGGTGGAAGCCGGAGACACCTTGTCCACCGACGCGTCGGGCAGGGTGCGCATGCTGTTCAGCGACGACAGTTCCATGAGCATAGGACCAAACACCACCCTGGCCCTGCGCGAATACCTGCCCGACGGCGGCAATCCTTCTTTCAAGGCCCATCTGGGCAAGGGGCTGCTGCGGGCCATCACCGGCAAGATCGTGGAACGGAACCCCGCCGGGTTTTCGCTGACCAGTCCGGAAGCCACGGTGGGCATACGCGGCACCATCATCAGCATGCGCTCGGGCAAGAGCGTGACCACGGTGTATGTAGAAAACACCACCCGCACGGTTTTGGTGAACGGAGTCACCGTGCCGGCCGGACAGAAGATCACCGTGCCGGGCGACCGCCCGGTTCCCCAGCCCATCGCGCCTCAGGACCGGCGTGAGATAGGCCGGGATCTGGCCTTCCGGGGCGGCAGGGGCACGGCCGCAGCCGCCCCGGAACCGGGGCAGACGGCCGGCGCGCCGGGCGCCGCCTATCTGGTGGCGGACAACGGTCTGCCCGTTCCGGGTACAGCCTTGGGGGGCCTGCCGCTGGGCGTTCAACTGGCCGGGGATTCCATTACCAGTCAGGGCGGCGGACCGACCCCCCCCGGGCCGCCGACGCCGCCGACGCCGACCACGGCCGTGCTCGCGGGGGCACTGGTTTCCACCGGCGGCGGCGGGTTCAGCACCAACGCGCAGTTCAGTTTTTCTCTGAACCTTGCCAGCGGGGCCATCAGCAACGGCGCGATGAGCGCCAAGAACAGCATGAACGACAGTTTCAACGTGACCGGGGGCAAGGGTTCCATGACCGGCGGCAATTTTTCCATAACCGGATTCAGCGGGACCGCGCTTTCAAACGGCGGGGCGTTTATGGGCAACAGCATCGCGCCCGGCGACGGGACCAACATGACCGGCACGGGCAATTCCAATGCCGTCAGCGGCAGCTATGACATCAAACCGTCAGGCTGGTCCACCATGGATACCGGCAGTTTTTCCGGAGTACGCAAGTAGCCCCTTAAGGAGCGCCATATGACCATACGCACTCTTCGCCGCGCCGCCCTTGGGGCGTTTCTCTGCCTCACCCTGGCCCTGCCCGCCTTGGCGGCGTCGGCCGACACTCCGGCCCGGCGCACGGCCGTGGAATCGGGCAAGGCCGAGGCCGCGACCCTGCTGGAAAAGGGCAAGGCCGAACAGGCCTATGAACTGTATATGCGCCTTGTCCGTGAAGATCCGGATGATGACGCCGTGAACCTGGGTCTGGCCCGCTCCGCGGCCAAGGCCGGCAAATGGAACCAGGCGGTCATGGCCTACGAGACCTTGCTGGAAAAGTATCCCGGAGAAGCGGGCTTGTACGGCGAATTGGCCAACGTCTACATGCTGCTGGGCGACCGCGAGAGCGCGGAACGCAGCCTGGCCGTCATGCGTTCTCTTGACGGCAAAACAAGCAAGGCGGACACGGACAAGGTTCTGGACACGCTTGAATCCCGCTACAGCCGCTTTCAGGCTCACGGCAAGCTGCGGGCCGGCGTGCTGTACGATTCCAACGCCAACATGGGGCCGCGCTCCAATTCCATGGATCTCGGCGACTGGAAGGTCAAGGTGAAGGGCGCCAAAGAAAAGGAAACCCTGGGCGTATACCTGGGCGGGGACGTGGACCTGGGCTGGCGGCTGGCGCAGGACAGCGCCTGGTGGCTGGTGGGCGACGCGCAGGGGTTCTGGCGGGGCAACGCCAACAGCGACCTCCACCGCGACAGCCGCAGCCGGGAATCGCAATGGGGCCGGGCTGCCGCGGGCGTGCGCCATCTGACCGCCACCACCCTGGCCGACCTGCGGGTCAAAGCCGAAATATTCGACTACGAGTTTTATCAGAATGTGGCGGCAATCGGGCCCGAGGGAACTTTTCTTTGGGCCCTGACGCCTTCGGTCCAACTTGTCAGCCGGGGGGGCATCGATCACCGGGTCTATTCACAAGATCCCGGACGCAACGGGACCTATGGCTGGATCGGGCAATACCTGCGCCTTTTTTTCGGCCCGGACAACCACGAATTCGTGGCCGGCGCGCGGTACCTGGGGGCTTCGGCCGACACGGGCGACTACAGCTACAACGGCTGGGAAGGTTCCGCGCGCTTTCTTTTCAAGCTGCCCTATGGCTTTGAACTGGGGCCCTTCGCCAGTTTTACCCAGGAATATTACAACGGCCCGGCCACGACCCTGGAAAAGCGCGACCGCAAGGACGACCGCTGGCGGCTGGGCACGACGCTGACCTATCGCATCACCGAGGCCTGGTCCGTGGAAACGAGTTACCAGTACTCGAACAACGACTCGCGCAGCACCCTGTACGACTACGACCAGCACTTAGTGACAGTGGGAATAGCCTGGAGTTTCTGAGGGCGTGACTTCATGCGCGTTTCACGGCCGGTTGTTTTGCCGAACCCGTTTTTTGCTTCGGTCGAGTACCGGTAACGTACGCTTCCTCCGCAAAAAACGGGTTTTTTTGTCCTCGGCTCGCGCTCCGGGCAAGGGGTACGCCTGAAGCGACCGTCTCAGCGCAGCAGGTCGCCGCTCACTTGCTGGAGGAACATGGCCCCGGTAAGGCCGATGAAGACGAAGAGCACCTTGCGGTACGTGGCGCTGCTCATGCGCCGGCCGGCCCGCAGGCCGAAGTACGCGCCGATGACGGTGCAGGGCGCGCCGATGAGCATGGCCGTGAAGGTCAGCAGGCTGTGCATGCCCGCGATGATCTGCGAACCGATCATCAGTAAGCAGGTGATGATGAAAAAGGTGGCCAGGCCCGCCTTGCTTGTTTCTTTGTTCCAGCCGGAAAGCGTGGTGTACACGGCCAGCGGCGGACCGTTGAAGCTGAAGGCCGTGCCGAAGGTGGTGGACAAAAATCCGGCCGCGTAGCCCCAGCCGCGGTTGACGATGGTGATGCGCGCGCCTTCCAGAAAAAGTCCCCAGAGGGCGTAGCAGCAAAGAAAAAAGCCCAAAGCCGTTTTCAGGTAGACAGGCGGCAGGTAGCGCAAGGCAAGAGCCCCGGCGAAAGCGCCGGGAACCGCTCCGATGACCAGGGGCATCACGCGGGGCCAGTCCGTAAAGCCCTTGTACCGCCAGCCCTGTTCCAGACTGGCCACCAGCACCAGCAAGGAACAGGCCGGAACGGCCAGGGTGATGCTCATGCCCTGCAAGACAAAGGGCATGGCCGCCATGGCGGCTCCAAAGCCCGTGATGCCGTTGACGAAGCCGCCTACAAACCAGCCGGCGGCAAACCAGGCGATAGTCATCCATTCCATGCGGATTCCTTGGGGGAGGCTCCGCCTCCCCATACCCCTCCGCCAAGAGGCCGCGCCCCTTGGAACCCGTATAGTGCCGCGTTTTGATGGCGCGCGGACGCGCCCTCAAGCCAGCCGGGACACCCTGCGCCATGACAACGCGGCCAGTCGGGGGTCAAGGGGACTCAGTCCCCGTGCGGGGGGCGGGGGGCCGCCCCCCCGGCCCGTCCTTGCGCAATCGCGAACGCCCGTTGCCGGCGTCGGAAGGGGCGCCTGGCGCGTTTTTCAGCTTGCGAAAAATGGTTGTGCGGTCCACCTGGTATATTTCCGCGACCTTGCTGATGGAACCGTAGGTTTCAATGGCCTTTTCCAGAATCTCCCGTTCCAGGGCGGCCACGATGTCTTTGAGCGGCATGGGGGCGCAGGCGGACATGGTCCCGCCGCCCGCGGGCGTATCGCCCAGAATGTAGGCCGGCATGTCGCGCAGGCAGATGAGCGGCGGGTCCTTGGTGATGACCATGTTCTGCACCAGGTTTTGCAGTTCGCGCACGTTGCCCGGCCAGGCGTAGGCATGAAGAGCGGCCAGCACTTCGGGAGTGAAGTGCATGGATTTTTTGTACTTGCCGGCGAAGCGTTCCAGAAAGAAGTTGGCCAGGGGAATGATGTCCTCACGCCGCTCGCGCAAGGAGGGGATGCGCAGGGTCGCCACTTGCAGGCGGTAGTACAGGTCGTTGCGAAAGCGGCCGTTCTGGATGTCTTCTTCCAGGTTGCGGTTGGTGGCGGCGATGATGCGTACATCCACTTTTTTGGGGGTTGACGCGCCGACCCGGGTGACTTCGTTGTCTTGCAGCACCCGCAGAAGGCGGGTCTGCATGGGCATGGGCAATTCGCCGATTTCGTCCAGAAAGATGGTGCCGCCGTCCGCGATTTCAAAGTAGCCCAGTTTGCCTTTGGAACTGGCGCCGGAAAAAGCGCCCGGCAGATAGCCGAAAAGTTCGGATTCGATCAGGTTGGGGGCGATGCTGCCGCAGTCGACCTTGAGGAACATTTTTTCCCGGCGGCTGCTGGCGTCGTGGGTCATGCGCGCGAGCAGATCTTTGCCCACACCCGTTTCGCCCAGCAGCAAAATGGTGGCGTCGGTTTTGCCCACCCGTTCGAGCAGCCTGACCAGATCCTGCATGGCCGGGCTTTCGAAGACATGGTCCTTGTGGCGGCCGGGGGTTTGCTGCAATATTTCCAGTCGTTCGGCAAAGGCTTCGATGACCTGTTTCTGCCGTGCGATCTGGTCCTGAAACTGCGTGATCATGGTGATGTCGCGCACAAAGGTCACCACTAAAGAGACCTCGCCGTTCCGGTCAAAAACCGGGTGCCCGCGCAGAAGGACCTTGGTTTCGTTGTTGATCTTCTGCATGCTGGTCACGGTTTTTTTGCTGCGCACCACCTCGGGGTTGACCACGGTGTCGAAGATCCCTTCCCGGACCAGATCGGAAACGGGCTTGCCGAAGATCTTCTCTTGCGTCAGGCCGGTCATTTTTTCATACATCTTGTTCACTTTGAGCGAAATGCCGTTTCTGTCCGAGATGAACAGGCCGTCGTCAAAGAGATCAAGAATATTTTCAAAATGTTCGGTGATACGCCGCATCGCTTCTTCAGGCATGGCCGAAATCATCCTTTTGTCCGTTTTTACTCCACTTCAGGGCTGATTCGCAAGCAAGCGCGGCATGGGCCGAAGACAAAGAAAAATCAGTCGGCGCACAGGACCATCTTTTCGCCGCGCAGGGCGGCGTGAAGAGTCTCCATGACGCCTTCGGCCAGCTTTTCTTCGCCCATGGGGCATTCTCTGCCCAAAAACTGGTATTTTGCCGTTCCCAGCCGGTGATACGGCAAAAGTTCGTAGTCGGCGTTGGAATATCGCCGCACCAGCTCAGCAATGGGCAAAATGGCCTCCACGCTGTCGTTGAAGCCCGGAATTACCGGCGTGCGCACGTGCACGGCCAGACCGGGGTAAGCTTCCATCATCCTGGTAAAATTCGCAAGAACAGGTTCAAGGGGCGCCCCGGTCTGCTCCAGGTGTTTCGCCGCGTCCAGAGTTTTGATGTCGAAAAGGATGCTGTCCAGATGCAGGCAGGCTTCGCGCAGGTTGTCCCAGGGGGCCAGTCCGCAGGTTTCCATGGTGGTGTTGATGCGGCGGCGCTTCGCTTCGCGCAGCAGCGCCAGCATGAAGTCGCGCTGCAAAAGAGGTTCCCCCCCGGACAGGGTCATGCCGCCGCTGGAGCGGGAATAAAACATGGCGTCCTGCTCCACAACGGACAGCACCTCGTCCACGCTCTTTGTCCCGCCGTAAGTTATGATGCTCTGGGCGGGGCAGGCGTCCGCGCAATAGCGCGGGCAGCCCTCACAGCGGGAGCGGTCGATGCGGACCTTGTCGTCGTCGCCGCGGGTGACGGCGTTGCGGGTACAGGCTTCCACGCAGCGCACGCACTGTGAAAGCCCCAGGCAGCGGCGGTCGTTGTACGCCATTTCCGGCTCGAATTGCTGGGATTCGGGGTTGGAGCACCACCGGCAGCGCATGCCGCAGCCCTTGAGAAAGACGATAGTGCGGATGCCCGGCCCGTCGTGCACGGAAAATTTTTGGATGTTGAACACACAGCCGGTGATTTTTCTGTCTTCAAAGCTGCCCATGATTTGCTCCCGGGGGTATAATCTTTACCGAAAAGCCATGAAAGAACCGTGCCAAGTAAAGAGGGTAAAAAAACCGGGAGGGTCTTCCCTCCCGGTTTTACGTTTTGCGGGCGCGGGGTGGAGCCCCGCGTCCCGGTCAGTTCATTGCCCCGTGTTCCGTACGGGCGATGAGGTCGTTCTGCAGGTCAGGGGACAGGTCCACGAAATAGGCGCTGTACCCGGCGATGCGCACGATCAGGTTGCGGTACTTGTCCGGATCTTTCTGGGCCGCGACCAGGGTCTGCTTGTTGATGACGTTGAACTGCACGTGCCACAGCTTCAGGTCGCAGAAGGTGCGGATGAAGGAGACCATCTTCTTGGTGCCTTCGTCGCCTTCCAGGGATTTCGGCGTGAACTTGATGTTCAGCATGCGGGCCGCGCGGTCGCGATAGCCCATGTTCTTGGTGCTGTAGTTGGACAAAAGGACCGCCGTGGGGCCGGAGATGTCCGCGCCGTGAGAGGCGGAGGTGCCGTCGGACAGGGCCGTCCAGGCGCGGCGGCCGTTGGGCGTCGCGGAAACCACCTTGCCGAAAGGCACGTGCGAGGTGAAGGGCACGTAGCGCACGTCGTTGTGCATGCCGAGTTCGACGGTGTACTTTTTGCCGTATTCCACGGACAAGAGGTCGATGTCGCGGGCGATGGAGTCGGCGTATTCACTGTTGTTGCCGTAGCAGGGGGCGGACTTCAGAAGGGCGCGGACGTCTTCCTTGCCTTCGAAGTTGCAGGCCAGCGCGTCGAGCACCTGCTGCATGGTCAGCTTCTTGTCTTCGAAGACCAGCTTCTTGATGGCGGAGAGGGAGTCGATGACCGTGCCGTAGCCGATGTATTCAAAGTAGCCCAGGTTGATGCCTTCGGGAATCTGCGGGGTATGCAGGTCCAGGCAGTGCTTCATGCACAGGTCGTGCAGGGCCGAACCCATGGGCTGGGCGAAATGCTGGGCGCGCAGCTTGATGATCAGATACTGCTGCATGAAGGCGGTGCGCAGAAACAGCAGGTGCTGGGCCTTGTAGGCTTCCCAGAACTGTTCCCAGGTCTTGAATTTCGTGGGATCGCCGGTCTTCATGCCCAGGTCCCGGTCGCCGTATTTCTTCATCCGGCCGTTGTGCAGCACCATTTCCAGGGCCGCGGCGAAGTTGATGTACGCGCCGCCGCTGGTGTAGGTGTCGCGGTTGGGCATGCGCGCCTCGGTGCAGCCGGAGACCGCGTAATCATAGGCTTCTTCAAAGGTCGCGCCTTTAGAGACGTACAGAGGAACGACTTCTTCGTCGTTGATCAGTTTGGGGAAGCCGGAGCCTTCTTTGATGGTTTCAGCCACTTCCCACAGAAAACGCTCGGGCGAACGGGAGTGAATGCGCGCCGCGAGATCGGGGTAGTGCATGGGGAATTCGCGCTTGGACTTCAAAAAGAGATAGGTCAGGTCGTTGGTGGCGTCGCGGCCGTCGGGGGTCTGGCCGCCGATGGTCACGGCTTCCCAGTGGGCGTAGCCTTCGTTGAAGGCGCCGCCGGTGGGCGAGATGTACATGTCGATGAATTGGGCCATGCCCACCCACATGCATTCGATCAGTTCCAGGGCCCGCTCTTCGGTCAGTTTGCCCGCTTCCATATCTTTCTTGTAGAAGGGGTAGAAATACTGGTCCATGCGGCCGTTGGAAATGATGGTCCCGGTCTTTTGCTCAAGGCGGGAGAACATCTGCACAAACCACTGCGACTGCACCGCTTCGTGAAAGTTGCGGGCGGGGTTGGCGGGCACGTATTCGCAGTTGGCGGCGATGGTAAGCAGTTCTTCCTTGCGGACCGGATCTTTTTCCGTCTTGGCCATTTTGCGGGCCAGTTCGGCGTGGCGCCTGGCCCAGAGGATGATGGCGTCGGACACGATGACGATGGCTTCAAGAAAAGGCTTCTTTTCGCAGTTGTCCAGCGGGCTGTTGATGTCCAGAGCGGCCAGCTTTTCCTGGGCTTCGGCCTTGAGGCCGTTGAAGCCGCGCTTCAGCACCTTTTCATAGTCGTGCACCCACTGGATGGACGAACGGAAGCTTGACGTTTCGTTGACGATGAAACGGGAATTCAGGCCGTCAGGATCGTCGTAGGTCAGCTTGTGCACATCCGCGGGAAGGGCGGCGTTGAGGGCTTCGTGGTAGGTCTTTCCCTTCCAGTACGGAGCGATTTCTTCCACCACAATGCGGACGTCTTCCTTTGAGATGGTCGCGGGGGATTCTTTACGGGTGGGCAGGTCTTTGACCGCGATGTCAAGAAAGTCGCCGTCCAGTTCGGGGTAGAGAATGCCGTAACGGCCCTGCATGCCCGCGCGGCCGGCCAGCAACTGGTGGGGATCAATGTAGACCGAAATGTTGGCGGCGATGTGGTTCAGGGCTTTGGCCCAGCGCAACACCAGGGGCTCGCCCTCGGTCAGTTTCATGGACTCGGTGAAATATTTGGCCCGTTCGATGTCGATGGCCGGACGCAGGCCCTCGAAGCTTTCCAGAATGGTGAAAACGCGGCTGTGCGTTTTGCGGAAGAGGTCTTCCTTGCCTTCGATCTTGTCGTGCAGGCGCTGTTCCTGGGGGGACAACTGGCAGCATTCGATAGTAGCGGACATGATTGACTCCTTGCTCTGCGTAGATGCAGCTTTTTTTGCCGAAAAACACTAACTGGCTTTATATATCTGTTTGCTGTATATCATTTACCGTGCCAAGTGCGTTTTGCAATAAAAATATAAAAAAATAAGCATATTACGGAATAGCCCTTAGGGAGCGGAAAGCGACGGCGATGCCGTTTTGCAACATGTCGCCGGGCGCAGGAGAAAGCTGCCCGCCGGAACCTTTCGTATTAGCTGAAAAAGTGACGGAGATAGTCAAGATTGTAAAAATGCAACGCGCCGGCGGCCTGTGCAAAAATGCAGCGGGGGGATATAAAAAGAGAAAAATTGCGTTGCAGAATTGCACATACATTGCAAAAATGCATCATTTGGAAAAAATATGCAAATTGGGCGAAAGTGAAATTTATAACAATGATTCCTGTTAGTACGCTGCAAAATTGCAACAAGGATAGAGACTTTCAAGAAAACGATTATCCGCGCAATCGATATGACGGGAGAGACGCAAGCCGTGCTCTCGCGGGCCTATCGCATTTGCGATAGTCTTTGGTATTCCTTTTGCTCAACGGGTGATGCAAAACCGGTTCGTTTTCCCGCCGCGGACACGGCGATGACACGGGCGTATGCAGCAAGGGCTGCTTATGAATAACCGGCAGGGGCTTCCCCTTGCCCAACCCCATGCTGAGGAGGTTCTCGCATGAAGCGTCTCAGTTTGCTTTGCGGTATTCTCGCCTTGTTTCTTTCCTTGGGGGCCTCCCCGGTCAAGGCCGAAAAATTCACCATCGGCTTCCAGCCTTATGACACCATCTCGTATCAGGTCATCATCAACGCCGAACTGGGTTTGTGGAAGAAGTACGTGCCCGCCGGCACGGAATTTGATTTCGCGCCCGCCCTGCAGGGGACCATCGTGGCCAACAATATGCTGGCCAACAAAGCGGTTGTGGGCCACATGAGCGTCATGCCCGCCACCATTCTCTGTTCCAAGACCGAAGCCGAAATCAAAATGGTCGCGACCAGCGGCATGTCCGAAGGCACCCGCTGCTCCCTGGTGGTCGTGCGTAAAGACGCGCCCGAAATGAAAAGCCCCGAAGAAGTGGCCAAGTGGCTGAACGGAAAAACCATCGCCGCGCCCAAGGGCAGCGCTTCCGACCAGTATCTGCTCAGCTTTTTTGCGAAATACAACGTCAAGCCCAAAGAATATCTGAACCAGTCCATTGAAGTCATTGCCACCAACTTCCGCGTCGGCAAACTGGACGCCGCTTCTCTGTGGGAACCCACCCTGTCCCGCATCGCCACCGACGTGGGCGAAGGCACCGCCCGCATCGTGGCCGACGGCCGCGCCTGCGGCAACCCGGACCTCGGCATCGTGGTCATGCGCGCCGACTTCATGAAAAATCATCCTGAAGTGGCCAAAGGCTATATGCGTTCCGAACTGGAATCCCAGCGCTATCTGATGGACCCGGCCAACCAGGAAAAAGCGATCGAAATGATCGCCAAGTACGCCACCGGCATCCCCAAGAAGGTGCTGTGGTACTCCATTTACGGCCATGTGCCTTCCAGCAGCAAGGAACCCATCCGCGAATGGAAGTCCTTCTATTTCAACGACAAAGAACGCGCCAACATCGCCACTGTCGCGCCCTTCCTGTTCAAGGAAAAGCGCATCGCCGTGGAAAAACTGAGAGACGGCACGGTTGACGACTCCCTGGCCCGCGCCGTGTTCAAAGAAGCCGGTTACAAGCCCGTGTCGGCCGACGCGACCTTGGGCTACATCAAAGGCGGCCTGCCCAAAGACTGCCCCTTCAAAGACTAGTTGAACATCGGGCCGCCGTGGAAACAGCGAGTTTTCACGGCGGCCGCACATGAACCGGCTGTTCCGGTGACCTTTGCGCCAGGAGAATTTTTGTGAGCACCACCCCCCACTCGGGCGAATGCGTTGAAATCAGTCCATTCAGGCTGGCCTGCTTCCGTTTCATGGACTGGCTGAAAAGCCCCGCGCCATATTTGAACCTGCTCGGCCTCTCGGCCTGTGTTCTGGTCTGGTATTTGCTGACCGAATACTGGAAGCTGCCGCTGTTTGAAAGGCTGCCCGGCCCCGTGGCCAGCTTTAAGGAGTGGATCTCCAAAGATCCTTCTTACGGCGTTTCGCTGTACACCTCGGACTATTACTACCACGTCGGCATCAGCATCTGGCGCGTGCTTCAGGCCTTTGTCCTGGCGACGGCGCTGGGCGTGCCCATCGGGCTGTTCATGGGCTGGAAAAAGACGTTCAAGGATTACAGCTTCCCTCTGCTTGAGGTGTTGCGCCCCATCCCCATGCTGGCCTGGGTGCCGCTGGCCATTTTGATGTGGCCCGGCCGCGAAGCCTCCATCATTTTTCTGACCTTTCTGGGGTCTTTCTTCGCCACCGTGCTCAACACGCTGCTTGGCGTCGAATCCATCGACGAGGCCTATTTCAGGGCCGCCGCATCGCTGGGCGCCAAACCCCGGCAGGTGTTCATGAAGGTCATTGTGCCCGGCGCGCTGCCTTTCATTTTCACGGGCCTTCAGATCAGCATGGGCTTTGCCTGGTTCTCTCTTGTGGCCGGCGAAATGGTGAGCGGCGAATTCGGCCTGGGCTATCTTATCTGGAACTCTTACACCCTGGTGCAGTTCCCGGTGATCGTCATAGGCATGGTGAGTCTGGGCGTGGTCGGTTCGCTCTCCAGCGTCATCATCCGGCTGATCGGGCACAGGCTTATGCAATGGAAGGTACGGGAGGCTGCACGATGAGCGCGGAACAGGCGAAAGTCCCCAGAGGGCAGATCAGCATTCGCAACGTGACCAAGATTTACGACCCGGACGGGGCCAGGGTTCTGGCTGTGGACAACTGTTCCATGGAAGTGGAGGCCGGCGAATTTTGCGTGCTGGTCGGGCCTTCGGGTTGCGGCAAGACCACGCTGCTCAACGCCATTGCCGGTTTTCACGGCATCAGCGGCGGAGAAATTCACCTGGACGGCGAAATGCTTTGCAACGCGCAGCAAACGCCGCAACCGGGTTCGGACCGCATTGTGGTCTTTCAGCACGGCGCGCTCTTTCCCTGGATGACGGTCATGGACAACGTGACCTTCGGCCCCACCGTGCAAGAGACCATGACGGCCAAAGAAGCCAGGGACAAGGCCAACTATATGCTGGGTCAGATGGGGCTTATCGGCATCGCTAACAACTACCCCAGTGAAATATCTTCGGGCATGCGGCGGCGGGTGGAAATCGCCCGGGCCATGATGAACGACCCGCGCGTGATGCTTTTGGACGAACCGTTCCGGGCCATGGACGCGCTGACCAAGACCGTGGTGCATCAGTTCCTGCTTGATGTGTACGACCGCAGCAAGACCACGATTTTTTTCATCACCCACGACCTGGACGAAGCCATTTTTCTCGGCAGCAAGGTCTACATCATGACCACAAGGCCCGCCACCATCAAGAAGGTCTTGCATGTGGACATTCCCCGGCCGCGTGATTTTCGGGTGCTTTCGTCCCCCGACTACCTGAGGTTGAAAGAGGAATGCATCACGGCCGTGCATGAAGAAGCGCTTAAAGCCTTTAAAGCCGGCGAACGGGAAATGTAGGAGGAGAAAGGATGTCACAAGAAACTGTCGCAACCTGTTCCTTCTTTTCCTGGGACCAATGCAATAAACGCTTCGCCACCCCCACCTTTTTCCGCGGGGTCGTGTCCATCGTCGGTTTCACAATTTTCTGGGAATTGTGCACCCGCCTCAAGGTGCCCATCATCGGCAACGTGCCCGCGCCCTCGGAAGTGCTCAAATCCCTCTGGGTGCAGGTACAGCAGCCCTACTACTGGCTTTCGTGGAAAGACAGCACAGTGCGCATTTTCACCGGCTTCATCGTGGCCCAGATTCTGGGCGTGCCGCTGGGCCTCTTGCTGGGGGCCAACAAGATAGCCCGCGAAACCATTTACCCCATTTTCGAAATCTTGCGGCCCGTGCCGCCGCTGGCCTGGGTGCCGGTTTCCGTCATTTTCTGGCCCACGGACGAACTCAGCATGATGTTCGTGACTTTTCTGGGCGCCTTTTTCACCGTGGTTCTGAACATCGTGGAAGGCATCGGCGCCATCGACGTGCGCTACATCCGGGCGGCTTACTCCCTGGGGGCGTCGCGTTGGCGGATTTTCTGGACCGTCCTTTTGCCGGCGGCCCTGCCCAGCGTCGTGGTCGGCATGACCGTGGGCATGGGCATCACCTGGGCCGTGGTGGTCGCGGCGGAAATGATCGCCGGCCAGACCGGCCTCGGGTTTCTGACATGGCGCGGCTATGTGGCCGGCGAATTTCCCGTGATCGTCGTGGGCATGATGAGTATCGGCATCGCCGGATATATTTCGTCGGCACTCATCCGCATGATCGGCGGCCGGCTCACCCCCTGGCTGCGGACTCGCTAAGGAAGGACCTTATGACTCAAATGCTGACGCCCGGCCAGAGGGCTGGAGAAATGAAGGTAACGGGCATTACCAAGGCCTATGGTTCCGGGGTGATGTGCCGCCAGGTGCTTCACGATTGTTCTTTTCTTCTGGAACAGGGCAAGCTGACCGTGCTGATCGGGCCTTCGGGCTGCGGCAAGAGCACGCTGATCAACGTGCTGGCCGGCTACGAGAAGGTCGATTGCGGTTCCATCACCCTGGACGGCAAGGAAATTTCCGGTCCCGGCCCCGATCGCCTGGTTGTGTTTCAGGAAACAGCGCTCTTTCCCTGGATGACCACGTTCCAGAACGTCAGTTACGGTCCCAGGGTGCGCGGGGAAATGCCGGAAAAAGAACTGGCCGAGACCACCATGAAGCTGCTTGAACTGGTGGGCCTGAAAGACTTCAGGGACAAATACCCTTCGCAGCTTTCCGGCGGCATGCAGCGCCGGGCCGAGCTGGTGCGGGCCATGATCAACCGCCCCAAGGTCATGTTCATGGACGAACCGTTCCGCGGGCTGGACGCCATGACCCGGGCCCTGATGCAGGAATATTACGTGCGCCTTTTTGAAGAGCACAGGGGCACGAACCTGTTCGTGACCTCCGAGTTGGAAGAAGGCATCTTTCTTGCGGACCGGCTGGTGATTCTGACCAACCAGCCCTGCACCGTGAAGCAGGTCATGGAAGTGGAACTGCCCCGCCCGCGCGAGTTTACCATGATGGCCTCTCCGGAATATCTGGCCATCAAGCGCGAGGCCCTGGAGCTTTTGCACGAAGAGGCCATGAAGTCGTTCGCCGCCGGGGCAGTCAACGCGGCCGATTTCCTTGAAGCCTACTCGCAGATGGGGCAGGATCAGGCCCAGCCCCGCGGTCATTAGGGGAAACGCTGATTTATTCCGTTTGGACTGCGTTGCCCGCCTTTTTTCAAGCAGGGCAGGGCGGAAGAGTCCAGCCGCTGCTTGAAAAAAAGCTCGCGCCTTGTCAAACGAAAAAACTCAGCGTTTCCGAAAGGCGAATGAATCAGTGCTTTATTAGGGCTTGCCAACGCTACAGCGTTGACAAGCCCCCGAATCGGCATCCGATAGGGTGGGTTGCATCATCATTGAATGACGGTTAAAACCTGACAAAGCATCACGGCAAACCGGACCGCCACCCGCCGCACACGAAGCACCAAGGAAGGCATATGCAAATCATCGACTTCCGTTTTCGGCCCCATACCCCGGAAATCATCAACGGCATCAAGAACAGCGCCATGTTCAAGGCTGCCTGCGAAGCCATCGGCTTTGACAAGCGCGTGCCCCAAACCCTGCCCGAGGTGGTCGAAGGCTTGCAGCAGCGCGGCGTGGAACTGGCCGTCATCACCGGCCGCGACTGCGAAATGACCTATTGTTTTCCGGCCAACAACAACAGCGTGCTGGACTTTGTGCGCAGCTACCCCAAAATGTTCATGGGGTTCTGGGGCATTGACCCGCACAAGGGCATGAAGGCCGTACATGAAGCCGTCTACGCCATTCGCGACCTGGGCATGAAGGGTATCGCCACCGACCCCTATCTGGCCCATATCCCGGCCAACGACGCCCGTTACTATCCGCTGTATTCCAAGTGCTGCGAGCTCTCCGTGCCGGTCTTCATCACCACGGCCCCGCCGCCCCAGGTGCCCCGCGCGGTCATGGACTATGTGGACCCGCGGCACGTGGACATCGTGGCCCGCGATTTTCCCGACCTGACGGTGATCATGAGCCACGGCGGCTATCCCTTCGTCAACGAAGCCATCTTTGCCTGCATGCGCAACGCCAACGTGTATATGGATCTTTCGGAATACGAGCTTGCGCCCATGGCCGACATCTACGTACGGGCTCTCAACACCCATATCGGCGACAAGGTGGTTTTCGCCTCGGCCCATCCTTTTGTGGAGCAGGCGGAAGCTATTGAAATTTATAGAAACCTGGACCTGACGCCGGAAGTGCGGCGTAAAGTCATGTATGAAAATGCCCGTCGCATCCTCGGCCTTGACGGCAAGCGGAGCGACGCGCCGGTAAAACCTTACGGCAACGGCTTGCCCATGCCGTACTTGCCTTTTGCTCCAAGTACGCGATAATGTGATGAATCCGGGATTGACCAAGGAGTGAACCGTGGAACAACGCGCGCAAGGTTTTGTCGAAGCGACCGGGTACGTGGCGGCCATTGAGGTGGCGGACGTCATGGCCAAGGCGGCGCAAGTGACCATCGTCATGGCCCACAAAGTGGACGGCCCCCGCGTTTGCGTGATCTGCGAAGGCGACGTGGCCGCCTGCCAGGCCGCTGTGTCCGCCGGAAAAGCCTGGTGCGAAAGCCGCGGCACGCTGATCGGAACCAACGTCATTCCCCGTCCGTCCGGCGGTTCCGGTGAATTGCGCAGCCTGCTTGAGGCCATGAAAGCCCGCAAGGCCGCCAAAAAGGCCGAGCGGCTGGTCAAGAGGGGCAAGCCCGCGCCCGCGGCGCCGGCGGCGCCCGTGGCTCCCGCTGCACCGGCGCTGAAACCCGCTCCGGCGACCGAGGCGGGTCCTGTGGCGAAAAAAGCCAAAAAAGAAGCCAAGAAAAACGCTCCCAAGCGCCCGGCGAAATAAATCCGCGGCATCCGTTCGCGGCCCGTGACGACGATTGAAAGGAATTGCCATGCTGTTTCTGACCGAAGAAGATATTCGCGTTCGTTGCCCGCAACCGGGCGGCACGTTGCGCCTTGGCGTGGGAGAACGCCTGACTCCGGCGGCCGCGGAACTGGCCGCCAAATTGCGGGCGACCGTTGAGCGGGAAGGCAAAGCCGCCGCCGCGAGCGCGGGGTCAGCCCCGACGGCCGGCGTGGTCGCTGCGGAGGCCTGCTGCTGCAGAACGACGGAAGCTTCCCGTCCCGCCGAGGCCTGCGGCTGCAAGGCGGAAGCCCCCTGTCCCGCGGGGCAGAACATGACCCATCTCGACGCCGCGACCGTGGTGCCCAAAAGCCATCCGCGCATCGTTCTGCGCGGCAGGCTGGACAGCCTTCTGGCCGCCGCGACTCTGATGCGGACCCAGTATGATCCCCATGACAGCCTGCCCGGCTTTTTGAAGACCTGCCTCGCGGACGTCAGCGACTGGATCATGCAGGTGCTGGCCGCCGAAGTTTCCGGCAGCGTGCTGGCCATCGCCGGCATGGGGGGCATGGATCCCGAGGCTCTGCGCGCGATTTCGCAAAATCCGGAGCAGTATCTCGGCGTGGGGCACTATCATCCGGATCCGGCTTTGGGCGGCAACGCGGCTTTGCTGAACTGGCTGCGAACCCAGGTCCGCGAGGCGGAAGTGGCGGCCGTGCAGTGCAACCTGGGCCGGGCGGATATAGCGGGCGCGCTCAACCGTCTGAGCAGCGCGGTATACGTGTTGCTGCTGCTGACGCTGGCGGCGGAACGGGGGTTGGACATAGCGGCGTTGCGAAAATAGTTTTTCAGATACCTTGTATATAACCCAAGTAATCCGTGGAGGAATGGACAATGGATGCTCTCGGCATGATCGAAACCAGAGGCTTGGTGGGCTTGATTGAAGCGGCTGACGCCATGGTCAAGGCGGCCCGGGTGACCCTGATCGCCTATGAACAGATCGGCGGCGGGTACGTCACCGCTCTGGTGCGCGGCGACGTCGCGGCCTGCAAAGCCGCCACCGACGCCGGCGCTGCCGCCGTGCAGCGCGTGGGCGGCGAACTGATCGCCGTGCATGTTATTCCCCGTCCGCATTCGGACCTGGAAAGCGTGTTCCCCTTGCAGCGCAAGTAACGACGTTTTTTCCGCCTGTTTTCGCCTGAAGCGGAGCATCCTCTCCTCGCCGCCGCCTGAACGCGGCGGCGAGAGAAGAGGGAGGTGCGTATGGAACTTGGCAAAGTGGCGGGTCAGGTTGTGGCCACGGCGCGGGCGCCGGCATTGCCGCATAATTCCCTGTTGCTCGTCGATCTGCTGGACGCCGAAGGCAAAGCCACGGGCGTGCGGCATGTGGCGCTCGACGTGGTCGGCGCGGGGGAGGGCGAATGGGTCATCCTGGTGCGGGGCAGTTCCGCGCGCATGGCCGGCGCGCCCGGCGCCGCGCTGGACCTGGTCATCGTGGGCATTGTGGACCATGTTTCATCCAGGGAAAAAACGCTGTACAAAAAACACTGACGCGCCCCCGCGGGCGCGGAGAAATAAAGAGGATTCCCCATGCAACAGCAAGATGTGGAACGAATTGTCGCAGAGGTCATTCAGCGCCTGTCTTCCAATAGCGCCGCTCCGGCGCGCTCTTCCGGCGGCGCGGCCGCCGCGGGCGACGACGGTGTTTTTGAGACCCTGGATGACGCTGTTGCCGCGGCCAGAGCCGCCTATCCCAAGATCAGCACCATTGCCGTGCGTGACAAGGCCATTGCCGCCATGCGCAAGGCGGCTGTGGAACAGGCTCGCATGCTGGCGGAAATGGCTGTTGCGGAAACCGGCATGGGTCGCGTTGAAGACAAAATCAAAAAGAACGTGCTGCAGGCGGAACGGACCCCCGGCTCGGAATGTCTGTCCCCTGTGGCCATGACCGGCGACGCGGGCCTGACCCTGATCGAAAACGCCCCCTGGGGGGTTATCGCTTCCGTCACGCCGTCGACCAACCCGGCGGCCACGGTCATCAACAACGCCATCAGCATGGTTTCGGCGGGCAACTCCGTGGTTTTTGCTCCGCACCCGGCCGCGAAACGGGTGTCGCAAAAGGCCATTCAGATACTGAACCAGGCCATTGTCCGCGAAACGGGCGTCAGCAATCTGCTGGTGGCCGTGCGCGAGCCGACCATTGAGGTGGCGCAGCAGCTTTTCGCCTATAAAGGCATCAACCTGCTGGTGGTCACCGGCGGCGAAGCCGTGGTGGAAGTCGCCCGCAAGCACGCCACCATGCGGGTCATCGCCGCGGGTGCGGGCAACCCCCCCGTTGTGGTGGACGAAAGCGCTGATATTGCCCGGGCGGCGCGCAGCATCTATGACGGCGCGTCGTTCGACAACAACATCATCTGCGCCGATGAAAAAGAAATCATCGCCGTTGATTCCATCGCCGACCGCCTGAAGCAGGAGATGAAATCTCTGGGCGCTTTTGAAATCACCCTGGAGCAGGCGGACGCCATCGCCAAATTCGCGTTGAAGAACTACCCCGGCCCCAAAGCCGTGGCCAATCCCAAATGGGTCGGCCGCGACGCCGCGAAAATAGCGGCTGAAGCGGGCATCAACGTGCCGGATTTCTGCCGTCTGCTGCTGGTGGATGTGGGCCGCGACATTGACCATGCTTTTGCCCGTGTGGAACAGATGATGCCCGTCATGCCCCTGCTGCGCGCCAAAGACATCGACGAGGCCGTGCAGTGGGCGCTTATCCTTGAGCGGGGCCTCTCGCACACGGCCGGGCTGCATTCGACCAACATCAACAACATGCAGAAGATGGCTTCAGCCGTGAACACCAGCCTGTTCGTGAAAAACGGCCCGCATATCGCGTCGCTTGGCGCGGGCGGCGAAGGCTGGACGAGCATGACCATCTCCACCCCCACGGGCGAAGGCGTGACCAGCGCCCGCAGCTTTGTCAGGCTGCGCCGCTGCACCCTGGTGGACAACTTCCGCATAGTATAGAAGGACGGCCTTTACAACGCGCCTTTTGGCTTCCGGCCGCGTCAGATGCCGGTTTTGATCCGGGGCTGTACCGAAGAGTACTATCCCCGGATTAAAACCGGCATCATCCTTGCCGGAAGAACAAAATTCATCGTTATAAAGGCCGTCTTTTATCGCCCGGTTCGTTCTTGAAAAACTGAGCTGTTCGTTAAAATTTTTCGGCTGGAAACGAAAATTGTCTTTTCTTCAGGCGATACAGGCATAGTTTGACCGTGTTGAGGCAGTGGCTCAGTTTGCCGTCAGGCGAGAAAGATTTTGATTTCGGCGAGGGGAGTGTACTCTTCTGTACATGACTTTCGCCGAAATCAAAATCTGACGAAGCATCACG
>JAVBRE010000187.1:0-6457 GCA_031548325.1 Desulfovibrionaceae bacterium
GCCCTGGGGGCGGCTGTTCAGCCGCAGCACCCGGCAGGCTCTGACAGCTTCGCGTACGCCGGAAGCCGCCGGACTCGCCTACCTGTGGTGCGCCTTCGTGCCGGGCCTCGTTTTGCTCTCCGCCGTCAGCATCAAACTGCCCGTCTATTGCCTGCCGCTTTTCCCGCCGCTGGCCGTGCTGTCGGCCCGCGCTCTTCTGCGCCTTTCGCCCCTGGCCTGCAAATGCCTGCAATGGCTGCTGGCGTTGCTGTTTTTTGCTCTGGCGATCCTTTTAATGATCGCCCCGGCCCTGCCCAAGACCCTGCTGCCCATTCCCGTTGTGCCGGCCGGCAACATGCTCCTCGGCGGCGTCTGCCTTCTTGCGGCCTGCGCTTTGGGTTTTCTGGCCACGCCCCGCAGAAGCGAGGGGTTGCTGCTCATCATCGCCCTGTTCATGGCCGCTTTTTCCTATCCGGCCTGGTCCGCCGGCGCTCCCAGCCTGGATGTGTTCATGAGCCCGAAAGCCCAGGCCCTGGTCATCACAAAGTACCGCGAAGCCGGATACTACCCCGCGAGCTACAAGGTCTATCGCGGCGCCTACACCTATTATGCGGGCGTTGTGCGGGATCTTGACGAATGGAAGGACGTGACGACCCTGATCGCCAAGCAGCCCAAGCTGATCCTGGCCATGCAGGCCACGTACTGGGACGGCTTGACAGAAAAACCGGCCGGATTCGCTGAAGTGCACCGCCAGACCATCGCCGAACGCGCATACGTGCTGGTGGCCCGGCCGCCGCTGGAAGGCGCGCCGGCCTCGAAACCGGCCGCGCAGCCCGCTGCAGGTCCAAAGACGGAAGCGCCCGCCGCAGGGACCGTGCCCCCGAAACAGGGGACGCCGGCCGCGCCCAAGCCGGAAACTCCGGCCATGCAGCCCGCCGCAAGCCCGAAACCGGAAGCTCCGGCCAAGACGGAAGCGCCCGTCGCAGGGACCGCGCCCCCCACAAAAACCACTCCGGCGACGCCTGAAACATCCGGCGCGCCGAAACCCGGAACCTCGGCGGCCCCGGCCGAACCCAAAGCTTCGCCCAAACCGGAAGCGGCGCCTCCCGTCGAAACAACGGCTCCGGCCGCGCCCAAGCCGGAAACTCCGGCCATGCAGCCCGCCGCAAGTCCGAAACCGGAAGCTCCGGCCAGGCCGGAGGCGGCGCCGCCGAAACCTGGAGCTTCGTAAGGGACGGTTATGCTTCGCTTTCTGCCCTGGTGCCTTCTTCTTTTTCCCGCCCTGGAATTGTGGGTATTGATCCAGGTCGGCGAACGGATAGGGGCGCTGGCCACTGTCGCGCTGGTCATTCTTTCCACCTTGGCGGGCCTCGCCTTGCTGCGCCTGCGCGGGGCCCGCATCGCTTCACATTTTCAGGCGGAGATGTCGGCGGGGCGGATGCCTTCCGCGTCGATCATGGATACCCTGTGCCTGATGGCCGCGGGCTGGCTTTTCATCTTTCCCGGTTTCGTTTCCGACTTCATCGCCGTGCTGCTGCTGATCCCCTTTGCCCGCCGCCTGTTGGCGACCCTGTTTTTCGCCCGGCTGCGAAAAAGCGGCTTTGCCGGAACTGTGCACATGCAGAGCATGTATACCGACAGCGAGGGTCACGCGCACTGGTCCAGCGAAACGCGCCGGGCTTCCCCTTCGGCAACGGGCGAGGACAAGCCTGTTCGGGATATCCCCAGACAGCAGATAGTCATCGACTGCGAAGCGAGAGAGAAAAAAGACGACCACGGACAAAATCATGGCGGCTGACCAGCCGTCCGCATCCTCCCGTCCCAGACGCACGCCCCTTGCCGGGGCGTTTCGCGTTTCCGCCGCTCTGTCCCGCACCTTCAAGAGGACCGCGCAAACGACGACGACATTCAGATTCCGCCGCATCGCCAGGCGGCCCTCCGCCCCGGCCTTCTGGATGGACATCGTCCCCTTGCTGCGCAAGGCTCCGGCCCCGGCGGCCGTCGCGCCCGAAGACCGGGAACGATACTGGCTGCTGGTTCTGGAGGCCAAAGACATACCCCGTGCCCTGTTCGGCAAAAAGGAAACCCTGCGCCTGTATGTGCCGCCGGTCGCGACCCTGGCCGCCGCGCACGAAATACTGGCCTTCGAGCAGGAGCGGCCCGAAGCCCCACTGCCCGTGCAGGCGGCCAAACCCATGGCCTATTGGGTTATCGCGCTTATCGCCGCGCTGGCTCTGTGGCACCGGGTTCGCTGGGGGGGAAGCGTCTGGCCCGGCTTGCCGACGGACCCGCAAGAATGGCTTGCCCTGGGCGGGCTTGACGCCTACCGGGTCAAAGCCGCGTCCGAATGGTGGCGCTGCTTCACCGCCCTGACCCTGCACGCGGACGAGGGACATCTGCTGGGCAACATCATCACGGGCAGTTTATTCTGCTTGCCGCTCTGTCTTCGCGTGGGGCCGGGCGCGGGCTTTTTGCTGACCGTTCTCGGCGGGGCTTTGGGCAATGCCGCGACGACCCTGTTCCGTCCGGCCTCCTTTCTCAGCCAGGGTTTTTCCACCGCCGTGTTTGCGGCTGTGGGACTTCTGGCCGCCGTCGCGGCCTGCCACGCGTTTCAGCACACCTTGAGCGTCGCGCGGGCGGTCGCGCCCAGAACGGCAAACACGGGCGCGGGCTTGCACAAGGCAGTAAAAAAAGCGCTCTTCGCGGCCGCGCTGCCTCTGGGAGCGGGCCTGGGCCTGCTGGCCATGCTGGGCGGCAGCGACGCGCCGCGTGTGGATTATCTGGCCCATTGCCTGGGTCTGTTCTGCGGCGCGGGCCTGGGTTTGCTCAGCGGCGGCCTGGCGCCCGGCCTGTTCCGTCTGCGCGGCGCCGCCGACGCCCTTTTACAGACCGCCTGCCTGCTTGCGGCGCTCGGACTGCTTGCTTTCAGCTGGATGAAAGCTCTAGGCTAGAGCATTTCACACTTGAAATGCTCGCAAGGATTTGTCAGCAAATCCTTGCCGCGAAATAGGCGTAGGCGAGCTTGGCTCGCCGTCAAGCGACTATTTCAAGCGTAAAATGCTGTAGACAGTGCCGCCGCGCCTGTTTATCGCCTTACAAACGTAAGAGATCACTCTTCGGACAGCGGAAAGCCCGCCACGAACATAATGCCGGGACCGCCGTCAGCAGGAGCTTCGGCCCGGATGGAACCGCCCAGGTTGCGCATGACGTGGCGGCAGATGGCAAGGCCCAGGCCCGCGCTGCCCGCGGCCGCTTTTTTCCGGTCGCCGCTTTCGCGTTCAAGACGATAAAAGCGTTCAAAAATCCGCTCTCTGCTTTCTTCCGGAACGCCCGGCCCATAATCGCGCACGGAAACAAAAGCCGTATCCCCTTCACGCCAGACCGCCACATCGATCCTGCCGTCCCCGTATTTTGACGCATTGTCCAGCAAGTTGCGAAATACGGTTTTCAGCCCGTCTTCATCAACCCGCACGGCCAGTGCGCCTTCCGCCATGCTTACCGACAGCGCCGCGCCTTTTTCGCCGAAAAGGGGCGCAAATTCCGAAAGCACGGAACGCAGGGACGCGGCAAGGTCAACAGGCGCGGCGGAGGCCGGCGAGCCGCCGGCATGCTCCGTACGGGCCAGCGACAAAAGACTGTCGACCATGCGGGCCATATGTTCCGCGTTGCGGATGATGATGTCCAGAAACTCCATGCGTGTATCCCCGGCCAGGCCCCGGTCGTCTCGGATCAGTTCGGCGTAGCCTCGAATGCTGGTCAGCGGGGTGCGCAACTCGTGCGAAACGTTGGCCACAAAATCGCGGCGCATGGCGTCCAGACATTCGCGCTCGCTGATGTCGGTAAAGACCAGCATCAGGCGGGCCAGCCCCTCCGGCAACAGAGAAATGACGCTCGCGGAACAGAACCGACCGCCGGCAAAGGGGATGCGCAGCTTACAAAGCGCGTCCGACTCTCCCCGCAACGCGGCGGCGGCCGCTTCCTGCAAGGGGGCGCTCATGACAGCCTCCATCAGCAGCTGGCCTTCGCGCGCGCCGCTGAACATGGCCTTTGCCGCCGGATTGCAGATCACTATTCTGGCCGCGCCGTCCAGCACCAGCACGCCTTCGCTCATGGCGTCCAAAACGCTTGCCAGACGGTTTTTTTCTTCCGCCAGTTCCCGCACCCGGCTTTCGATATTGGCGGCCATGCCGTTCAACGCGGCGGTAAAGGGCCGCAATTCGCGGCAGCGAATATCGGGCATGCGGCGACTGTAATCTCCTTGGCCTATGGCCTGGGCGGTCAGGATAAGCGCGTCCAGATAACGAAAACCCCACAGCAGCACGAGAGCCAACAGCAGACAGGCCGCGACGAAGGCCGCGGCAAAGACGAAGAGCAGGTCGCGCCCCATTTTGTCCAGCCGGTCTGAAACAGCTAGATCAGGCATGGCTATGCGCAGCACGCCGGGCTGAAGGCCGGGGATGCGCCCCGTGCTCATGGCCGCGTATAAAAAGCGTTTGCCCACCGTAGTGCTGAATCGCGTGTCCAGACCAACGCCATTTTTACGCGCGGCCGCTATTTCCGGCCTCAGAGAATGGTCGGCGGCCAGCGCAAGGCGCGCGAACCCCACCTGCGAATCAGCCACCAGATCGCCGTTCACAATGTAGGAAAGACGTACGCCGGTGGCTTTTTCATAGCCCTCGGCCCAATCGTCCAGGGCTTTGAACGAATCAAAATCCGGATGCCGCGCCAGGGTCCACTCCACGCCGCGCAGGGTGTTCATGGCCATATCTTTGGCGTCCCGCGTCACTTCCGTGCGCAGCAGATAGGAAACGTACAGGCCCGCCGGGGCCAGGGCGGCCAGCAGAATGCAAGTCAGGCCGAGCAGCAGCCGTTTTTTGATGGAATAGTACATGGCCCCTCCGGAGAAACGCCGTCCGGTTCAAAGCAGGTTAACTCAGCGTATTTTTTTCTCGTAGCGCGAGCGCAGCCATATGGCCGACGCATTCATCAAAAGAATCAGAATCACCAGCACCAGTGCCGAACCGTACTGAAGCGGACGGGTCTTGTCGATATCCGTTCCGGCTGTGGCCAGCACATAGATGTGTGTGGGCAGAGCCATAACGCTGTCAAAAAAGGACGCGGGCAGCACGGGTTTGAAAAAGACGGCTGCCGTGAACATGATGGCCGCCGTTTCTCCGGCCGCACGCGAAAGCCCCAGAATGGCCCCGGTCAGCATGCCCGGCGCGGCCACGGGCAGCACGGCGCGACGTATGGTCTGCCACTTGGTGGCGCCCAGTCCGTACGAGGCATGACGGTACGCGTCGGGCACGGCTTTTAAGGCTTCTTCCGCCGTGCCGATAATGACGGGCAAAGACAGCACCGCCAAGGTCAGCGCGCCGGACAGGATAGAAACCTTGAAATCCAGCCAGACTACAAAGAAAGCCAGGCCGAACAGGCCGAAAACCACCGAGGGCACTCCGGCCAGATTGCCGATTCCCAGGCGGATGGCGCGGGTCAACCTGCCGGGCCGGGCATACTCGGCCAGATAGATCGCCGCTGCGCAACCCAGGGGAAAGGCGATGGCGATGGCCGAGAGGGACAGGATCAGAGTCCCGGCAATGGCCGGAAAAATGCCGCCCGCGGTCATGGAATCGCGCGGCATGGCCGTGACGAATTCCCAGGACAGGGCGGGCAGCCCCATCAGGATGAGAAAGCCGCAGACGAACAGAAACATGCCCGCGTTGATCAGGGCCGCCAGCTTCAGCAGGCTGAAAAAGAAACGCTCTCTGTTTCGCCGGGTCATAGACTTTTGCTCCTTTCCAGCTTGTACTTGCGGGCCACATGGTCCGCCAGCAGGTTGAAGAGCATGGTGAACACAAAAAGCACGATGCCGATGGCGAAAAGCGCATGATAGTGCGCGCTGCCGAAGGGAGTTTCCGCCATTTCCGCCGCAATGGAAGCGGGCATGGGCCGCACCGGGTCAAAAAGGGACGCGGGGACCATGGCCGCGCCGCCGGCCACCATCAGGGTGACCATGGTTTCGCCTATGGAACGGGACATGCCCAGAATCACCGCCGTGCTGATGCCCGAAAGAGCGGCGGGAAAAGTCACCCGCAGCATGGTTTCCCAGCGGGTGGCGCCCAGCGCCAGAGACGCGGCCCGCAACTCGCCCGGCACGGAATGCAGCGCGTCCTCCGACACGGTGCAGATGGTGGGCACGCTCATGAACGCCAGCAAGAGCGCAGCCGTGAACAGGTTCAAACCCGTGGGCAGGTCGAAATGGTCCTGCAGAAAAGGCGCGATGACCACCATACCGAAAAAACCCATCAACACCGAAGGCAGCGCCGCCAGCATCTCCAGCATGGGCTTGGGCAGAGCCCGCATGCGGGGGCTCGCGATTTCCGAGAGATAGGCGGCCGTCATGACGCCGAGCGGCACGGCCATGAGCGACGAGAGAACCGTCACGGCGAACGAGGCCGCAATCAGCGGGAAAATGCCG
>JAVBRE010000205.1:0-15668 GCA_031548325.1 Desulfovibrionaceae bacterium
TCATCTCGCAGTCGCGGCCGGTGATGACGGCCAGTTCCACGCCGCGCTGCTGCAAGCCTTCGACCACCTCGGGCAGGGTCTGGGGCACGCGTTTGTCAAAGCCGACAGCTTCACAGGCGGCCTTGAACATGGCGCTGTTCTTGAGTCCGTTGATGATTTCCGGAGTGTGGGGCCGAAAGCGGAAGTCGATAATTTTCATGGACGGCCTGTCATTGTTAAGCTAAAGGTTACGGCTGTTGCATAACGGGAAAGGAAAAATCTACTAGCAGCATGCCTGGAGCGGAAGTAGCCGGATCACAAAGCAGAATCACCTCCGCCTCCCGCGTTTCGATCGGTCCCATCGTTAGGAGTTGCTGCAAGCTACCCACCATGGCTTTCATGTCCTCGCTTGTATTCGAAGTATCAAACCAAGCGTAGATCATACGTTCTGGCTTTTTGTCCTTCACAAATCGCGCCCATTCTTCCTTCACGCCGTCCGGTCCCTTGAGCTTCAGAATTTTCACCAAATCCAAGAAGGAAGAATTCAGAAGCACGGAGAGCATTTCGAATCCGTCTGCCCGTAACTGCTTGGTGACGGCGTTCATCCTATCCCGGCTGTAGCGCCCCATCAGACTGACCCTGACAAGCCGGTCATTGGCGAATCCAAGCCGCACATCCCACGGCAGGCCGGCAAAGGTCGTTTCGGGCATATGCACGTCGCCGATAAAAGGTCCTTCACCCGGTAAAGCTCCGGGCCGGTTGCCCAGTTCGCTTTTCGACGCGCCCCAAACAAAGTCTCCAAACAGAACAGGGGCACTCCAGGCGTTGCTTGCAAATCCCAAGAGCAACACGCCAGCGGCCAAAATTGTGAAATACCGCATGCTTTGCACTCCACTCTCGTCACTGTTTCAGATACAGGGGTAGCCAGGTGATGATCGCCGGAAAAAGGATGATCAGAGTGAGTCCGATCAACTGGCATCCAATATATTGGAACATCCCTTTGTATATATCCATCAGTTCCCAGTGCGGAATACTGCCCTTGATAAAATAGGCCGAAAGCGCCACCGGCGGCGACAGCCAGGATGTCTGCAAAGTCACCGCCACCACCAGCGCGAACCAGAGTTTGTCGAACTGCATGGCTTCCACCACGGGCAGCATCAGCGGCACGAAGATGAGCACGATGGGAACCCATTCCATGGCCCAACCCATGAAAAAAATGATGGTCAGCATAAGGAGCAGCATCGCCCAAGGGGAAAGTTCCAACGACATAAGTGTGTTGGACAGCCACGTCGCCCCGCCTAAACGGGAGAAAATCGCGCCGAAGAAGTTGCAGGAGGCGATCATGATCAGAATCATGGCGGACAATAATACAGTTTTGAATAGAGACTGTTTGAAAGCTGCCCAAGAAAACTTGCGGTAGCAAATAATCATGAACAGAGCACCGCAGGCACCGCAAGCCGAGGCTTCCGTCGGTGTAGCGATGCCAGCCAAGATACTGCCCAAGGTGAAAAGGACCAGCAGGACCAGCGGCAGTGCGCCGATAGCTATGTCTTTTATAATCGCACCGAAGCTGGCTAACCGCTCATCCGAAGGCAGAGGGGGGCCTTTTTTAGGATTGATAGCGCAACGGGCGAGAGAATAGGTGATATAAATACCCGAAAGGAGAAGCCCGGGCAAAATGGCCCCGGCAAAAAGGTCGGTCACGGGTACGCCCATGATAGGGCCTAGCACCACCAGCATGATGCTCGGAGGAATGAGAATACCCAAGGTTCCGGCAGCGGCGATACACCCCGCGCCCATGCGGATGTCATATTTGCTGCGGCGCATGGAAGGCTCGGCCATGACACAGAGCAGGTTCACGGAAGAACCCACGATACCCGTGGCCGCCGCAAAGATAGTGCCTGTAATGATAATGGCCACATAGAGAGATCCCGCGATCCTGGCGAACATCATCTGGAAGGAACGGAACAGCCTTTCCATCAACCCTGCCCCCTCCAACAGATATCCCATGAAGAGAAAGAAGGGTATAGCCCCCATGACCGGATCGCTCATGACTTGGTAAAATTGCAGGGTCAGCAAGTAAAAAACGACCTTGCCAAGGCCCAGGAATCCGAAGAGCAGGCCGCTGAAGATCATAGTGTAGGAGATGGGAAAGCCGGTGCAAAATGCGACAAACATGCCCGCCAGAGAGAGCAGGGCAAGAGTTTCGGTATAGTTTATTTCCATTTACTCATACTCCGACCGCTAGAGCATTTCACACTTGAAATGCTCGCAAGGATTTGTCTTCAAATTCTTGCCGCCAAATAGGCGTGGGCGAGCTTTGCTCGCCGTCAAGCAACTATTTGAAGCGTTAATTGCTCTAGACAGTCCGGCTGGCACTGTCATCATCACAATGAGTGTTCGTGGCCCAAAGGTCTGTGTTGAGTTTCCAACGATAGTAGCACTTTATGAGTTCCGAAAAGCCCTGCAGAATCGTCAGGAGAATGCAAATGGGAATGGCCATTTTTGCAGGCCAGATGTAGGGCATCCAAGGGCTGGATATAGCCATTTCGTTCTGTTGGTAGGATTTGTAAAAATACTGCCAGCCGATGCCAAGAAATACGAAATGCACCGGAAAAAAAAGAAACACATAGTTGCAGATGTCAACTGCGGCCCTTACCCGGATGGACCACCTATTATAAAGAAAATCAGTCCTGATGTGCTGCCCTTGTTGCAGACAGAAAGGGGAACCAATCATAAAATAAATGCCGGTCAGTATGAGCGCGATATCCATGGCCCAGATGGTAGGGCTATCAAACAGATAGCGCATGCCGACTTCATAGATGAGGCTGAACATCATGGGCAGGACGAGCCAGGAAATAAGCTTGCCCGACCAGATGCTCAGACCATCAAGAATCGCGACACTTTTTACCGCCACGGACGGCACCCGTAGCCTGGCGTCCTGTGCAACAACCATCATTATAGAATACCTCGTTTACAAAACCCCAAAAAAGAGACGTGCGGTTTGCGCGCGTCTTCGTACCAGCCACTATTTTTTAATGATCCCTGAATCTATGGCGGCTTTGCCAAACAGGCAGTAGAGGCCATTGGTGCTCGACACGTATGGCGCCGTCAATCGGGCCCAGACAGCCAGGGAATCAAAAACCTTCTTAAAGAAAGGACCCTTGCTGTACTTGTCCGAAATGGTCTTGGCGGCTTTCATATCGTCGAGTAGCTTTCCGCCTTCACCTTCCCAAATCCAGGAAAGAATACTGCCCTGATCCAGCCCAGGGCCGAGGTCGCCCAGAAGCGCGGAGAAAAGAATACCCGCCGGATGCTTGCCCGAAGCATAGTGCCCACCATTGACCGCCGTTGACAACACCCATGTTGACCGCGTTGCCGATTTCAAAGGGTTTGACAACCGCGCCTTCCGGATACAGTTCAACCTTTATCTGACCTTGGGACAGAGCTTCAATGTTCTTCTTCAGCCGCTCAAAGGGATGCACGCTTTATTTTTTCGATACAGATTACAACACATCGGCGTTGCGAAACTCGCACGACCGGACGCCTGGAGACGGTCTCACTTGAAAAGCAGGGGACGCGCAATGATTTAATTGCGTGTCCCCTTGCTCCATTACTTCTTAATAACGCCCGTATCCATGGCGGTCTTGCCGAATTGGTAGTAGAGGCCGTTGGCGCTTGTTACATACGGCACCGTCATCTGAGCCCAGGCTGTCTGAGAATCCAGAACTTTTTTGAAGAAGGGATCCTTACTGTACTTATCCAGAATGGTCTTGGTGGCCTTCATGTAGGCCGGATAGTAGTCGGCAGGTGTTTCTTCAATAATGACGCCATCATTTTTGACTAATTTTTGTAGAGCAGCAGAGTTGAGGCTGATATTCATCATGATTTGATCGCTTATGACCGTTTTCATGGCGATATCCAGAATGGCTTGCAGATTGGCCGGTAACGAGTTGTACCAAGTCTTGTTAATCAGAATATCGGCGATAGAGATGGCCTGATGCAGACCTTGGAGATAATAATGTTTCCAGATAGCTGAAAAGCCCATGGCCAAGTCTTCGCCGGGTCCAAGCCATTCGGCTGCGTCAATGGCGCCACGCTGGGCGGCGGGGATCACATCCGCACCGGGCATGGAAACCACGGCCATGCCCATTTCTTTAAAAATTTCAGAGGGCACACCTGGAGGGGCGCGAAATTTAAGCTTGTTGATTTCCGCCATGGAAGCGTATTTCTTATGGAACCAGCCGAATGGTTCGGGACCCGCCGGCATGTTCAGGTAGGCTTTGATGTCGTACTTGACCATCTGCTGGTAATACTCGTCAAGCAACTTCTGCCCTTCGCCCTCCCATACCCAGGCAAGGAGGCTAGTCTGGTCAAGACCGAGACCGAGCCCGCCTGGCGGGGACGAAAAAAGAATGCCCGCCGGATGTTTGCCTGAAGCGTAGTGCGTCCACCACTGACCTCCGTTGACGACGCCCATGCTGACCGCGTCGCCAATTTCAAAGGGCTTGACGACCGCGCCTTCCGGATACAGTTCGACCTTAATCTGGCCTTGGGACAAAACTTCAATGTTTTTCTTCATCCGCTCAAGCGTCTTAAAATATATGCTTGATGAGGAGCTGAGCGCCTGGATTTTCAATTCGTAGGTTCTGGGCGCGGCGCACGCCAAGCCGACGCAGGCCAAGGAAAAAATCGAAATGAGCAACGACCGTAGAAAAATCCGCTTCATGTTTTTCTCCTTGTAAAAAGTTAAACGGTAGCTCCCTTAATTAGTTCTGCAGTTTTGCCCCAGATAAAAGGCTTTGGAATAAAATTTGTCAATTCGATAGCCGCCTCAAGATTTTGCCGCTTCTATGACATCTTGCCAGTTCTTGAAGGTTCCGCCACGAGGATTCGTAGGGGTAAAATACAAAAAACTGCTTTTTCCGAGCCATATCGCGGTCAGCATGACCAATGCTTTAAAGATTATAGCAAGTTTATCGTACAGAGTCGCAAAACTGTAAAATTATTTTGTATTAGCAAAAAATATTCAACAATGTTGCGCTATTTGTACGCATTTGCACCGTACTCTTGTTTCTCTAATCTGCGCAACGTTGGTGAAGTGATTACTTTATGCCTTTGGCCTTCTACCAGTATAAGTAATTTATTGACATTATAATGCATCCTTATTATTTTTTGCAGAGTATCTAGATTTTTTTCATCTGTCTAGTGTAAATATTACATTGCGGTCTGGCAGCATCAACAACCCAAAATTCATAAAAACCGAAAATTTGTCAGAGGTTTTGGGCGTTTTCCGCATCGCGGAAAACGCCTTTTGCTATGTCCGGATCAGCACACCGTCTCGTGGGCGGTGCGGGCGATGAGGTCGTTTTGCAGGTCGGGCGAGAGGTCGACAAAATATGCGCTGTAGCCTGCAATACGGACGATGAGGTTACGGTATTTGGCAGGGTCTTTTTGGGCCGCGATCAAGGTATCCCTGTTAATGACGTTAAATTGCACATGCCAGAGCCTCAGGTCGCAGAAAGTGCGGATGAAGGAGACCATCTTTCTGGTACCTTCGGTGCCTTCCACGGACTTGGGCGTGAATTTGATGTTCAACAGACGGGATGCACGCTCGCGGTAGCTCATGTTTTTGCTCTGGTAGTTGGAAAGCATCACCGCCGTCGGGCCGGAGATGTCGGCGCCGTGGGAAGCGGAAGTTCCATCGGAAAGGGCTGTCCAGGCACGACGGCCGTTGGGTGTAGCGGAAACCACTTTGCCGAAGGGCACATGCGAGGTGATGGGCACATAGCGCACGTCGTTGTGCATGCCGAGCTCGGCTGAGTACTTCTTGGCGTACTGGACGGACAAAGAGTCTATGTCATGAGCGATGGCGTCAGCATAAGGATTGTTGTTGCCATAGCAAGGGGCGGATTGCAGCAGTGCGCGAACATCTTCCTTGCCTTCGAAGTTGCAGGCCAGGGCGTCGAGAACCTGCTTCATGGTCAGTTTTTTGTCTTCGAAGACCAGTTTCTTGATGGCTGCCAAGGAGTCGACCACCGTGCCGTAGCCGATGTATTCGAAGTAGCCGAGGTTGATGCCTTCGGGAATCTGCTCTGTGTGCAGGTCGAGGTAATACTTCATGCACAGATCGTGCAAAGCCGAACCCATAGGTTGAGCGAAATGTTGTGGGCGCAGCTTGTTGACATAATACTGCTGGACGAAAGCGGTGCGAAGGAACAGCAAGTGCTGGGCTTTATAGGCTTCCCAGAACTGTTCCCATCTTGTGAAAGTGGTGGGATCACCAGTTTTGAGGCCCAGATTTTTGCCCGGATACTTCTTCATTTGCCCGTTGTAAAATACCATTTCCAAGGCAGCAGCGAAGTTGAGCCACGCACCGCCGCTGGTGTAGGTGTCTCGGTTGGGCATGCGGACTTCGGTGCAGCCGGAAACAGCGTAGTCATAAGCTTCTTCAAAGGTTGCGCCCTTGGAGACCTGTAGGGGGATGACTTCTTCATCGTTGATCAGTTTGGGGAAACCGGAACCTTCTTTGATGGTTTCGGCTACATCCCACAGAAAACGCTCGGGCGAACGAGAATGGATGCGGGCCGCCAAGTCCGGATAATGCATAGGGAATTCACGCTTGGACTTCAGGAACAGGTAAGTCAGGTCGTTGGTGGCGTCGCGGCCGTCGGGGGTCTGGCCGCCGATGGTCACGGCTTCCCAGTGGGCGTAAGCTTCGTTGAATGCGCTGCCGTTGGGGGAAATATACAGGTCAATAAACTGAGCCATGCCCACCCACATGCACTCAAGCAACTCTATCGCCTTTTCCTCAGTAAGGCGGCCTTCCTCCATATCCTTCTTAAAGAAGGGGTAGAAGTATTGGTCCATGCGGCCGTTGGAAATGATGGCGCCGGTTTTTTGCTCAAGCCGCGAAAACATCTGCACAAACCACTGGGACTGCACGGCTTCATGGAAGCTACGCGCGGGATTGGCGGGCACCTGTTCGCAATTGGCAGCGATGGTCAGAAGCTCTCCCCTGCGCACGGGATCCTTTTCTTTGTCAGCCATGGCGCGGGCCAGTTCGGCATGACGCTTCGCCCACAGGATGATGGCATCGGACACGATGACCACAGCTTCCAGAAAAGGCTTCTTTTCGCAGTTGTCCCGGGGGCTGGCCGGGTCAAGGGCAGCCAGCCTTTCTTCAGCTTCGGCTTTGATGCCGTTGAAGCCGCGCCGCAACACTTTTTCATAATCGTGCACCCATTGGAGAGACGAGCGGAAGGAGGCGCTTTCGTTGACGACATAACGGGACAGCAGGCCCGCCGTATCCGTATAAGTCAGTTTGTGCACATCCGGAGGAAAAGTGGCGTTGAGAGCTTCGTGGAAGGTCTTGCCTTTCCAGTAGGGGGCGATTTCCTCCACCGCGATGCGTGCGTCTTCCTTGGAGATGGTCGAGGGCGATTCCTGGCGGGTGGGCAGGTCTTTGACTGCGATATCAAGGAAATCGCCATCCAGTTCAGGATACAGGATGCCGTAGCGGCCCGGCATACCCGCACGGCCAACCAGGAGCTGGTGGGGATCAATGTAGACCGTGATATTGGCAGCGATGTAGTGCATAGCCTTGGCCCAGCGTAACATCAAAGGTTCGCCTTCAGTTTCCTTCATGGATTCAGTGAAATATTTGGCCCTCTCAACGTCAATACATGGGCGCTGCCCTTCAAAACTGTCCAGAATGGCAAATACGCGTTTATGGTTTTTACGGAAGTCGTCTGCCTTGCCTTGTATGGCGTCGATCAAGCGTTGCTCGTGGGGGGAAGAGATTATTTCACAGCATTGAACGGATGTTGCTGACATAGCGAACTCCTTTTTGTGGTATTCGGTTGTGTACGCGCTTCGCAGCGCCAAACATCTTATTACCGGGAGTACTTTTCTAAAATTGCCGTTTTAGAATAAAGTTATACTTTTCGGTTGATTGTGCTCATGTACAATTGAAACCATTTATGATCCCAGTAATAATTTGCCTTCTATTAACATGCCAAGCAATTTAACTATATAAAACATGCTATTGAAAAATATACATTAGAATGTTCGCCTATGCGTTCTACGCCGTTGCTGTCTTGCAACACTCCGAAAGGCTTTAGATGGAATAGCCTCATGCTGTCCGGCTAGGGGGCAATAAAAAAGTCCAAAATCTCAGCGAGATGTGGCACAAATGTTTAGCGAAAGACATTGCCACACAAGGAGATTTTAGACTTGCGTCCCATAAATGTACTTTTCTCCCAAACTCTATCGCTCATTCCCAGACATGTTTCCCAGAAACTCGAACACCGGCACAAAACAGGGCGTTCAATGGGTCCGTACTAACACACCAAGAGCGCTTACGGGCCAGGCATATTCGCTGTGAACGCAGCAATCGCCAAATGGCGTGCTTTGAGTATCTTGTTTCCGCTGCCAGCAAAGGGCCATCCTAATTGAGCGTAACCGGCCGGCGGGTCTTCCTCCAGTTTGGCAAGGATTGTCGCCTTAAAGCCCTGTTCTTTTCTAAGCATTATTTATGCCACGAATATAAAAAGCTGTTTTTTATGGAGTATGCCCGGACAAGGGTAGAAAACAGAAACAGAAAGAGGGCGGCATTGTGCAAAAAAACAACAAATTATATATAACTGCTGATATTATTATAAAAAAATATATTGTTGCATCTTTGCATAATGCAGACACGCATTGGCGGCTTGGATGGAAACGCTTCACACGGGCGACAGCGCGTCGCCCGTGTCCGGCTTTGTTGACCCTGCGTTGCACTTGCCGTATCGTGACAGCGCCAACGAGGAAGGGGTTGGCCCCTTTCCGCCAAACGATTTTTGGCGCAACCCTTTACCCGGATCCGTCATGACCCAGCAGCCCGCATCCGCGCCGGAAGCATCCCCTCCGGCAATTTCCAAAGACTTCATCCGCGCCATGGTCGACGAGGACATGGCGACCGGCAAATACGGTGGTCGCGTGCATACGCGTTTTCCTCCGGAACCCAACGGGTATCTGCACATCGGGCATGCGAAGTCCATCTGTCTCAATTTCGGGCTGGCCCGCGAATACGGGGGCAAGTGCAACCTGCGTTTTGACGACACCAATCCGACCAAAGAAGAAACCGAATACGTCGAGGCCATCAAAAACGACGTGCGCTGGCTGGGTTTTGAGTGGGACGGGCCGGAACGCTACGCCTCGGACTATTTCGGGCGGCTCTATGACTATGCCGAAGCCCTGATCCAAAAAGGCAAGGCCTATGTGGACGATCAGACGGCGGACGAGATTCGCGACAACCGGGGCACCTTGACCGAGCCGGGGCGTGCGAGCCCGTATAGAGACCGCTCGGTGGAAGAAAACCTGGACCTGTTCCGGCGCATGCGGGCAGGAGAGTTTCCTGACGGTTCCCGCGTGTTGCGGGCAAAAGTCGACATGGCCTCGCCCAACTTCGTCATGCGCGATCCGGTGCTCTACCGCATTCGCCGGGCGCATCACCACAGGACCGAAGACGCCTGGTGCATCTATCCCATGTACGATTTTGCGCATTGCCTGTCGGATTCCATCGAGGGCATCACCCATTCCCTGTGCACTCTGGAGTTTGAGAACAACCGCGAAATTTACGACTGGCTGCTCATTCAACTGGGGGCATACCGGCCGCAGCAGACGGAATTCGCCCGGCTGAACATCACCCACATGGTGCTGTCCAAGCGCAAGCTCATCCAATTGGTGCGGGACGGGCACGTTCGCGGCTGGGACGACCCGCGCATGCCGACGCTCAGCGGCCTGCGTCGCCGGGGCTACCCTGCCGCGGCCATTCGCGAGCTCTGCGCGCGCGTGGGCATGTCCCGCGCGGCGGGCACGGTGGCGGAATACAGCCTGCTGGACTTTTGCGCGCGCGAGGCGCTGAACTACACATCTCCCAGGGTCATGGCCGTGCTGGATCCCGTCAAGGTGGTCATTGAGAACTACCCCGAAGGCCGGACGGAATGGTTCGAGATGCCCTATTTTCCGGAAGAGGGCGGCGGCGCGCCCGAAAGCTGGAGCGGGCCGAAGACGCGCAAGGTGCCTTTTTCGCGCGAACTGTACATCGAGCGCGACGATTTCAGGATTGATGCCCCCAAGAAATTCTTCCGCCTTTCGCCTGGCCGGGAAGTGCGCCTGCGTTACGCCTATTTTATCATCTGCACCGGGGTGGTCAAAAACGATGCCGGGGAAATCACGGAAATCCGCTGCGCGTATGACCCGGAAACCCGCGGGGGCGATGCGCCCGATGGCCGCAAGGTCAAGGGTACCCTGCACTGGGTTTCGGCAGCGGAAGCCGTGCCCGTGGAAACGCGCCTCTACGAGCATATGTTCGCGGCCGTGGCCGCGGATACCGAGGGCGGCGATTTTGCGGCCGGACTGAACCCGGACTCGCTGCGCATCGTCACGGCCCGAGTGGAACCGGCTCTGGCCGGGGCCAAAGCCGGAGACGCGGTGCAGTTTGAGCGCCTGGGCTATTTCATGGCGGACGAAGACTCGAAACCCGGCGAACCTGTGTTCAACCGCACGGCCACCCTTAAGGACACCTGGGCCAAAGTGGAGCGGAAAGAGGACTGAACGCCTTTTCGTTGAGAAAAACAAAAGGGCCGCGTGCCGTTTTTTTGCGGCCTGAGCAATTTCACCTTGAAATTGCTCGGCAGACGCGAAGCGGATGCCCGAGAAGCGTGTCGTTTATATTGGTGATCTCGCATCATTATATGCAGATGCCGGCGCCTTTTTTGAAACGGTTTTTTTATACAATTTGAAAGCTGAAATGCTCCTGGCCGCGTCACGCCGTGATCACCCGGCTCGGCTGTCTGGCCGCGGCAGCCGGAGAGCGCGTTCTTTTGGGCACCAGGCTGTAGCCCAGCATATTAGCCATATAGGCCAAAGGAGAGACGTTGCGGGTGCGCAGCATAATGCGCAGCAAAGTTTCTACCCCCAGCTTCGCCCCCCTGTCGTAAGGATTGACTTCCCGCAACAAGGTGGAATAGGGCTTGCCGATTTCCTCTGCCAGGGCTTTCGCGGGCAGTTCGCTTTCCAGAACAATCTCGTGGACCAGGGCAATCAAACCCGTTTGCATAGCGCCTCCTTGATAGTGCGCGTGGTACGCCGAAAGGCAATGTGTGCTATGCTTAATATAGTATAACCTATATGTAAAGAGGTATTATATGCGCCAAGGTCAGGAGCGGGCAGCACCCAGGCGGCGCAAATGCCCGATCAGGGTTGCCGCGCGTTTGGTTCCGATGCCGGGTATGGCGGCCAGGGCGGCTTCGTCGGTCGAAGCCATGGCGGCCAGTGACCCGAAGCGATCCCAGAGAATTCGGGCGATTTTAGGACCCACGCCGGGCAGGCGCAGCAGCTCTCCGGCCATGGCCTGACCCGTCCGCGCCCGACGGTGGCGGGAGAGGGCGAAATCATGCACTGTATCACGAATGTGTTGTAAATAAAAAAGCTCCGGCGATCCGGGCGCAAAAGGCAGGGGATTGCTGCGGCCGGGCACGAAGATGCGGTCCGCATCGTTGCCCGCGCGGCGGTCGGCGCGCCCGTCTTCCGTTCTGGCCTTGGCGATGCCCGCTATGCAAAAGTCTCCATCCGCCCCCATGTTGCATCCCGCTTCCTGAAAAGCCCGGGCAACGGCGGCGATCTGTCCGCGGCCGCCGTCCACCAGCAGCAGATCCGGCCAGGGCGGCCCCGAGGCCGCGCGGCGTTTCGCCCAATGGTACAGGGCCGCGAAGTCGTCGCCGGCCGTGACAGCCGGGGCTTCTTTGTCCAAAGAATAGGTTCTGTACGCGTTCTTCAGCGAGCGCTCATCTTCAAACACCACCATGCCCACCCGGGCTGCCGTGCCGCCCGTGTGCGACACGTCCACGGCCTCAATGCGCCCGATGGGTCGCGAAAATCCCAGAACAGCGGCCAGCCGCGCGCCCGGCGGGTCCGATTCCGCCCGTTTGCGCGCGGCCACGGCGTTGGCCGCGGCCATGCTGATCAGATCGTCTTCCGCCGACCCTCTGGGCCCCGTAATATGCACCGGCCCGCCGCGCAGTTCCGCCAGCACGGCCGCCAGCGCGTCAGGCGCAAGCAGGGGCTCCGCCGCTGCGTCAGGCGAGAGCGGGGCGCTGCCCCGTTTTCCGGCAGGGGGCAAGGCCCCCTGCACCTCCGAATTTCGAAGGCTCGCACCGCGGCTTTCCGGCGTTGTGGGGTCAAGGGGCCCAAGGCCCCTTGCGGGGTGCAGGGGCGGAGCCCCTGCTTGCGTCGGCTGCGCCAGATCCGGCGCGGCCAGCCAGGGAGCGAGGATGCGGGAGGGCACGGGCAGGCCGGCCTGGTAGAACTGGACCAGAAAACTTTCGAGCAGTTCCGGGGCGTCGTCCAGGCCGAGTTCGGGCCAGAAGTAGGCCCGCTTGTCCAGCAGCACGCCGCCGCGCACAAAGAGGATGCCGAGCGCCAGACCATCGCCCACGGCGGCGATGCCCAACACATCCATGTCCTGGGCGGCTTCCAGCACCACGGCCTGGCGTTCGACGGTATTTTTGACGGCCGCGATGCGGTCGCGCAAGACGGCGGCTTGCTCAAAATCCAGACGTTCGGCGGCGGCTTCCATTTCGTCGCGCAACAGGCGCAGCAGCTCGCCGGACCTGCCCTGCAACAGCAGGGCCACCTGCCGGACCATGGCCGCGTAAACGGCCGGGTCGACGGGCAGTACGCAGGGCCCGAGGCATTGCCCCATGTGGTGGTAAAGGCAGGGCCTGGCCCTGTTGGCAAAAGCTCTGTCCGAACAGCGGCGCAAAGGAAAGACCTTGTGGATGGCGCGCCAGGTTTCGCGCGCGTCGCCGGCGGAAGAGTAAGGACCGAAGAGCAGAACTCCGGTGCTCTCTTTGCCCGGCCGAAGGCGGCGGACGACTTCCAGCCGGGGAAAGGGGGCGGCCGAATTCAGGCGAAAGAGGACATAGTCCTTGTCGTCCCGCAGGATGATGTTGTAACGCGGTTTGTATTTTTTGATCAGGCCGGCCTCAAGAAGCAGGGCTTCCTTTTCTGTGACCGTGACCATGGTTTCAAGGCTTTCTGCATGGGTCAGCATGGCCCGGGTTTTGGGGCTGAGGCCTTCTTGCTTGCGGAAATAGGAGAGCAGGCGGTTGCGCAGGTTTTTGGCCTTGCCCACATACAGCACGCGCCCGGCTGCGTCCTTGAACAGATAGACGCCGGGATTCGTGGGCAGATGCGTGCTTTGGGCTTTGAGCATGTTGATAATTATTTTCTATTGAAAATGATTTTCAAATCAATTAAAGTCCGCCAACCATGACCTGATATGTGCTGCATATCGGGACGTATACAGGGATGCGCCGGAGTGCTCAAGCATCCTTCGGCTTTTTCAATCTAACGTTTTTATAAAAAGGAAGGGAATCAGTATGAAACAATTCGGGATTTTGGCTGCGGCGTTGGTTTTTGTCTGCGGCCTGGCGGGAACGGCTCCGGCCATTGAAATAGAGGCCTCGGGCGAGTGGCAGACGGGTATGGGCTGGGCCGGCAATACCACTTTTTACACATCCAAGCACGGCCCGCACAATGACAAGTTCAAAGCGGCCCACAAGATACAGACGCAAGTCGACTTCATCGCTTCGGAAACCCTGCGTTCGGTTCTGCTTTTCGAAATCGGCACCACCTACTGGGGCATGAACAATGCCGACGAAGGCAGTATTGGCGGCGCGCTTGATTCTGACGGTATATCGCTGAAACTGAAACGCGCGTATCTCGACTGGTCGCCGGTCGCGGATTTGAAACTGCGCATGGGCATCCAATGGATGGCCCTGCCTTCCGCCGCCTTCGGCAACCCTGTCATGGAGGTGGAAGGGGCCGCCGTGACCGCGGGCTACACCATCAACGAGAACCTTATCCTCAACGTTTTCTGGCTGCGCCCCTTTGACGCGAATATGGGCGAGTCGCAGGGCCGGAACAGCCTGGACGAAATGGACGCCTTCGGCGCGACCCTGCTTGTCAGCGGCGACCGCTTCAAGGTGACGCCCTGGGCCATGTACGCGCGCAACGGCAACGCTTCCGGGTACTGGGATTTTCGTTCCGACACAGCGGGCTATACCATGAGCGATAATACCGGCGAACTGAAAGGTTCAAGCAACCTCTGGTGGGCCGGCGCGGCCGCCGAATTCAAAATCGTCGAGGATTTCGCCCTGAAGCTCGACGCCATGTACGGCGCGGCCAAGGGCAAGGATGCACCGGAATTTTCCGGCTGGCTGGCCACCGGCTTGTTTGAATACACCAGCGGAGCGGCCTGGGGCAATCCCGGCTTGCTGGGATGGTACGCCAGCGGCGACAAGAACAAGGCCTACAACGACGGCAAATACGGCAAATACGGACGCATGCCCGTTCTGGGCGTGGGCGGGGACGACGGTTTCAGGCCCACCAGCTTCGGCTTTCAGGGCGACAGCGGCTGCATGACCGACGGCCTGCTTTCCAGTACCGGCGTCGGCACCTGGGGCGCGGGGCTGCAACTGGCGGACATGACCTTTATCGACAAGGTGAGCCACACCGTGCGCGCCGTGTATATCCGCGGCACCAACGACGCGGACATGATCCGCAACAACCCGGATGCCGGACGCTACGGCGAGCCTTACAACATCATGGGCGATTTTGTATATCTGACCAAAAAAGATTATGCGCTGGAATTTGATTTCGTCACGACTTTTGATGTGAATGAAAATTTGAAAATCTATCTGGAAACCGGCTACATTAACCTGAACCTGGATCGCGGCGTCTGGGGCGCTTACGCTGATACCGCCAACGCCTGGAAGGCGGAGCTGCTTTTCGGCTATTCGTTTTAGGGCCTGTTCACACAACGGCCCTTTTGCCCTCTGCCCGCGTTAGAGCCGATTAGCTTTGAAAAAGCGTATCTGCTCTAATGCGGATATTGGATAAAAGAATGGAGGTCTTTGTTATTTTATGATAAATTTTAGTTAGTTAAATACAAATTTACCAACAGGGCCGTCATGACAAATTGTACATCCGATCCGATCAGGTTCGAAGGGATAAAAGGCCGCAAAGTTGAGGATGTTTTCAGCGGCCAGACCATCACTTCCGACGGCGGCGGGATGCTGCTCCAGGCTGCGGACGAGGTGCTTCATCGATTGCCCGTTGTTTTGATGACTCAAGGCGTAAGGCAGCTGTGCGCGTTCGGTTTTGCATCGTCTGTGGTAAAGAGTTTACGCTTTAACACTTGAAATGCTCTGCAAGGATTTGCGAGCAAATCCTTGCAGAGCATTAGGCGTAGCCGACAATTTCGCAGGAAAGCGGAATTGGACGGCAAAGCCGCCCCGAGGGGTGAGGGCCAGGATGGCCCGAATCAACTTGACTCGCCGTTAAGCGCCTATTTCAAGCGTAAAATGCTGTAAAGAGAAGACCGCGCGATGCCTGTTTTTATCCGGCCCTCTCTTGGATGAGGGGCATTACGCAAACCCTGTCAAGCGTTGCCCGACGTTTCCCGATGTTCCCCGGCGTTTCCCGCCGTCCCGCCTCAAAAATCCCATGCTAGGAGCTGTCTCTAAATAAATCTTTTGCCCAAATAGCCTTGTCATCCGGCCCTTTTTTCTCCGGTCGAGTACCATCAGAGTACACTCCCTTCGCAAAAAGGGCCGGATTCCTCGCTCTTGGAGCAAAAT
>JAVBRE010000258.1:0-5704 GCA_031548325.1 Desulfovibrionaceae bacterium
CTGTTCATTCTGCTCTGCGGCTTCGGAACCTATCTTGTCTCGCCGCTGATCGTTTTTTTCCTCTGTTCCATGCTGGACATCATGTACATGATCATGCTGTTTTCGCTTTTCGTCAGCCGCGTCTCGCGCAGAGTGGCCAAGGATACCGTGGTGTGGCAATGGGCATAGTCGTTTTCGCGCTGCATGCGTATCTTGCCGTGATGTTTGTGGTCATCGTCGCCTACTTCGTGCGGCACTATGCCTTTACTCTGAACCGGTTCTTCGCCCGGCAGAAGATTTCGTACAACGACATTCTGGACGATCAGACCATCAGCATCACCGTGCTGGTGCCCATGCACAACGAGGAAAAAGTTGTTGCCGGGTCCTTTGAGGCGTTGCGAAACTGCGATTACCCGCGCGACAAGTTTGAGGTGATCGCCATCAACGACCATTCCACGGACAAAACTCGGGAAATCGTGGAGTCGTATCTTGAAAAAGCGCGAAAAGAACCGGACGCCTGGCCGACGCTGACGGCCCTGCACCGCTATTCCGGCGCGCGGGGCAAACAGCACGCCATCAATGACGCGATGGAAATCGCCAAGGGCGATATCGTGCTGATTTTTGATGCGGACTATGTGCCGCCCAGAGGCATTCTGCGCAGCCTCAGCATCTGTTTCACCGACCCGCAGGTCGGCGCGGTCATGGGCCGGGTGATACCCGTCAACGCGGGCACGAACCTGCTCACACGCATGCAGGACCTGGAACGTTCCGGCGGTTATCAGATAGACCAGCAGGCCCGGTACAATCTCGGTCTGGTGCCCCAGTACGGGGGCACTGTCGGGGGCTTTCGCAAGGACCTGGTCCTGGCCCTGGGGGGCTTTAAAGGCAATGTGCTGGCCGAAGACACGGAACTGACCTTTCGCCTGCTGCTCAACGGCTGGAAAGTGGCCTACGCCAACCGGGCGGAGTGCTACGAGGAAGCGCCGGAAACCTGGGACGTGCGCGCGCGGCAGATCCGCCGCTGGAGCAGGGGGCACAACCAGGTGCTTCTGGCCTATCTCTGGCCCATTCTGCGTACTCCCAACCTGGGCTTCTGGGAAAAAACGGACGCCGTGCTGCTGCTGTTCATCTACACGCTGCCCCTGCTGTGGTGGATCAGCCTTGTGGCCATGCTCTTTCTGCTTTTTCTGGGGCAGCTCAGCCTGATTTCCGGCATGCTGCCGCTGGTGCTGTCCATCGTTTACGGCTGCATCGGCAACTTCGCGCCCTTTTATGAACTGGCCATGGCGGCCATGCTGGACGGCTCTTCCGAGCGCGTGCGCCTGCTGCCCTATTTTTTGTATTATTTCGCCTTCAGTCTGTGGTATACGGCGGTAGGGGCGGTGGAGGCAGTCATTGACCGTGTCTCCGGCCGGACCATTGAATGGAAAAAAACCGAGCGCTTTCGTCAGGGATGACGTTTTTCTCTTGTCCCAAGTCGTATATTCTATAAAGCAAGTCCGGTTTTATCGAACCACTGTTGTATACCGCGGCGGCAGGCAGTCTGGCTGTCGCGATATTCGCCAGAGGTGTTACCTTTTAGATCGTATCAGACAAACGACACGCTTCGCGGCTGCCGAGCAATTTCAAAGAAAAATTGCTCTAATCTTTGAACCGGACTGCAAAGAAGGGCGAAAAGACATGAAACGTTATGCGGCTGAAGTTTTCGGTACATTCTGGCTGGTGTTCGGCGGATGCGGCAGCGCGGTTCTGGCCGCGAGTCTGGGCGCATCCGGCATCGGGATCCTTGGCGTTGCGCTGGCCTTCGGTTTGACGGTGCTGACCATGGCATACGCTGTGGGCCATATTTCCGGCGGCCACTTTAATCCCGCTGTTTCGCTGGGTCTCTGGGCCGGCGGGCGCTTCGAGAGCAAGGACCTGTTGCCGTATATGCCGCCCAGGTGATCGGCGCCGTTCTCGCCGGCGGGGTTCTTTATCTGATCGCTTCGGGCAAGGACGGGTTTTCCGCAGCCAGGTCTGATTTTTCTGGCTGGCCCCTTTGATCGGAGGATTTTGCGGCGGATTGGTCTACCCTTCTTTTTTCGGAAAGAATAACTGACCTTTTCGCGAATGTAGCGCCGGCCCGAGTCATGCGGGTCGGCCTCTGAAACACGCAAATACGGACTGGGCAAGTCGGCCTTGTGGTGATATTGTACGCCGTACCTTAAGCATAAAGGCCATCGTATGAGCAAACCGGAACTTCCCAATATCCTGCCCTGCGCCATCTGCGGCGGTTCCAAGCAGGAACTCGAGTCCTCCCGGCCGGAAGGGCGGCAAAAAGACATCTGGCGGGTGGTCTGCAAATGCGGGCACGCCCCGTTGCGCTGGTCCATTTCCGTGTCCTCGGCCATCCGCCTGTGGAACCAGCACATGAGCAACGCGGACGACACCGCCATCCGTTCCCGCTGAACAATCATTCAGGGGCGCGGCACGCCATTTTCACTTCGGGCTGTGCCGACAAACAAGCAATTTTGTTCTCAGGCAGAGATGAGCTTGGTATAAGGGAGTATGCTCTTGTGGTATTCGACCGAAATATCAGGCGCTCGTTCCGCCAGGAAGGCGGAACGCACACGGCCGAAAGCCGTGCCCGAAGGGCGAGGCGCGGGATGTGCCGAGTCAATCCGACACAGCGAAGAGCGGCAAGGCTATTTTTCAGCAGGGCCCAGAACGTGCCCGTCAAGCACAAAGCAGGTAAAACGGCCGTTGAAAACCTCCGTTTCTTCCCGCCGCACGGTAACGTCGACCAGGCGCTTGCGGCCTGATTCTTCTCGCACGACGGCCTCGGCGATCAGAATATCCCCGACGCGGACCGGCTTCAAGAATGTGCTTTCCGCCGAACCCAGAACCACGAAAGGGTGATTCACGGCCAGCATGGCCGCGTAATCGGCCAGGCCGAAGATGAAACCGCCATGCGCCAGATCTGCGTCATCCGCCCGCATTTCAGGCGAGGCGACAAAGCGCACCGTGCTGCGGCAGGGCGCGAGAGAAAGCGGCGTGCCGCACAACTTCGCCGATATGCTTTTGTGGGTGTTGACGTCCATATAAATCTCCAGTGATAGAATTTACAAGCAATACCTCCCGCCGCCCCTCTTTGGCAATCGCGGGGTATCGGCCTATTTTAGCTGTGATTCTGCGTCAGGGAACGTTTTTGTTTCGGTCATGGACGTCAGAGTCCACTCCCTGCACAAAAAACGCTCCCTTCCTTGCCTGACAGCCAAAATAGGCCGCTACCCAAAATCAAAATGAGTTATTGCCGGTCACGGAAAACGGCCTTGCTTTTTGTCCGACTGCGCCGATATACACGATACTATATTGATGGAGCACGCAGCACAGGGAGACCGGCATGCCGTTCGCTTTTGACCCGAAAACCTGCTCTCTGCTTTTCGCGCGCGAGTACCGCGCGCTGCACCCCGACCGGGGGCGGCCGTTCAACTTGAGGCACCTGAATCTGACTTTTCATATTCTGAGCGACTGCCTTTGCCTGGGGCCGCACTGGCAGACGCTGCTGCCCGTTCAGGGCGACGCGTTGCCCTTCATTTTCAAAGAATCCTGCCCGTACCTCGCCAACGAACGCCATTTGCCGGACATTGCCGCCAAAGCTCTGGGCAAGGCGGACGGGCCGCTCGTCACTCTCGACGAAGCCGCACCCTTTTTTCCGCCCGGGTCCGACAACCTGTGGCACTGGATGACGGAGAGCCTGCCCAAGCTGCTGGCGCTCGAGCAGGCCGGGTTCGACGGCTGCTATCTTGTGCCCGCGGGCAGCCGGGTGGCGGAAGAAAGTCTGGCCCTGCTCGGCATCGATCCGGCCAGACTGGTTTCGGCGGAAGGCATATACCGGGTGCGGCGGCTTTTCGTGCCGCCGCGCCTGACGGGGTTCGAACTGGCGGACAATATGCCCTTGGCCGGGCTGTTGCGCGGGCGTCTTCTGGATGCGGCGGGCTCGCTTTCGGGCGGCAAGCGTTGCTATGTGCGCCGCGTGAACTCGCGCTGCCTGGTCAATGAAGAGGACCTGCTGCCCGTGCTGGATGATTTCGGTTTTGAACGCATGACGCCCGAGGATCTTTCCCTGGCCGCGCAACTGCGCTATATGACCAACGCGGACGCGTCCCTGATGGCGCACGGCGCCAACTGCGCCTTGACCTTGCTGCAAAAGCCCGGTTCCGTGTTCGTTGAATTGTTCGGCAACCGCTACGTGAGTTATAACAATTTGCACGCGGTGCGGCTGCTGGGGCTGCGTTACCACGCGCTGGTGGAGGACCTGGACCTCTCGTCCTGCCGTGATCCTTTAACGCCCGTGGGCGCGTATCTTGAAGAAGGCCTGAGGGCCGACATCACCGTTGATCCGCTGCATGTGCGCATTTTGTTGGAAAGCGCCTTGCGCGGGACCTGATCTAAAAAAGAGGTTTGTCGTGTTTCGTCTTGTGTTTGTTTTGCCCTGGTTTTTTTTCTGCCTTTTTGCCTTTTCCGCCGCAAGCGCGGGGGCCGCGTCGGATCCGGCCGCCGTACTCGCGCCGCTGCTGGGCGTGCCCTATCGCGTGGACGGGGCCGTTAATGAAAAAGGCAGCTACACCCTGTTCGCCGATCCGCAAAAAATATTCACTTCGCCCGGCCTTAATTGCAGCGGCTTTACCCTGCAAGCCTCGCGCTTGCTGCTGCGACGGGACATCAGCCTTGCATGGGCCGCCCACGACCGCCTGGCCGACAGCGGCGAGGGTGCCGCGCGGGGCCTGGACTGGGATTTCGGCTGGGACCTGGTCATGAACATCAGCGAAGGACTGCCCCGGCGCATGCTGTTGCCGGGAGGCGCGGAAGGGGACATCGGGCGGGTCGACGGCCGTTTCCCGCGCGGTTTCGACATCAATGCGCCGGGCTTTTGGCCCGAACTCGCGCAGCGCCTCAAAAGCGGATATCTGTACCTTGGCGCCTTCAGCAAAGAGGCGGGCCCGGGCGACCCCAAACCGTACGCGCTGCTGCATTACCATGTGGGAATCTTTGTCCGCGCGGCGGATGGAGATCTCTGGTTTTACCACACCACCCACATGTCGAAAAAAGCCTTTCGAATGAACCTTTCCACGGCCGACGGCCGGGCGTGTTTTCTACGCAGTTTCAGCAATACGGGCGCAATCCGGAAAATGGTGCTGCTCATTGAAGTCCCGCTGCCGGGATAGAGCCTTTTGGGGGAAATGCTGAAGCCAGCGGCAAAGTTTTTTGTATCAAGCAGAACATTCGAAGCATCAGGCCAAACCGGACCGCCGCCTAGAGCGTTTAACGCTTGAAATGGTCGCTTAACGGCGAGTCAAGTTGATTCGAGCCTCCTGCCCCTCCCCCCTTTGGGGCGGCTTTGCCGTCCAATTCCGCTGTCCTGCGGAATTGTCGCCTGCGCCTATTTCAAGCGTAAAATGCTGTAAAGAGAAGGCCGCGCGAACGCCGCGCGAGGCCTGTTTTTATCCGGCCCTCTCTTGGATGAGGGGCATTACGCAAACCCTGTCAAGCGTTGCCCGACGTTTCCCGATGTTCCCCTGCGTTTCCCGCCGTCCCGCCTCATAAATCCCATGCTAGGAGCTGTCTCTAAATAAATCTTTTGCCCAAATAGCCTTGTCATCCGGCCCTTTTTTCTCCGGTCGAGTACCATCAGAGTACACTCCCTTCGCAAAAAGGGCCGGATTCCTCGCTCTTGGAGCAAAAT
>JAVBRE010000240.1:0-7293 GCA_031548325.1 Desulfovibrionaceae bacterium
TCGAGGCCCAGGAAAAAACCAAAGGCCCGCAGCAGTGCCTGGCCTACATGGGCCTGGGCATCCTGTACGCCAGACAGAACAAGGTGCGCGACGCCCAGGCCGCCTTTGAGCAAGCTCTGGCCTGCAACCCCAAAGAAGAGCTGATCGTGCGCGAAGCGGGCATCTTTCATTATATGAAAGGTTCGAAGACGACCGCCGCCTCGCTGCTCAGCCGGGCCATCAGCATGAACGCCAGGGATTACATGGCGCTTTTCTTTTACGCCCGCCTTCTGGACGACAACAACGACCAACGGGAAGCCCAGAACTATTTCCGCGAGATACTCCTCCATCTGCCTGAAGACGTGGAAGTCCACTTTTTTTACGCCCAGTCCCTGGCCCGGTCCAAGCAGATGTTTCGGGCCTATCTGCACATGGCGTACAGTTCGCTGTACTCCAACGACCGCAAGAAGACCGAACAGAATCTGCAACACGCCAAAAACGCCGCCAAAACGCCGGATGAAACCGACGCGCTGCGCCGCATCGAGGCTCTGGTTAAAGAACGCAAGGAAATATTCGGCGGATAGCCAGTCAACGCTTGCCTCGCGGCCCGCACGCTGATATGTGAATCCGACCGTTGCGGCGGTTTTTGCCGTTTAAGGAGCAGCCCATGTCGGATCATATTCTTTTTTCTTCCCAGCCGGACCCTTCCCAGCCGGATGCCGAACCGCCGCAGACGCCCGAAACCGCGCCTGAAACGGCTTCTCCCGCTCCGGAAACGGAAAACTTTGCGGAAATGTTCGCGGCCCAGAGCGCGCCCGGCGCACACCTCTCCCCTGGTCAGCGCGTTACCGTGACCGTGGTTGCCGTCACTTCCGATACTGTTTTTGTCAGCACGGGCAGCAAAGTTGACGGCATCGTCGAGCGCTCGGAACTTGAAGCGGACGGCGCGCCCCCCTGCCAGGTGGGCGACCAGCTTGACCTGTATGTGGTGGCTGTCTCTCCGCAGGAAGTGCGCCTGTCGAAGATGATGCGCGGCGCAGGGGGCCTTGTCGCGCTGGAAGAAGCCCGCGACGCCCATCTGCCGGTCGAAGGCAAGGTGCAGGCCGTGATCAAGGGCGGTTTTGCCGTCGAAATCATGAAACGCCGGGCCTTCTGCCCTCAGGGCCAGATGGATCTGCACCCTGTCGCCGACCCCGAATCTTTTGTCGGCAAGATCTTTCCTTTCCGCATTACCAAGCTGGAAAAAAACGGCCGCAACATTGTGCTTTCACGCCGCATGCTGCTTGAAGCCGAGCAAGCCGAAAACCGCGATGCCTTCCTTTCTTCCGTGTCCGTCGGCGACACCCTGGAAGGCGCCGTGGTCCGCCTTGCCCCCTTTGGCGCTTTTGTGGAACTTTCTCCCGGCGTGGAAGGCCTGATCCATCTGTCCGAGCTATCCTGGGCCCGAGTGGGTCAGGCCGACGAGGCTGTGGCCATGGGCGAACGCCTGCGGGTGAAAGTTCTGGATATTGCCGCTTCCGACAAGGGACCGCGCATATCTCTTTCTGCCCGACAGGTGACCGACGACCCCTGGAAAACCATCGGCGACCGTCTGGCCGAGAACCAGATTGTGACCGGCAAGGTCGTGCGCAACGCCGCGTTCGGCTCCTTTGTCGAAGTGCTGCCCGGTATCGACGGCCTTATCCATATTTCAGAGCTTTCCTATGAAAAGCACGTGCGCAAGCCCGACGAAATTCTGACCATCGGCGAGACGGTCAGCGTGAAGATCAAAGGACTTGACCTGGAAAAAAAACGTCTGTCCCTCAGTTTGCGCGACGTGGGCGGCGATCCCTGGGACGGTGTGGATCAGGACTTTCCTCTGGGCCAAGAAGTCACGGGCACTGTCGAAAAACGCGCTCCTTTCGGCATTTTCATCACCCTGCGGCCCGGCGTGACGGGGCTTCTGCCCGCATCCGCCCTGTCCGCCTCCCGCGGCAAAAACGCGCTGGACAGAGCCGGCGTCGGCGATGCCGCGCAGATTGTCGTGCGCGAAGTGGACATGGCGAACCGCAAAGTCACCCTCGGCCTGCCGGACAGCGGCGACGCCGCCGGCCCCATGACCCGCGGCGAGGAAAAGGACTGGCGCAAGCACGCCCCCAAACCCGCCGCGCCCGCTTCCTTCGGCGGCACCTTGGGCGCGGCCATGCAGATGGCCTTGCAGAAAAAGAAATAGAGCATTTCACACTTGAAATGCTCTGCAAGGATTTGTCCGCAAATCCTTGCCGCGAAATTAGGCGTCGGCGAGTTTGACTCGCCGTTAAGCGACTATTTCAAGCGTAAAATGCTATAGCCGGAGCCGCACGGCTTTTCTCAGACCACTGACAAAGTCCCCGTTCGCCAGAGCGGGGACTTTTGCTTGCGCCGACCTCTGTGCGAAAGCCCTGCGCAAACGAAAAGGGAGCTTGCGGCTCCCTTTTCGTTTAGTCCGGTTCAGGCTTGCCCTATGACCATTTTTCCATATCCAGAACTTTTTCGTTCTTGGATACGACTGTCGCGGCCACGATGTCGCCGGTGACGTTCAGGCAGGTGCGGCCCATGTCGAACACCGTGTCGACGCCGAGCAGCATGGCGTAAGCGGCCGCCACGGCGGTTCCGGCTTCCACTTTAAGGCCGACGGATTCAAGCACCAGAAGCATCATGATGGCGCCTGCGCCGGGCACCCCGGCCGCGCCGATGGCGCCGAGGGTGGCCGTGACCATCACGATGAGCTGCTGATCCATAGTCAGCGGTTTACCCACGGCAAAACCGATGAACATGGAACCGATAGCCAAATAAATGGCTGTGCCGTCCATGTTGATGGTCGCGCCGATGGGCAGCGAGAAAGAAGAAATGGAACGGGGCACGCCCAGATTCTCTTCAGACACGCGCAGGGAAATGGGCAGGGTCGCGTTGGACGACCGGGTAACGAAAGCGGTGATCATGGCTTCTTGCGCGCCGCGCAGGAACTTGACGAAACTGAGCCCGAACAGGGCCAGCGAACCGCCGAAGCCGATAACGACATGCAGCACGTATGCGGCATAGGCCAAAGCCATGACAAAAACCAGGGGTCCGATGACCTTCGGGCCCTGAATGGCAAAGACGCCGGAAATCAGGAAAAATACGCCGATAGGCGCATACTGCATGATGCCGCCCACGATTTTGTACATGGTTTCGGCGGCGGCGGAACAGAGCGTGAACAGGGCTTCGCCGCCCTTGGCCAGGGCTTCGTCCTTGGAGGCGCGCAGATAGGAAAGGCCGATGCCGAAGCAGAGCGCGAAGAAAATGATGGGCAGCACCTGGCCCTTGGCCAGAGAATCGATCGGGTTGGTGGGAATGATGGCAAGCAGCACGGTGGCCAGGGGCGGGGCATTGGAAACCTTGGCCTGGGCGGTGGCGGCTCCCATTATGTTCAGGCCGTCGCCGGGTTTGAAAATGTTGGCCAGAATAAGGCCGATGCAGATGGCGAAAACAACCAGAATCAAATAGAAAAGCAGGGTTTTGGCGCCGACGCGGCCGAGGTTGGCCGGGGAAATGCTTGAAGCGCCGGTAATGAGTGAAAAGAATATGGTCGGCACGATGATCATCTGCAACAGCCGGATGAATATGGCGCCAAGGAACCGTGTATTGGCCTCGAAAGGTTTGGCCATATCCGGAGCCACATAGGCCAGAAAAATGCCGACCACCGCGCCCGCAAGCAAACCGATGGAGATCCGCACCAGCAGATTGGCGCCAAAATACCAACTCATGAATCCGCTTTTTGTCTCAGCTTGTCCTGCCATACTCACTCCTCAAAATAGATTGACGGGTTCATTGCGCGACAATACTGCGGCAAAGGGAAACGTCTGCTTTGTCTTCAACCGATCCCTTTTCCGCACCAAGTAACACCTTGTGTCGGTATCGTTTACCTCATTGCAAAGCAAAAGGGAAGCCAAAAACGGCAACACCAGCGCTGGTGGCGTCGAGCTTAAAACCGCGGGCGGGCGAGAAAAAGAGATCACTCGGCGGTCACAAAACCGTTAGCCCAACTTTCGACTTTCGCGACAAATTGACGGCTGTGAATCGACGTGCCGTCTTGCTGATATACTGTAAGGTTTGTATCGCCATCCAACCTGCGTTCAAGAATAATGACCGCGTTGGGCGCGCTTGACAGAGCCGAATGCACAATGTACCGGCCGCATTCGCCTTCTTCGGGATCGGCTTTGGTAAAGTCGCCCCCAAAGGGCAGAAACGTGCCGTCGCGCCTGTGCGTCAGAGCTTTGTCCATATTTTCGACAGCCACGGCACAGCCGTGAACAATACGAAGCTCATCAATGCTGTTGGCGTCGCGCATCCAGTCGGCAACGTTTTTGGAGCCGCATCCCGCAAGAACCGTGAGCAAAACCGCAAGAACAAAAAGACCGCGGGTCGGCAGCCCGCTTTGTATGCTGTTCGAACCGCGACTGGCGTTCTTCATGGGGCCCTCCTGAACCGTTCGAGCAGATTTGAGCAAATCGCCGCCAAGTTGCCGCGCAACTGCGGGCAAAGCCCGCCGTTACGCAAGCATCTCAAAGCGGGCATGCTCTTGTGTCCGCCCACTGTATACGGATGCCGAACGAACGAAAAGCCCCTTCCGCTGCACGCGGCGGAAGGGGCGATGGCGAGCCGGGGCTTTGCGAACGGCATCGGCGATCTCGGCCGCGCGTTATCCGCGCAGACGTTTCTTCACTGTCGCGCCGATATCCGCCAGCGACTCCACATAGGTAATGCCGGCATCTTTCAATGCGGCTATTTTTTCTTCCGGGCTGCTGGCCTTGCCGGAAATGACCGCGCCCGCGTGGCCCATGGACCGTCCGGCCGGGGCGCTGCGTCCGGCGATAAAAGCGAAGACCGGTTTTTTGAACTCTTTCTTGATGTAGGCGGCGGCATCTTGTTCCGCCTGACCGCCGATCTCTCCGATCATGACGACCGCTTCGGTGCCCGGATCGTCTTTGAACAGGCGCAGCACGTCCAGAAACGAAGTGCCGATCAGCGGGTCGCCGCCGATGCCCACGCAGCTGCTTTGTCCCAAGCCTTCGGCCGTGAGCTGCCCCACTACTTCATAGGTCAGGGTGCCGCTGCGCGAAACAACGCCCACAGTGCCGGGCTTGTGGATGTGGCTGGGCATGATCCCCAGTTTGCAGCCGCCGGGGGTGATGGCGCCGGGGCAGTTGGGACCCAGCAGGCGCACGCCGGGGTATTCCTGCAGGGCGTGCATGGCCTTGACCATGTCCAGCACAGGAATGCCTTCGGTAATGCAGACGACGAATTTGACCCCGGCGGCGGCCGCTTCGACAATGGCGTCCGCTGCGGCGAAAGGCGGCACGAAAATCACGGAAGCATCGGCGTCCGTTTTGGCAACGGCTTCAGCCACGGAATCAAAAACAGGCACGCCGAGAATCGTCTGCCCGCCCTTGCCCGGCGTGACCCCGGCAACGACCTTGGTGCCGTATTCCAGCATGCGCGAACCATGAAAGAGGCCTTCGGCCCCTGTCAGGCCCTGCACGATAACTTTGGTATTGGCGTCGATAAGTATGCTCATTGCTATGCCCTCGCTATTGCAGCTATGTGGGGTATGGCTTCGCCGAGGGTGTTCGCGACCGTGATCGGCAGCTTTGAATCCGCCAGAATCTTTCTGCCTTCCTCCGCATTGGTGCCCACCATGCGCATGACAATGGGCACGGGGCTGCCTTTGCCCGCCAGCCCCTGCAACAGGCCCCGGGCCAGAATGTCACAACGCAAAATTCCGCCGAAAATATTGATGAATATGGCCTTGACCTGCGGGTCGGCCAAAATCAACTTGATACCCTCGGCCACCATATTCTCGCTGGCGCCTCCGGAAACATCAAGGAAGTTCGCCGGCTTGCCGCCGACCTGCTGAATGATGTCCATGGTAGTCATGGCCAGTCCGGCGCCGTTGGCCATCATGGCGATAGTTCCGTCCAGCTTGATGAATTTCATACCCAGACTGTTGGCGTGGTGCTCGTGAGGGTCGACTTCCGTCAGGTCTTCCAGTTGCTGGATGTCGTGGTGACGCGGCAGCGCGGAATCGTCAAAGGATATTTTCGCGTCAAGAGCGATAAGGCGGTCGTCGTTTGTCAGCACCAGCGGGTTAATTTCGATCAGCGAGGCATCCAGGCTGACGCAGGCGGTGTAGAGGTTGATAAAAAGCGCTGCGCCCGCGAGCATGGTCTTGCCTTTCAGTCCGAGGCCGATGGCCAGCTTGCGCGCTTCAAAAGCCTGCAGCCCGAAGCGCGGGTCCACAAAGACCTTGATGATGCTTTCAGGGTGTTTTTCCGCCACTTCCTCAATGTCCATGCCGCCTTCGCGACTGACCATGAAGCACATACGGCGGCTGGCCCGGTCCAGGGTGATGCCGGCATAGAACTCTTTGGCGATGGGGGCAACCTCTTCCATCAACAGGGCGCCGACAACCTTGCCTTTGGCTCCTGTCTGCGGGGTGACGAGGGTCGCTCCGAGCAGAGCTTCCGCCGCCTTGCGGGCTTCGCCCAGATCGGCCACCAGTTTGACGCCGCCCGCCTTGCCTCTGCCGCCCGCGTGTATCTGGGCTTTCACCACCAGTTTGCCGGGCGCCAAACTTTCAGCCGCCGCGCATAATTCCGGCACGCTCCGCGCCGCGACCCCTTTCGGGGTGGGCACGCCGAAGCGGCGCAATAACTCTTTCGCCTGGTACTCATGGATATTCATGTTTACCTCACTCCGCGCTTACAATGTGAAACAACCCGGCCGCCCAAGTCATGACCTCTTTCAGGACGCGGCTCGGGCAACGCATACCTTTACAGTCGATCAAAGCATACCACAGCAGAAACGGCGAATGTCAAATGAAACGAACGCATAGCAGATAGTCGCGCGGCGAATGGAATGGGGGCCGGACCGGCAACCCTGCTCGGGCGGCCGGTCCGGCTGACTATCAGGCGCAGGCGAGTTCAAGTCCCAACGTTAAAGCTTTCTTGTTGTTCGCATGATGGGAGGCGGCAAAGCGTTGCGCCAGCAGCTTTTCCACGGCATCCGGCTTCACGACGCCGGTCAGCCCCACCAGAGCGCCCAGCACGCAGATGTTAAACACCTGGGCCTTGCCGATTTCGTTCATTACGGAATCGTGCATGGGCAGGGCATGATGCTCGGCATCCACCCGCTTGGGCACCTCGACCAGATGTTTGTCGGTCAGCAAGAGGCCGCCGGGAATCAGATACTGCAAATATCTGTTCATGGACTCGGGCGTCAGACAGACCAGCACGTTGGCCGTCTGCACTTTGGGAT
>JAVBRE010000206.1:0-2776 GCA_031548325.1 Desulfovibrionaceae bacterium
CCCTGCTGCCCTTTCCGGCCCAGATCACGGCGGCGGGCGGCATCGTGGACAACAGGACCGGCGCGCTGGCCGCCTATGTGGGCAACATGCGCTTTGATCTGGACGAGCGACGCCAGTGGGTGGACTGCGGCGCGGCTCCGCGCTCTCCCGGTTCCGCCCTGAAACCCTTCATCTATCTGCTGGCCATGGAACAGGGCAGGCTGATCCCCGCGTCTTTGCTGGCCGACACCCCCCTTTCCTTCGCCGGCGAAGCCCCGCGCAACTACGACCGCAGCTATCGCGGCCCGGTCAGCGCGACTTTCGCCCTGGCCAACTCGCTGAACGCCCCGGCGGTACGCGTGCTGCGCATGACCGGGGGCGAAGCGGCGCTGCAAAGCTTGCACAGCCTGAGCTTCGACAATTTGAACCGACCTGCCGGGCATTACGGCGATTCCCTGGTTCTGGGCGGCTGTGAAGTGACGCTGCTGCAAACCTTACAGGCCTATGCCGCCCTTGCTTCTTTGGGCGTGCGGCGACCGCTGGCGGTGCTGGCGGAAAAAACCGATGCGGGGCGCCTCGGCGAAAGCAGGATTTTTTCCGCCCCGGCCGCCTACCTCATAGCCGAAAGCCTGCGCGAAACCGGACGCATGTCGCCCGTCCTGCGCCAGGCATTTCTGGAACAGGGCCGCACTGTGGCCTTCAAGACCGGCACCTCGTACGGCCTGCGCGACGCCTGGACCGCCGCGTATACCCCGCGGCACACCGTGGCCGTATGGCTGGGCGATCCCGAAGGCCTGCCTCACCCGGCGCTCGCCGGCCTGCCCATAGCGGCCCCGGCCGCCCTGGCCGTGATCAGGGATATACCTCCGACCCCCGGAGAACAGGCGTGGTACGCGCCGCCCGACGGGCTGGAACGTTTCACGGCCTGCGCCTTTTCAGGCCTGCCCGCGACCCCGGTCTGTCCTTCTCGCCGTCAGGCCTGGCGCATCCGCGACGTGACCCGCACCCGGCCCTGCACCATGCACGCCGTGCGCGCCGGCAAGATCGAAACCCTGCTGCCCGCTGAACTTGAAAACTACGTGATCCGCAAAGGCGCCGCCTTTGCGGTCAAGGAACGCATCGACGTCACCGTGCCGCTGCCCGGTTCCACCTTTTTCATCACGCCTCTGGCGCCCGAGCAGAAAATCGCCCTCGCCTGCGAGGGCGCGCGCGGAAAAGTTTACTGGTTCATCGACCAGGAGTTTTTCGGCCTGCAAAAAAAGAACGAATCCCTGCTCTGGCCGTTGAAGCCGGGCAAACATATCATCTCGCTGGTGGACGAAGAGGGTTCGACCGCTAGCGCCCGCTTCACGGTTGTGGATATTCTGGAAAAACAGCCTGATGTCATACCGTTTGATCCTTGACGCCGGACCACGGCCTTGTACCGCTTGCTGTTTTGACGCGAAAGAAGGACCGGGCGCGCAGGGTCAAAATGCGACAATCGCAACGCGGAGCGGAAATATATTTTTGCCGTTGCTTTTTTCTTATTTTGTGACCATTTTCACGAGTTATTTAAAACACTGTGAACTTGTGCGCACTTTCTCAAATAAATAAGTAATTTAAAAAGCTACCCCTGGCCGTACTTTTATGGTAATCAAAAAAAACGCTCTCAAGCGCACTGTATTTTTGTATGCGTGGCCTGCGCTGTAAGCGCCTTTCCTTTCACCGCAAACCATAGGAGGGTACCATGGCTGTAGACGCAACCATGCACCTTACCCGTCCCGGCCGCCGCGATGCGTATCTGGACTGGCTGCAAATGCTGACGGGCGCTTCGCTCATCCTGTTCATGTGGTGTCATATGATTCTGGTTTCATCAGTAGTCATCTCGCCGAAACTGATGAACGCCATCGCCTGGTTTTTTGAAGCGACCTATATGGCCCAACTCGGCGGTCCCGCGATCTTTCTGGTCTTTTTGTTTCACTTTATCCTGGCCGCCCGCAAAATGCCCTTCACCGCCACCGACCAGCAGACCATCTGGTCCCACGCGCGGCTTTTGAAGCACCGCGACACATGGTTGTGGCTGGTTCAGGCCGGAACGGCCATGATCATTCTGGTCATGGGCGGCATCCATATGTGGGTCGTGCTCAACGATCTGCCCATTACCGCCGCCAAGTCCGCCGCCAGGGTCGCCAGCCACGGCTGGACCATTTTTTACCTGGTTCTGCTGCCGGTGGCGGAACTGCATGTCAGCGTCGGCTTCTACCGCATCGGGGTCAAGTGGGGAATCATTTCCACCACCACCCGCCCCAAAGCCAAGCGCGCGGAACTGATTATTTTTGGCGTATTCATGGCTGTCGGCCTGCTGACCATCATCCGCTTTGTAACGCTGGCCTGATTGAAGGAGACCGATATGCAGACCCACATTTCCGACCTCTTAGTCATCGGCGCCGGCCTTGCCGGCGAACGCATGGCCATTGAAGCCGCCGTCAACGGTTTTGACGTCGTCTGTCTTTCCATCGTCCCGGCCCGGCGTTCGCACTCTTCCGCCGCCCAGGGCGGCATGCAGGCCGCGCTGGGCAACAGCGTCATGGGCGAAGGCGACAACCCTGACGTACACTTCGCCGACACGGTCAAAGGTTCCGACTGGGGCGCCGACCAGGAAGTGGCCCGCCTTTTGGCCGACGCGGCCCCCGTCGAAATGCGCCAGCTAAGCGCCTGGGGCGTGCCCTGGAACCGCGTCGTGGCCGGAAAGGACTATTATTTCAAGGCCGGAGAACGCTTTGAAAAAGAAGAGAAAAAAGAAAAAGAAGGGCTGATC
>JAVBRE010000134.1:0-6456 GCA_031548325.1 Desulfovibrionaceae bacterium
CGCCCCAGCCGCTATTGCATCACCAAAGACGGTCGCTTTCTGCTGGCGTCCGAAGCCGGGGTGCTGGACATTCCCGCCGGGCAGGTGGTACGGCGCGGCCGGCTCTCTCCCCGTCGCATGCTGCTGGTGGACTTCGCCCGCCATCGGGTCGTCACCGACGCCGAATGCAAAGGCCGGGTCATTCTGGCGAAACCTTACCGCCACTGGGTGCACAAATACGGCATCGGGCTGAGCGATTTGCCGTTGCCTGCCGGCCCGGCCGCCGGAAGCGAAGCGGAGCGGGATCTGGTCCGCGACTGGCGGCTTTTCGGCTACAACGGCGAAGATATTGCCGACATCCTTATCCCCATGGCTCGCGACGCCCAGGAACCGGTGGCCTCCATGGGCGACGACGCCCCCCTGGCCGTGCTGTCCCAAAAGCCGCAGTTGCTGTTCCGCTATTTCAGGCAGCGCTTCGCCCAAGTCACCAATCCGCCCATTGACCCCCTGCGCGAAGAGCTGGTCATGTCGCTGAAAAGCTTTGCGGGCGCGCAGCGCAACCTGTTGGAAGAGAGTCCGGAGCACTATGCCGTGCTCCGCCTGCCGCACCCCGTTCTGGCGGCGGAAGACCTTGAGCGTCTGCGCGCCTCGAAGCACCCGCGGGTACGGACGGCGGAACTGCCCATGCTCTGGTCCGTGCCGGATGCGGGCGCAAAGCCCAGAGACGCCGGCAGGGCTCTGGAAGAAGGATTGAAGAGCCTGTTCACGGCGGCGGAAGAGGCTCTGAACGCGGGCGCGACCTTGCTGCTGGTCAGCGATGCGGACGCGGACGAACGGCGCGCGCCCATTCCGTCCCTGCTGGCCGTATCCGGCCTGCATCAACACCTGTTGCGGCAAAAGCGCCGCCATGCCTGCGGCATTCTGGTCGACACCGGCGAAGCCCGCGAAGTCATGCATCTGGCCCAGTTGCTGGCCTTTGGCGCGGGCGGCGTCCATCCCCGCTGCGCCATGCGGAGCGTGGCCCGCCTGTCCGCAGAAGGCCGCCTGGGCAAAACGGCCGACGCCCGGACGGCCGAGGCTTGCTATGTGACGGCCCTGAAAAAAGGCCTGCTCAAGACCCTGGCCCGCATGGGCATTTCCACGTTGCGCAGTTTCGCGGGCGGGCAGGGCTTCGAGGCTCTGGGTCTGGGCGATGCCCTGGCGCGCGAGTATTTTACCGGCACGGCCAGCCGTCTGGGCGGCATCGGGCTCGCGGAAATTGCCATGGACAGCCTGGCCCGCCATGGCGCGGCCTTTCCCGCCGACGGATCCATGCCGACCGAACCCGGGGACGCGGGCAATCATCGCTACCGTTCCCCGGCCGCCGGAGGCGAGCGCCGCCTGTGGACCCCGACGGCGGTGCGCGCTCTGCACGCCGCCGTGCGCGAAAATGATCCGGAAGCGTACGCCCTCTATGCCGCGACCAGCGATGAACAGCGGAAAGCCCCCGTCACCCTGCGCGGTCTGCTGGACTTCACGCCGGCGACGCCCGTGGCCCTGGAAGAGGTGGAAAGCGAAGAAGCAATTCTGCGCCGTTTTACCGGCGCGGCCATGTCGTACGGTTCCATCAGCCCGGAAGCGCATGAGGCCGTGGCCGTGGCCTTCAACCGCACCGGGGGCCGTTCCAACTGCGGCGAAGGCGGCGAGGGGCCGGAGCGTTCGCTTCCTCTGGCTGACGGGTCCGACAGAAAATCGCACGTGCGGCAACTGGCGTCCGGCCGTTTCGGGGTCACGGCGGCCTACCTGGTGGAGGCCGGCGAGATACAGATCAAGATAGCCCAGGGCGCGAAACCCGGCGAAGGCGGCCAGCTGCCCGGCTACAAGGTGTTGCCCGATATCGCCAGGGTGCGGCGCACCGTCCCCGGGGTGACGCTCATCTCGCCGCCGCCGCACCACGACATTTATTCCATCGAAGATCTGGCCCAGCTCATCTTTGACTTGCGCTGCCTGCACCCCCAGGCCCTGATTTCGGTCAAACTGGTGGCCGCTTCAGGCGTGGGCACCGTGGCCACCGGCGTGGTCAAGGCCGGAGCGGACCGTATTCTCATTTCCGGGCACGACGGGGGCACCGGCGCGTCGCCCCTGACTGCCATCCGCCACGTGGGCCTGCCCTGGGAAATGGGGCTGGCGGAAAGCCAGGCGGCGCTCGTGGCAAGCAATCTGCGCGGCCGGGTGCGTCTGCAGACTGACGGCCAGTTGCGCACCGGCCGTGATATCGTCATGGCGGCCCTTCTGGGCGCCGAAGAATTCGCCTTCGGCACCGCCGTGCTGGTGGCGCTCGGCTGCTGCATGCTGCGCGTTTGCCATAAGGGCGCCTGTCCTGCCGGGGTCGCCACTCAGAACCCGGCCCTGCGGGGCCGCTTCAAGGGCGCAAGCGAGCATGTCGAGCGCTTTTTGCGTTTCGTGGCCCGTGATGCGCGGCGTCATATGGCGGCTCTGGGCTTTCGCTGCATGGACGAACTGATAGGCAGAAGCGATCTGCTGACGGCGCCCCCCCGGCCGGCAGGAGACAAGGCCGCGCTGCTGGATCTCAGGCCCCTGCTGCGCCGCGCCGATGGAACTTCGAAGCGTCCCGTGCGCCAGGAAGATCCTTTTGTGCCCCGGCAGGACAGCGCGCTGGATACGGCCATGCTGGCCGCTCTTTTGCCGGGCATCCGGGCGGGCAGGCCGGCGCGTTTTGAAGGCATCGCGCACAATACGGACCGGGCCGCCGGGACCAGACTGGCCGGAGAAATCGTCCGCCTGCACGGGGAGGAGGGCCTGACCCCCGGCAGCGTGGAAATCCATCTGGCCGGTTCCGCCGGACAGAGCGCCGGGGCTTTTCTTTGCCGGGGCATAACTCTGCGCGTTCTCGGCGAAGTCAACGATTACGCGGGCAAGGGACTTTCCGGCGGGGTCCTGGTGGTGGCGCCGCCCAAAATATTGTCCGCGTCGGAAGAGGCCCAGGCGGCCGCGGGCAATGTGGTCCTTTACGGCGCGACGTCGGGCGAGGCCTATTTCGCCGGGTCGGCCGGAGAACGTTTCGCGGTGCGCAACAGCGGCGCGTCCGCCGTGGTCGAAGGGGTTGGGGACCACGCCTGCGAATACATGACCGGCGGCGTGGTCGTGGTGCTGGGAGCCGCGGGCTACAATTTCGCGGCGGGCATGAGCGGCGGCGCCGCCTACGTCTATGACCCCAGCGAGCAGTTCCAGACCCGCTGCAACATGGAAGGCGTGGACATGGAAAGCGTGTGGCAGAAGGACGATGTCATGCTGCTGCGCTCGCTTCTGACCCGTCACGCCCGGCACACGGGCAGCATCCTCGCCCGGACGCTGTTGGACGACTGGCAGGTCGTGCTGCCGCTTTTTCTGAAAATCACACCCATAGAGTATCAACGCGCCCTTGAACGGGCGCGGCAAACCGACGGCCGGGACGTTGTCAGCCTTTCGGCCACGGAGGAGGTCTATTCCCGATGAGCAACGACAAGAAGCGGATTCTGCCCTTTGCCAAGATGGAAGGTCTGGGCAACGACTATATCTACGTGTGGGAAAGCGATCTGCCTTCCACGGCGGCGGAAGCCGGACTGCCCGCCCTGGCGGAAAAGGTCAGCGACCGGCACTTCGGTCCGGGCGGCGACGGCCTGGTGCTCATCGGCACGCCCGCTGACCCGAACAAAGCGGATTTTCGCATGCGCATCTTCAACCGCGACGGTTCCGAGGCCCAGATGTGCGGCAACGCCGCTCGTTGTGTGGGTAAATATGTGTACGACCGGGGTCTTACCGCCAAAACGGATCTGAAGCTGGAAACCCTTTCCGGCGTCAGGGATCTGCATTTGCGGGTCAACGGCGGCAAGGTGGCGTCCGTGCGGGTGAACATGGGCCATCCCCGTCTGGCGCCGGCGGATATTCCCATGAAAGCCGCAGGTGAAACCTTCATCAACCGGGAGATCACGGTGGACGGGCGCCTGTACACGGCGACAGCCGTTTCCATGGGCAACCCGCACGTGGTGATGCCTTTGACGGGCCTGGATTCTCTGGACCTGGCCCATGTGGGGCCGCTGTTCGAGCACCATCCGCTCTTTCCCGAACGCGTCAACGCGGAATTTGTGGAAGTGACGGATCGAAGCCATATCCGCATGCGGGTGTGGGAACGGGGCGCAGGGGAAACCCTGGCCTGCGGCACCGGCGCCTGCGCGGCGGTCGTGGCCTGCGTGCTGGATTACCTCACGGACAGGGCCGTCACCGTGCAACTGCCCGGCGGCAGTCTGGACATCGAATGGGCCGTGAGCGGCCTTGTTTACAAAACCGGCCCGGCCCGGCACGTATTTGACGGAGAGTATTGCATGACCTGAGGGGCGCTGCCCCTCAGACCCCCTGACCCCGCATAACGGGAAGGCAGGGCGAGACCTCGCTTTCGCCCCGGCCGCCTCATGCCAAGGACAACAATATGGCACACATCAATGCGCGTTATCTGGATCTGCCCGGAAATTATCTGTTTTCGGAAGTGGCCCGCCGCGTGGCGGCTTTTTCCGCCGCCAACCCCGGCCGCGAGCTGATTCGTCTGGGCATCGGCGACGTGACCCGGCCGCTGGTTCCGGCCGTCATAGAAGCCTTGAACAGGGCCGTGGCCGAACAGGCCGAGCCGGACAGCTTCAGGGGCTACGGCCCGGAACGGGGGTATCCTTTCCTGATCCAGGCCGTCATTCTTACGGAATACGCGGGACTGGGCATTGAAGATGACGAGATATTCATCAGCGACGGGGCCAAATGCGACCTGGGAAATTTTATCGAAATTTTTGCCCCGAATTCCGTGGCCGCCATCACAGACCCGGTATATCCGGCCTATGCCGACGCCAACATTATGGCCGGCAGGCCCCTGGTCCATCTGCCCTGCACCGCTGAAAACGCCTTTGTGCCCGCGTTGCCGACAACGCGGCCGGACATTATTTACCTCTGCTACCCCAACAACCCCACCGGCACGGCGCTGACAAAAAAACAACTGAAAGTCTGGGTAGACTATGCCCGGGCGCGGGATTGCGTGATTTTTTTTGACGCGGCTTACGAGTCTTTCATCCGCGAGCCGGACATAGCGCACAGCATTTACGAAATCGAAGGCGCGCGAGATGTGGCCGTAGAGTTTCGCAGCTATTCCAAGACCGCCGGGTTCACGGGTCTGCGTTGCGGCTATGTGGTTGTGCCCAAAAGCGTGCAGGGCCTCGCCCCGAACGGAAAGCGCGTGGCCCTGAACAGCTTTTGGAACCGCCGCCAGAGCACCAAGTACAACGGTTGCCCCTATATCGTACAGCGCGCGGCCGAAGCAACGCACGGACCCGAGGGCAGGGCCCAGTTGCGCCGGGCCGTGGACGGCTACCTGGATAACGCCGGGAGCATCAAGGCCGCCTTTGAGGGGCTGGGGCTCGCGGCCGTCGGCGGAGTCAACGCTCCATATGTCTGGGTGCGGTTGCCGGACGGCATGGATTCCTGGGATTTCTTCGACGCCCTGCTCACGCGGGCGGGCATTGTCAGCACCCCCGGTTCGGGTTTCGGCGCGGCCGGCCGGGGCTATATGCGGCTGACCGGTTTCGGCGCGCCCGAGGCCACGGCGGAGGCGGCTGAACGTTTGCGCGGTTTTCAAATGTAACGGCATACGTTGCCAAAAAGGGGAAAAAGCGGATAAAGGATACGAAGGGGCAAAGGGAACAGAAGTCGTCTTCCGCCCCGGATGCGCGCAAGTCGTGTCCTAAAGGCTTGTTATGAACGCTCTTATCCAGATCCGCAGCGAAGCCGGAGAACTACGGCTGCTTTTTGAGATTTGCCAGATACTGGACAACAGCCCGGAGTCGGAACAAAAAATGGAGGCCATTCTCGCGCTGGTAGCCCGCCATACCGGGATGCAGCACGGGTTTTTGCTTCTCTGCGAGCCGGACGGCGGCATCCGGCACGAAGCCGCCTTCGGCGGTCCGGTTCCCGCGGCGGGGGCGGCGCGCATGGCGCTAAAATTCGCCTTGCCCGCGGCTGATCCCGCCGCAGGAGGCGAGGCGTTCATTCTGGACCATGGCGCGCTCCAGACCCGCTTCAAGGAAGATGTCGCCTTCATCGCGTCCCCTGTGCTGCTGGGCGGACAGGCCCGGGGCGTTCTCGTGGTGGACAGGCTGTTCGCCGATTCCGTTGCCCTTGAAGAGGACCTTCGCCTGCTGCAGGTGCTGGCGAGTCTTATCGCTCAAGCTTTGCGCCTGCGCCTGGAGTTTGAAGAGCGGCACAGCGCGGTGGTGAAAGAAAACCTCCGCTTGCAGGCCATGCTGCGCGACCATTTCCGGCCGTCGGGCATGGTGGGCAATTCAGCGGCCATGCGCAACGTATTCGGCGAACTGGTTCAGGTGGCCGACTCCAACGCCACAGTACTTTTGCGTGGCGAAAGCGGTACGGGCAAAGAGCTGGTTGCCGCCGCCATTCACGCAC
>JAVBRE010000038.1:0-2877 GCA_031548325.1 Desulfovibrionaceae bacterium
CAGCTCTCCCTGCTGGGCGGGGAGTAGCCCTATGTTCATAACCTGCGAAGGCATAGAAGGCTCCGGCAAGAGCACGGCCATGCGCTCTCTGGGCGCGTGGCTGGAGGAAAGAGGCTGCGAGGTGGTCTACACCCGCGAGCCGGGCGGCAGCCGCCTGGGCGCGGCTCTGCGGGCAATACTGCTGGACGCGCGCAATGACGACATCTGCCCCAGGGCGGAATTGTTTCTCTATCTGGCGGACCGGGCCCAGCATGTGGACCGGGTGGTGAAACCGGCTCTTTCGCGGGGGGCTGTGGTGCTTTCCGACCGTTTCGCCGATTCCACTGTGGTCTATCAGGGTTTTGGCCGGGGGCTTTCCGTCGACGATTTGCATGGATTGAATGCCGTGGCTGTGGACGGGCTCTGGCCTGACCTGACCCTGCTTTTCGACATAGACCCGCGGGCGGGACTGGCCCGGGCCAACGCCCGCAATCTGGCCGAGGGCAAAAGCGTGTCCGAGGGCCGTTTTGAGGCGGAAAACCTGGATTTTCATCGACGTATTCGCGAGGGTTTTCTGGCCTGGGCGGCCCGGAACCCGGACCGTTTTCGGGTCATCGACGCGTCCGGCACGCCGGATGCGGTATTCGCCGGGGCCAAAGCGGCCGTGCAAGCGCGATTCACAGAACCGGCCTAAATACAAGGAGACTGTCATGACCGACGCGACCCCCTTGCCTCCCAAAGAAGCCTATTGGGCCATCCGGCTGGAACAGGCCGCGCAAGCGTTGCGCGACAACAATTTCGCCGCCGACGTTTACGCCACTCCCAAAGAAGCGGCCGAACACCTGCTGGAGAACGTGCTGCCCCCGGACTGGAAAGGCAGCGTGGGCCTGGGCGGATCACAGACCGTCGTCGCCTCGGGCCTTGTGGACATGCTTAAAGCCCGGCCCGGCGTCACAGTGCTGGATACCTACGACAAGAGCAAATCCTCTGAAGAACTCGGCGAACTGCGGCGGCGGAGCCTGCTGACGGACCTGTTCGTCGCCTCCAGCAACGCGGTGACCATGGCGGGACATCTGCTGAACCTGGACAGAACCGGCAACCGGGTGGGGGGCATCCATTTCGGTCCGCGTAAAGTGGCTCTATTCGTGGGGCGCAACAAATTGTGCGACAGCATGGAGCAAGCCAGGGAACGGGTGAAGCACCTGGCCTCGCCCATGAACGCCATGCGCATCGGTTGCAGGACCCCCTGCGTCAAAGCAGCCCGCTGTATGGACTGCAAAAGCCCGGACCGCATCTGCAGCGTCTGGACCATGACGGAAAAGAGCTTTCCCGCCCAGCGCATCCACGTGCTGCTGATCAACCAGGACGTGGGGTATTAACCCGGGGGCGGACGCGTCTTGCCGCCGGGTCTGCCGGCGGCGAAGCGGCCGCCTCGAGAGATTCACATGAGCGTACAGAAAAAATCCCCGCGTAGCGTCAAAGGCTTCGTTTTTGCGCTGTTTCTGCTTCTGGCCTTGGGCGGCACAGCCTTCTGGGTGATGCAGGAGACGCTGGACAAAGGCGCGCCTTCTCTACCCGGTTTTGCGGGCAACGCCACGGGCGTCGCGGCGCCGCCGTCCAAAGTTCCGGAAAGCGGAGGCGCTAACACGGCTGCTTCGCGCGGCGTCTCTCCAATACCCATTCCCCAATCCACGCCGCAGGAAGCGCAATCGCCGGCTGTTGGGCAACAGTTCTTTCCGGTTGTTCGGCCTCCCGCCGCGCCCGCCGGTACTGTTCCGGCGACGCCGCGGGCTCCGATCGCCGTGCCGGGGCAGGATCTCGCGTCGGAAGGGGTGACGCCGGATACGTCAGGGACAGGCCAAAGCCTGCCCTTCATTGCCGGCGGGGGGGACGACATCACGCGGCCCGTGAGCCGCGCCGCTTTGCCCAAAACCATGGAAGATGCCGTGGTGCGCCTTGCCTTTGTGGACGATCTGGCGGCTTTTCTTGCAGAAAACTACTGGCCCCGGGGTACGCATCCTTCAGCCGGAAAAGGCGGCATCACCACAGTCAGCGTCAAATGGGCGAATTTACGGTACGGCGGCGAACTGCAAGGCATGCGCCGGGGCGGCGACCTTGCCGAAGCCAGGGCGTCGGTTTTGCGCTATGTGTTGCAACCCTCCATGCTGGAAGGGCTCTACGGCCTGTACATGGACCGTTTCATGGCGGGTCTCGCCGTCGCAGCCGACGCCCGCAAAGTGGGACAGCCGGGCAGGGAACGGTCTTTGACCGCTGCGGAAAAAAAAGAAATACTGCAAATTTACGCGGCCCGGTCCAGAGGACTGGGCGCGGCCATCGCCGCGTATGTCGCGGACGCGGGCATGCGCGGGCGGGTGGAAAGCTTTCATGCGGCGGAAAATGCCGCGCTTGAGGCCAGCCGGGCGTATATGGAAAGCGCCGGAATTTACGAGAACGCGCAGGAAGAAGGCAAGCCTTCCGGTCTGGAAGCGATTCGCGCGCGTATGGAGCGGGACGCGGGCATCTACCAGCGCAGCATCCAGACCAGGGAAGGGGCGCGCGAAGACCTGGTCCGCGCCATGAAGGGCGGGGCCGCACGGACGCTGGGCGATGATACTCTGGTGTTTGTGGCTTCCTGGCTGTACCGCCGGGTCCAGGGTAATCCGGAAGCCCTGCGCGCGGCCGCGAACGTGCTGCAAAACGCGGGAAATCGTCTGGCGGCTGCCGCTGCGGCAAAAGAATAGAGCAGTTTGCCTTTGAAAATGGTTATCTGCTCTGCGGGGAATGGGGCTCCGCCCCATGCCCCGCAAGGGGTCTGAGGCCCCTTGACCCTGCGCTGGCGGGGGTTCACGATCCGCCGTCACTTTCGGGAACGGATGCCTTCACTGTTTTTTGCTGAGG
>JAVBRE010000129.1:0-9488 GCA_031548325.1 Desulfovibrionaceae bacterium
ACTTCTTGGCGAAAGACCACTTGCTGCCGCCCGTTTCGCGCCTGGCCGGGGTAAAAGGCAGTTCCATGCGCCGGAAACCCAGCCAGTGGGTCATGCCCCGATAGAAAACCTTGCGCTCCGGCAGGCTTTTCCAGGCTTCCACCACCTTGCGGTCCAGCAGCTTGAAATCGCTGGCCCCGGAAAGGTCAAAAGAGCTGATCCAAAGAAAGCCCCAATAAAAGAGCCTGGCCAGCAGCCGGTCAAGGCCCGATTCCGCCTGGCGGCGTTCCTTGCGGGCTTCCACGATGTCGGCCGCGCCGTCCTTCCAGGCGGCGACCATGTCGGCAATGAGCGCGGGCGGATGTTGCAGGTCGCTGTCCAGGGTGATAACCGCGTCGCCGGCAGCGGCGTCCAGCCCGGCGGCCAGGGCGGCTTCCTTGCCGAAATTGCGGGAAAGCCGCAGACAGCGCAGAGCCGGGCGGGCAGCGGCCTCGCGTTGCAGGTGGCTCCAGGAATCGTCGGGCGATCCGTCGTCCACCAGGATAATTTCATAGCTTTCGCCCAGACCGGCCATAACCCGTTCCAGGGCGTCCAGAAAAACGCTGACAGCCGCCCCTTCCCTGTACACGGGGCTGACGATGGACAATGTGGGCATGCGCACCTCGTCCGGAATGCATACGTGAAGGGGCCTCAAAAATCCATACGCGAAGAAGGCGGGTCGCGGCTGAAAAATTGCGGGACGGGACAAAGAAAAATTTTGCCGGAACTGCCGCCTTCACCATTCTCTTTGTGTCGATCCCGACACACTATTGCGCAAATCAAAAAAATGGTGTCCAATCATGAAACAAAAATCTCGGACCATGCGCCGCGAGCATGCTGGAGGAAGTCATGCGCCGTCACTCCCCCTATATCCGCATCACGTTTCTTGCGCTGTGTCTCGCTTTCACGATTTTTTCCCTGGGTTGCGCGTCCAGCGGCGGCAAATCCTATACTCCCGGCGAGGCCAGAAAGGCGCAGACCGTGGAAAAAGGCAGCATTCTCGCTTTGGAAGAAGTCACCATCGAGCAGGATTCGACCATGATCGGCCCCACCATAGGCGGAGTCGCCGGCGGCGCGGCGGGCAGCACCATCGGCGGCGGCAAGGGCCGCATTCTGGGCGCCGTGGGGGGCGCGCTGGCGGGCGCGGCGGCCGGAGCTTTGGCCGAAAAAGCCATCCGCTCGGAAAAAGCCTATGAATTCACCATTGAATTGGAAAACGGCCGGACCATCAGCGTGGTCCAGGCCATAGATGACGATTATGTTGTGGGCGACAAGGTCCGGGTCATCACCGGCGCGGGCAACAAGGTCCGCGTCGTGCGCGCGCCCTGAGTCCGCAACTTTCTCCCTTTCATCACAATAATCACAAGGGTTTTCATATGCCGCGCATCAGACGCATCGACGTCAGCAGCAACGCCGTTACCGAACGCGAAAGTCCGCCGCAGGAGCTTCTGCTCAGCGGTCGGGCCCTGACTTCCCGCCTGCTGCTGGCCGAAGTGCCTCCCACGTGCCACCACTTCGGCAAACACAACAAGGTCGTCTTCGCGGGCGGCCCCTTGTCCGGCACCCTGGTTTCCAGCGCCAACAGGCTGTCCGTGGGCGCCAAAAGCCCTCTGACCGGCGGCATCAAAGAAAGCAACGCCGGCGGGGTCATCGCCTACAAAATGGGCCGCCTGGGCCTGCGCGCCCTGATCATTGAAGGCAAGCCGGCGCAAAAACCCGGCCCCAAAGACTGGCGGCTGGTTTTCATCAATGCGGACGGCGCGCGCCTGCTGCCCGCCCCGGAAGAGCTTGTCGGCAAAGGCGTGTATGAAAAAAGCCGGGGCCTGTTCGCCAGATTCGGCAACAGAGCGGGCTTTGCCCTGATCGGCCCGGCCGCGGAACAGGGTCTGCTCAGCGCGGGCATCACCAGCACCGACCCGGAAGGCGCGCCCGCCCGTTACAGCGGCCGGGGCGGCCTGGGGTCCGTGCTCGCGTCCAAGGGCATCATGGCCATTGTCGTGGACGACTCCAAAGCCCCCAAGGAAACAATGGCCGATCCCGCCGCCTTCACCGCCGGGCTCAAGGAAGTGGCCCGGCTGGTCAACACCACGCCCCAGACGGCCGAAGTGTTCCGCAAATACGGCACGGCCGCCATGCTGGACACCACCAACACCCTGGGCGCCCTGCCGGTGCGCAATTTTTCGCGGGGCACTTTCGAGCAGGCAGGCGCCATTGACGGCAACGCCCTGTACAACACTATCCTTGAGCGCGGCGGCGAAGGCGACCCCAGCCACGCCTGCATGCGCGGCTGTCTTATCAAATGCTCCAACATTTTCGCCGACAAAAACGGCAAAGCTCTGGTTTCACCCCTTGAATACGAAAATATCGGGCTGCTCGGCTCCAACTGCGGCATCGCCGACCTGGACGCCATCGCCCGCCTGAATTACGCCTGCAACGACATGGGCGTGGACACCATCGACACGGGGGCGGCCGTCGCCGTGGCCATGGAAGCGGGCCTTGCGCCTTTCGGCGACGCGGATTTCGCTGAAAAAGCCATCACCGGCATTTTGCGGGGCGAAATCCTGTCCAAGGTCATCGGCTGCGGCGCGGAAACCACCGGCCGCGTGCTCGGCCAGTACCGCGTGCCCACGGCCAAAGGCCAGGCCATGGCCGCATACGACCCGCGCGGCATCAAGGGCACGGGCGTCACCTACGCCACCTCGCCCATGGGCGCGGATCACACGGCCGGCAACACGCCGCGCTTGCAGGTCAAACACAGCGACAAGGCGGGGCAGGTCGCCAATTCCAAAGGCGCCCAGTCCGGGGCGACCATGCACGACATTTTGGGCCTGTGCGTCATGCTGGGCGGGGCGGTCAAGGATCAGAGCCTCATCATCGGCATGGTCAACGCGCGCTACGGCACCTCTTTTACCCTGGACGAAGCCAAAGCCCTGGCGGAAGCCACCCTGGCGGTCGAACGCGAATTCAACCGCAAGGCGGGGCTGGGGCCGAACACCGACAAGCTGGCGGAATTCTTTTACGAAGAAAAAAATCCGGACTGCGACGCGGTTTTTGACGTCACCCAGGACGAACTCAAAGAAATCACGGGCTGAGCGCATGATTCCCGTGACCGTCGAAAGCAGGCTGGTCTGGCGCAAATCACCGCCAGCCGAGATTCTGATTCCCGAAGGCACCAGAATCCGCGATTTCTTGCAGGCCATCGGCCAGAATGAATTGCGCGGCCAGGCCCTGCTGGTCATCAACCGCCAGGTCTGCGCCCCGGACAGGGAACTGAAAAGCGGCGATGCGGTGGTGTTGCTCTCCGTCATCGACGGAGGATAAGAGGGGCTCTGCCGCCGCCGTTTCCGGTGGCGCCGCTTCAGGCTATTTCCGCCATCTCTCCGGCGGACCGGGACCCGGCCGACAATTTTTTCAGGGCCGCCGTCAGTTCCACGTCCAGCCGCTCGGCCCGCCCCTTTGCCCCGCTTGACTCTGGTCCTGTTACATCATAAGAGTATGAAAAGTTGGATTTTATGGAGCCGACAGCTCTTTCGCCACGATGCGCGCCGTGCCCCCACGTATCGCACACCGTTCCAAGGACTACTTCATGAGCAGCCCTTTTTCATTTTCTCGCGTATCCGGAGTTATAGCAGCCCTGGGCCTTGCCTGCGTGGTTCTCGTCTTTGCCGCCCAGGCCGTGCCGGGCGACAGCGCCCGGCAGGCGGCTCCGGCCGGACGCATTGTTCTTTCCGTCGCCGAAAACGGCCGGGGGGAACTGCCCCCCGTGCCCTTTGACCACGAAATCCACGCCAAAGCCGTAACGACCGGGAACAAAGACTGCACCACCTGCCACCAGCCCCCGGCAACCCCCGAGAAGGACGCGGACCAGGGCATCGGCAAGGGGGCGCTCTCTTACAAATTCAAGAATACCGGCAGACAAAACGATAAAAATCAGCAAGATCTATACCACGACGGCTGTATAAGCTGCCATACCCAGACAGACAAAAGCGGCAAACGCAGCGGCCCGCTGGAAGCCGAATGCCGTTCCTGCCACGTCCCGCCCGCGATTCCCGACCCGGCGGGCAAAGTCTTTGACCCGGTCCTGGACAAAGGGCTGCACGCCCGGCATATCGCTTCTGCCGACATCGCCGCGCCCGGAGCGAAACCCGGCGCCGTCGGCGCGGCCAACTGCATGGCCTGCCACCACAGCACGCCCGGCGATCCCACAGGCGCCAACACGCGCGAATCCTGCCGGTCCTGCCATGATCCTTTCCGCCAGGTGGCGCACGACAGTTGCATTACCTGTCACCTCAAGGCATCCAAAGCGAAAAAACCCAGCGGCCCTGCCGACTGCGCCGGCTGCCACGACGCCGCGACCTGGAGCAAATACTCCAGACCGGCGCAGGTACCGCCCCTGCCCGCGGGCCAGCCTGTCACGCGCCTGCTGTCCCCCGTCCCAAGCCCTGAAACCGGCAAAAAGGACCCGGCCGAAAAAGCGTCCATGCCGTTGGTGCCCTTCAACCACAAGCTGCATGAAGACGCTCTGCCTACCTGCCGCAGTTGCCACCACAGCACGCTGAAATCCTGCTCTTCTTGCCACACTCTGGGCGGCGTTCCCCAGGGCGGCGGCGTAACCCTGGCCCAGGCCATGCACAAGGTCGACGCGAGCTATTCCTGCGTGGGCTGCCACGAGCAGCGCAAGACCGCCACCCCGCAGTGCATGGGCTGCCATACGCCCAAACCGGCGGCCATGGTCAAACAGGACTGCGCTTTTTGCCATAAAGCCCCTACTTCGTCGTCGCGGCAGCCCAAAGCCTTGCCTCCGGGCACAGCCGAAATGCCGCCCGTCACAGCCGCGCCGCCCGCGACGGTCACCCCGCCCTCAGAGACGGTCGCGCCGCCGGAAACCGTGATCATCGGCTCGCTGTCACAGGAATATGAGCCGAATATTCTGCCGCACGGCGCCATTATCCGGGCGTTGGAAAAGGGCATCGCAAACGCGACTCCCAGCCTTTCGGCCATGCACGCGGCAAACTACACGGCCTGCCAGGCCTGCCATCATAAAAGCCCGGCCTCGGCCACTCCGCCAAAATGCGCCAGTTGCCACGAAAGAAGCGCCCCGCCGGCCGGGGCCGCGCCCTTGCCCGCGGATGGCCGCCCCGTGCTTAAAGCCGCTTATCACCAGCAATGCATGGGCTGCCACGATCGCATGGCGGTCAAAAAACCGGCCAACGCCGACTGCGAATCCTGCCACACCAAGCGGATCGTAAACAAATAAAAGCCGCGCGCGCCGACGTGAAAGCGCCCCCGCGAGGCTTCTCGCGGGGGCGTTTCCGAAAGGCGGATTAATCAGTGCTACCTTAATACCATAAGTAAATTGCCGGACTTGAACGACGCGCTTCACGGACGTCCGCTTCGCGTCTGCCGAGCAATTTCAGAGAGAAATTGCCAAAGGATTTTTCATGCGCATACTGATGCTGGGCGACGTGGTGGGCCGCCCGGGCCGCGCGGCCCTGAAAGCGCGCCTGCCGCATTTGCGAAAAAAGCTGGATCTGGACGCGGTCATCGCCAACGGCGAAAACGCGGCCGGCGGCGTGGGCATGACCCCTGAAACCCTGCGCGAGCTGTTCACGGCCGGGGTCGACGTCGTTACCGGCGGCAACCATACCTGGCGGCATCCGGAAATTTACGCCGTTCTGAACAAAGACCCCCGCGTGCTGCGCCCGGCCAACGCCGCGCCGGGCGCTCCCGGCAGGGGCTGCACCATCCATGTCCTGACCGACGGTCGCAGCTTCGCCGTGCTCAACCTGCTGGGGCGTTCTTTCATGGATCCCGCGGACTGCCCCTTTCAGGCCGCGGACCGGGAACTGGCCGCCCTGCCGGAATCCGTCGCCCTGCGTTTTGTAGATTTTCACGCCGAAGCCACCAGCGAAAAACGGGCCCTGGCCTGGTATCTGGCCGGCCGGGCCACCTGCGTGGCAGGCACCCATACCCACGCCCAGACATTTGACGCCTGCATTTTACCCGGCGGAGCGTCCGCCGCGGGAGGTCCCGCCTATATCAGCGACCTGGGCATGTGCGGCGCGGAGAGTTCTTCCATCCTCGGCATGGAAGTCAAGGGCGTGGTGGACCGTTTTGTCACGGGCCTGCCGACCCGCTTCAAACCCGCGTTCGGCGAAGGAACCTTGAACGGAATGATCGTGGATGCAGACGAGGCCACGGGCAAGGCTTTGGCCGTGACCGTGCTGCGCGAACGGGCGCCGGGGATTTGCGACCCGGCGGCGTAGTTGGTCCGCCTGCCCGGCGGGAGATATAAGAATGTTGCTCCCGCCTTTTGAGCAAAAGTGGTTCCGGCGAGAAGTTTTGTTTTTCCCTTTCTATAATTGGTCCGCCTCCCCGGCGGGGGCCAGAGAGGAGGGGCCTGCGGCCCCCCTCTCTGGGCTCTCCCCCTGCTTTTTGTCGTGCCGGACATGAGAGAAAGGCCTTGTATAACACATCCATCCGTCCGGGTGACCGTCTTATGGGCTCCGGCGGCTTTCAGTGGGAGCCGCCTCCGCACAGGACCACCTGCGCCCTGTAATCAAAAGATCACGTTCGTGACGCGCGGGTATTCCGTATTACGCCATCGCGGCGAAGAATCTCATTTTGTCGTTCGCATGACGCAAAATAGCGAGTAGCTCAAAAGCATCGTGCCGGAGGTCGCTTGTTCCGCAGAGGCGCAGCTTCAAAAGCATCGTGCCGGAGGGCGCTTGTCGTGCCCGCATGCGAAACGCGGGGGTTGCAAGGGGGTGGCGCTCAGCCACCCCCTGCCGGGGGGAGTAGCCCAGAAGAGGGGTCGACGCCGACCCCTCTCTGGCCCTCGCCGGGCAGGCGACCGTTCCGCAGAAAAGCGGAACGAGACGGGGGAGCAAAAGCGACCCCGCCCGGAGGGCGAGGGCCAGGATGGCCCGAGTCAACCAACTATGGAAAAGGAAAAACAGAAATTTCCACCGGAACGCCCCCCGGCACAAGACCGGGAGTCCCGCTCTTCATCACAATGCGACCGGCAGCACGGTCGGCAAGTGTTTCGCCACCTTCTCGCGCTCCCTGTCCACTTCGGCGTCTTCCAAGGTCCGCTTGCCGTGGCGAAAAGTCATGCGAAAAGTCAGCCGTCGGTCAGGCGAGCCTTCGGGACTGTACACGTCGTGCAGGCGCGCTTCTTCCAACAGCGGCAAGCGCATGGCGAAAATGGCGTCCAGCGCCGCCTCGGCGGTCACCGTATAGGGCACGGCAAGCGTGATGTCGCGCCGCACCGGCGGAAACACGGGCAAAGCCGCGAACCTGATTTTCGCCCCGTCGTGCAGACGGCGCAGAACATTCAGGTCCAATTCCGCCACCCAGACGTCCAGCCGGGCGTAATAGGCGTCCGCGATCTCCGGCTTGACCCGGCCCATCTCGCCCACGACCTCTTCTTCCGCCCTGATCGTGACGACAGGCCGCAGCCAGGCGTGTTCCGCCTCGTCACGGCTGAACCGCACGTCTTTCAGACGCAAAAAGGCCAGACAGTGCTCGACAACGCCCTTGAGATCCGCATAGCCCAGGTCCGCCGCCGTGTGGGGCCAGGCGGTGTCAAACGCGTCGCCGTGCAGCAGAATGCCCAGGCGGCCGGGCTCGCGGGCCGTGGTTTCAGAAGCCGCGTCCGCATGGAAGACGTGGGCCAGTTCAAAAAGGCGCAGACCCGTGTTGCCCTGGGCCAGATTGTTCTTCAGCGCGGTCAGCAGGCCCGGCGCCAGCGCGGTGCGCAAGACGTCCATATCCGCGGTCAGGGGATTTCTGACGGGAATGCGTTCCTCTTTGGGCAGGCCAAGACGGTCTAGGTCCGCGCTGCCGGCAAAGCTGTAATTGATGGTCTCGTTCAGCCCCAGACCCCGGGCCCAGGCCCGGATGCGCCGCCAGAAGGCAAATTCCGATTCCGGCAGGCCCGCCCGTTCCAGAGAACGGGGAACAGCAGGCAAAGTGGGACTGATGCGGTCCACCCCGTGTACGCGGGCCGCCTCTTCGATCAGGTCGGCTTCGCGGGTCAGGTCCCGGCGGTAGCTGGGGGCCGTGACCTTCCAGTCCGCCGCATCCGCCGCGTCAACAACGCAGCCCAGTTTTTCGAACGTGTTTTTGCAGAAATCCCGGTCCAGGGCCAATCCCAGCAGGTCGTCGCAACGCTCTGGCCGGAAACGGGCCACTGCCTTTTGCCAGGGCCTGGGTTCGGCCTTGGGCACGCCGGCCAGCACGGTCACCCCGCCCCCCAGAGCGGTCATCATGGCCGCGGCCTGGTTCACGGCAAAGAGGGCCAGACCCTGGTCCACGCCGCGCTCGTAGCGGTACGAGGCTTCGCTGGGTATGCCGAGCCGCCGGGCCGTATGCCGGACGCAGGCGGGCTGGAATGCCGCGCATTCAAGCAGCACCCGGGTGCTGGCCTCGCTGATTTCCGTATCCAGACCGCCCATGACCCCGGCCAGGGCCACAATCTTTTTGCCGTCGCGGATGGTCAGGTCGCGGGCGGTGAGCAGACGTTCCTGCCCGTCCAGGGTGGTGAAACGCTCGCCTTCCGAAGCTTTGGCCACCACGATGCGACCGCCTTCGATCTTGTCCAGATCAAAGGCGTGCAAGGGCTGACCCAGACCCAGCAGAATATAGTTGGTCACGTCCACGATGCCGGAAATGGACCGCATGCCCATGGCCTGCAAGCGATAGCGCAGCCTGTCCGGGCTTTTGCCGATGCGCGCGCCTTCCAGCACCCTGGCCTGATAGAGCGGGCAGAGCTCAGGGTCGGCTATTTCAATGCGAATATGGTCCGCCGCCTGTCCGGCGCTCTCCGTCAGCGGCAGTTCGGGAAGCCGCAAGGGCAGATTGAAGGCCAGGGCCGTCTCGCGCGCCAAACCCAGCACGGAAAGACAGTCCCCCCGGTTGGGGGTCACGGAAATATCCAGCACCTCGGCGTCAAGGCCCAGAACCCCGGCCAGCCTCGCGCCTGTCGCCGCGTCGGCCGCCAGCACCATGATGCCCGAATGGTCCTCGGAAAGGCCCAGTTCCGCCTCGGAACAGATCATGCCCTGCGAAGGCGCGCCGCGCAGCCTGGCCTTCTTGATGACCGTGCCGTTCGGCAGCGTCGCGCCCACGGGCGCCACGGCCACTTTCTGGCCCCTGGCCACGTTGGGCGCGCCGCAGACGATGTCCAGCACTTCGGTCCCCACGTCCACCCGGCAGACGGAAAGCTTGTCCGCTTCCGGGTGTTTGGCGTGCTCGACCACATGGCCGACAATGACGTCGCGGATGCCCTCGAAAGGCCGCCGGATTTCTTCCAGCTCCAGCCCCAGCATGGTCAGCTTGTCGCCCAGCGCTTCGGCGCTTCCCTCATAGGGCACGAATTCACGCAGCCAGTTCATGGATAACAGCATGGCGTATCTCCTGTGGGGCCGCCGGGGGTGGGGAGAGAACTTTTTTCTAAAAAAGTTCTC
>JAVBRE010000148.1:0-8957 GCA_031548325.1 Desulfovibrionaceae bacterium
GCGACCTGGGCATGAAGGGTATCGCCACCGACCCCTATCTGGCCCATATCCCGGCCAACAACAACAGCGTGCTGAATTTCGTGCGCGCCTATCCCAAAATGTTCATGGGCATCTGGGGTATTGACCCGCACAAGGGCATGAAGGCGGTGCATGAGGTTGTTTACGCCATCCGTGATCTGGGCATGAAAGGTATTTCCACCGATCCCTATTTAGCCCATATCCCGGCCAACGACGCCCGCTACTATCCGCTATATTCCAAATGTTGCGAACTGAATGTTCCGGTCTATATCACCACGGCTCCGCCGCCCCAGGTGCCCCGCGCGGTCATGGATTACGTGGACCCGCGCCATGTGGACATCGTGGCCCGCGATTTTCCCGAACTGACGGTGATCATGAGCCACGGCGGCTATCCCTTCGTCAACGAAGCCATCTTCGCCTGCATGCGCAACGCCAATGTGTATATGGACCTTTCGGAGTACGAACTCGCGCCCATGGCCGACATCTATGTGCGGGCTCTGAATTCCCACATCGGCGACAAGGTGGTTTTCGCTTCGGCCCATCCTTTTGTGGAACAGACCGAAGCTATTGAAATTTATAGGAACCTGGATCTGACTCCTGAAGTGCGGCGCAAGGTCATGTATGAAAATGCCCGCCACATCCTGGGCCTTGACGGCAAGCGCAGCGACGGGCCGGTGAAGCCTTACGGCAACGGTTTGCCCATGCCGTACCTGCCTTTTGCACCGGGTTCACGGTAGTACTGCAAGATTGCGGCAACCTCAAGGAGTGAACTGTGGAACAGCGCGCGCAAGGTTTTGTTGAAGTGACCGGGTACGTGGCGGCCATTGAGGTGGCCGACGTCATGGCCAAGGCGGCGGAAGTGGCCATCGTCATGGCCCATAAGGTGGATGGTCCCAATATCTGCGTGGTCTGCGAAGGCGACGTGGCCGCGTGCCAGGCCGCGGTGTCCGCCGGAAAAGCCTGGTGCGAAAGCCGCGGCACGCTGATCGGCGTCAACGTCATTTCCCGGCCGGCCGGCGGTTCAGGCGAACTGCACAGCCTGCTTGCGGCCATGAAAGCCCGCAAGGCGGCCAAAAAAGCCGAGCGGCTGGCCAAGAGAAGCAAGCCCGCGCCGGCTGCGCCGGCCGCCGGGGCTGGTTCCGCGGCGAAGAAGGCCAAAAAAGAATTCCAAAAAGTATCCAAGAAAGAAGCGAAAAAAAGCACTCCCAAGCACCCGGTGAAGTAAATCCGCAGCATCCGTTCGCTGCCTGTGACTGACGATTGAAAGGATTTGGCATGTTGTTTTTGACCGAAGAAGACATACGCGTCCGCTGCCCGAAATCTGGCGGCAACCACGATGATAATTCCCAAAAATCTGACCGATTCTGTAGGTTTTGCCATTCCCTTGACCGTCTACGGATGGCAGTTATATACAAGGAGGAAAAAAGCAATTTACGGTCAACGAATCCGCTGTAACGGCCAACCGCTGTTCACCCTTACCTCGAGTTTGGGGCCTTGACTTTCAGTACCCTCGTGCTGACCTTTTCTCCCATCACCAGCACTTGGCCGGTACAAGTTCTGGGATATGGACAGTAAAAACGGCTTCCGCCCGGCGGAGTTGTTGCCGGGTCCGGCCGGAAACGGCCGGACCCGGTAAAAGGGACCCGATGCTGCAAACCTACTTTGGCCAAATCTGCAACGCCTTCAAGGACGCCGTCTGCATCAGCAACAATGAGGGCATAATCCTCTTTTTCAACCAGCGCTACGCCGAACTCAGCGGCCTTCCCCCTGACCGCCTTCTCGGCGCACACGTAAACGAGCTGCTGCGCCAGGGTGTTTTCGACAAGGTGCTCAATCCCGAAATCGTGCGGTACAAACGGCCCGTGACCCGGGTCCAGAACGTGGGCAACGGCAGGCAACTCATTCTTGACGGCACGCCCATTTTTGACGACCAGGGTCAGGTGGCTCTGGTCGTCACCTTTATTCGCGACAACACCACCCTGTCGGAACTCAGCTGCGAAGTCGCCGCCCAAAAGGAACTGCTTGAGGCCTACAAACTGATCAACAAACGGGAGCAGCTACGGCAGGAGCGCTACCCCTTTGTACTGCAAAGCAAATCCATGCGCGCTTTGTACGCCAAACTGCCCGCCATTGCCGGTACAGACGCCACAGTTCTGTTACTGGGCGAAACAGGCGTGGGCAAAGACGTTATAGCCCGGCGCATTCACAACGAAAGTCCCCGCAAGGACAATCCCTTTGTCAAAGTGGACTGCGGCAGCATTCCGGAAAATTTGATCGAAACGGAATTGTTTGGCTACGCGCCGGGCACTTTCTCCGGCGGCAGCAAACACGGAAAAGCCGGCATCATCGAAGCCGCCTGCGGCGGGACTCTATTTTTGGACGAAGTGGGCGAATTGCCCCTGAATATGCAGTCTCGCCTGCTGCGTGTTCTGCAGGACAGAGAAATCGTGCGCGTAGGATCTACCGCCCCCCGGCAGGCGGACGTGCGCGTCATCGCCGCCACCAGCAGAGATCTGGAAGAAGAAGTGCACAAGGTGCGCTTTCGCCGCGATCTGTTTTACCGCCTGAAGGTAGCGGTGCTGAAGATCCCTCCCCTCCGTGCGCGCCAGGAGGACATACCGCTTCTGGCCAGAGGATTCATGAACTATTACAATCAAAAATACGCGCGCGATTGCCGCCTTTCGACGGAGGCGGAACAGATCCTTTTGGGGCACCACTGGCCCGGCAACGTCCGGGAGTTGGAAAACCTGATCCAGGGCCTGGTGGTCACGGGCAAAAACGGCGAACTCACAGCCGCCGACATGACGTTGCCGCGCCGTCCCCTGCGTGTTGCTTCCGAAAAAGGATCCCTCAGCCTTGATGTCAAAATTGAAGGCAGAAGCTATAAAGAAGTGATGCAGGATATTGAATCCGCCGTTTTGCGGGACGCTCTGGCGCGTTACGGAAATATAGCCGCCGTTGCCGTGCACTTCGGAGTGGACCGCAGCACCATTTTCCGCAAAGTGAAAGACATGGGGCAAAGCGGCTCGCCGCGGGGCTAGAACCCATCTCATAATCAGAATTCATCAATAGCGACACTGGCCGCCCGGCGCGGCCGGGCGCGCCGCGAAGCGCGGAGCAGGTCGAAAACCGTCAGAAATCCTCGCCGAAAGCGGCCTTGTGCCGGGCCTTGAAGGCCTTCAGGTCGTACTCGTGTTCCTGGGTGCCGCGTTCCTCCACACAGAAGGAAGCGGCCGTCGCGCCCAGACGCGCGGCCCTGACCAGGGGCAGACCGAGCACCAGACCCTTGATCAGGCCGGCGCGGTAAGCGTCGCCCGCGCCGGTGGGATCCGCGACCGCGCGGGGCGGCACGGCGGGAATGCGCGTTTCGGCCCCACCCCCCTGCACGCTCGAGCCTTCCTCGCCCAGCGTGACGATGAGGCTGCCTGCCAGAGCGGCCAGTTCCGCACGGGTTTTGCCCGTGGCCTTCACGATCATTTCCAGCTCGTAGTCGTTGCAAATCAGCAAAAACGAATCGCCGATGCCCTCCAGCAGTTGCTCGCCCGTCAGGGCCGGTATCTGCTGGCCCGGATCAAAGATGCAGCGCGCGCCCTTTTCCCGGCAGATGCGGGGATGCTTCACCATATCTTCCATATTGGTGGGGGACACGATCAGAATGTCGCCCGGCCCCAGACGCGAAAAGGCATAGGGCGACGGGCGGCGCATGGCGCCCGGGTTGAAGGCCGTAATCTGGTTGTTGTTCCGGTCGGTGAAAATATGGCAGCCGGCCGTCCATTCGTCATCCAGCCGGGTGATGCCTTCCGTGGGCAGGCCCTTGGTCGCGAACACCTTTTCATAACGGGCGAAATCCTGGCCCACCGATGAAACGACAAGGGGGCTTTCGCCGAGCAGGGCCAGACTGTGCGCGATGTTGCCGGCGCAGCCGCCCAGCTTTTCATCCAGACGGTCGATCAGCAGAGAAACGTTCAGGTTGTGAATCTTGTCCGGCAGGATGAAGTCGGAAAACACGCCGGGAAAATTCATGATCCGGTCATAGGCCATGGAACCCGTCAAATAGATGCTCACAAATCGCTCCTTTGGTGAAAGCGGGGCTCCGCAAGGGCCTGAGGCCCCTTGACTCCGCATCGCCGCTGTGCCGGAAATCGGGGGTGCAGGGGATTCAATCCCCTTGCGAACGAGCCCGAGAGGGCAACGCTCTCTCGGCGGTTTCCGCCCTGATCCAGTCCAGAAAATCCGGCAGGCCGTCTGTCAGAGGCAAGGCCACGATGCATGGCGTCTCGTAGCTGTGCAGTTCTTGGGCTCGTGCCGTGAATGCGGCGAAACGCCCACGCGTTGTTTTCAGAATGCACACGGTTTCCGCGGTTTTTTCAACCGCGCCCTGCCACCAGTAGATGGACGAAACCCCGTCCAAAATGTTGGCGCAGGCGGCCAGGCGCTCTGCCACCAGGGTTTCGCACCAGCACACGGCGGACTTGTTGTCCGGCGCGGTCATGTATATGAGCAGGCAGTCGTCGGCCCTGGCGTTCATGGCGCTCCCTTGCAGTAAATTTGCTTGTGCATACCGCAATAACCGCCGACCGGCAACACGGCAGCGGTCCGCTTGAACTGCGCCGCAAACCCGGCTATGCAACTGCCATGACACAAAAACAACGCGCCGAACTGGTTCTGCAAGCCCTGGCCGCCCGTTACCCCCACCCGGAAACCCACCTGGCGGCCCGCGACGCCTGGGAACTGACCGTGGCCACGGTGCTGGCCGCCCAGTGCACGGACAAACGGGTGAACACCGTCACGCCGGGCCTTTTCGCCCGCTGGCCCAAACCCGCTGACATGGCGGAAGCGGATTTGGCGGAACTGGAAGAGGCCGTCCGCTCCACGGGCTTTTACCGCAACAAGGCCAAAAATCTCATCGCCGCGGCCCGGCGGGTGACGGATGTTTACGGCGGCGTGGCGCCCAGAACCATGGCCGATCTCGTCACCCTGCCCGGCGTGGCCCGCAAGACGGCCAACGTGGTGCTCTGGGGCGCTTACGGCATCAACGAGGGCCTGGCCGTGGACACCCATGTGGGCAGAATCGCCCTGCGCCTGGGCCTGACGGAACAGGCCGACCCGGTGAAGGCGGAACAGGATCTGATGCGGCTCTTCCCCAGGCCCGAATGGGGCAAGGTCAATCACCGCATGGTCTGGTTCGGTCGCGAGGTTTGCGATGCGCGCAAGCCCGCCTGCGAACGCTGCGAGATGGCGGCCTTTTGTCCCAAGATCGGGGTAAAGGCTCGGGACTGAGCCTTCGGAACCCCGCATGCTCTTTCAATGAGGATTTTTCTCTTCTTTTGTCAACCAGGCCTCGTTGGCAGATCTCAACGCGAACTTTTTGGCGGATGTCTGACAAAGCATCACGGCATACTGGACCGCCGCCTACAGTTTCATGGCCATGGCCCCGCCCAGCACCAGAATGACGGCCGCGATGCGCGCGGCCGTCATTTTCTCCTTCAGAAAAATCACGGCCAGCAGCATGCCGAAGATCACCGAGGTTTCACGCAGGGCCGCCACCTGGGATATGGGCGCGCGGGTCATGCCCCACAGCGAAAGGCCGTAGGCGATCAGGCTGCATGTCCCGCCGGCCAGCCCGTAAGGCCAGCGTTTTTTCAGATATCTGAAATAGTCGCCCTTGCGCGTAATGATCGCAAAAATCAGAATGGGAAAGGCATTCAAAAAAAAGACCCAGCAGGTGTACGACACCGCGCTGCCCGAAAGGCGCACTCCGCTGCCGTCAACCACCGTATAGCCCATAATGACGAAAGCGTTGCCGAGCGCCAGCATCGTCGAGCTCAGACTGAAGCCGCCCCGGCGCAAAGCGTCCAGGGCCAGCGCCAGCACCCCGCAACTCAGCAGCAGCACCCCCAGCCAGCCTGTGCCGGTCAGACTGTCATGCAGGATGAACACCGCCACCAGCGCGGTAAACAGAGGGGCCGAACCGCGCATGATGGTGTATGCGTACGAGAGATCGGCCCCTCGATACGCGTAGGCGATAAACAGATAGTAAAAGATGTGGATGCTGACCGTGCCCGCGAGATAGGGCCAGCTGGCCGGGTGCGGCGCGGGCAGAAAGGGCAGGATGCAGACCACCACCGCCGCGCCGCCCGTGGTTTTCATCACGGTTTCAAACAGCTTGTCCGAACCGCCCTTGATAATTGCGTTCCACACCGCGTGCAGCAACGCGGACCCCATCACGACCGCGATGACAAGTGTCGACATATGGCCTCACAACCGTTCGAGAAAAAAAAGGGATTCCGCTTCCAGCAGCACGTTCTTGTTCGAGCCGAGCCCGTTTTCATGCACGGCCGTCTGCGTTCCGGCAAGGGCGCGCAGGGCGGATTCTTCTTTACTGGCGTCGCGCAGATGCACGGTGCCGCCGTAAAAACGCTCCCCTACGCTCCAGTGGGAGATAATCGGCTCTTTCATATACGGAACATAGCGGTGAAAACGCAACAAAGCCACGCGCCGGGCCGCGCCGGCGACCGGAGCCTCGGGAAGAGAGGGCAGCCAGGCCTCAAGGGCGGACCAGACGGCCTGCTCTTCTTTACCATCGGCGAAGCGCGCCTTTTCCGCCTCCGGATGCCGCAACGCGGCGGCGGAAAGGTCACGGGCCGATTCGGGCAGTTCTTCCGGACCGGACGGGGCAAAGGGCCGATAAACGAAAAGGGGCCAGGGCGAACCCCGGTGACAGCCCGCCAGCATATAGGACGTCAACCAGTAAAAATCCGTCTTGTTTTCCAATGTGGCCCGCCACAGGTCCGGATGCCGGGATGTCTCTTCCAGGGTCGAAGCCAGCAGGCCGCGAGCCTGGGCAAGATTCAGGCCGAACATCGCGGTCAGCGCATTGATGACCGCATACAGTGCGCAGAAAAAATCCAACTGTCCCTGATAATAGAGCTGCATGCGTAATGATGCTCCCAATAGAGCGCCGCGTCAAGGTCGGGACCCGCGAACATCTTGCCTTGCCGCCCCGCAACCTGTTATTGTATATTCCTCTTTTTTGCGGATCTTTTGGGAGGCAGCAATGGCAAACAACGAAGACCGGTACCGCATCAACGGCGTGGATCTTTCCGGCTTGCGCAACCGCAATGAAGTCCGCGTGGTGGAAAAGCTGCGCGAAGCCCTTGAGGAACTGGGCAATCCCGAGCTGTCTGCCAAAGCCTTGCGCGACGCGTATGCCCTGGCTCTGAACCTTTTGCCCGCGCGCTATGCGCAAAGCGGTACCATTGTGCTGCGCGAGCCCATTCGCGAAAGCCACCTGCGCGAAGCGGCCGCCCGGGCTCTCAGCCAGGTGCTGGCCTATCCCAAAAGCTGACGAGCGTTCATGATCACTGTCGACCTGCACAGCCACACCCTGCATTCGCACGCCAAAGACACGGCGGCGGCCATGGCCGCCGCGGCATGCGAAAAAGGTCTTCTGACCTTCGGTCTGTCAGAGCACTCGCTGCGCCCCCGGGGCTATGTCTACCCTTCGGACTACCAGCCCCGGCTGGAAGCGGGCTTTCCTGCTTACCTCGCCGAAGCGCGCGAAGAACGGCAACGCTACGCGAGCCGCATGCAGGTGTTGCTGGCCCTGGAAATGGACTATATGCCCGCCGAAGCGGAATACGCCCGGGCCATGTCCACGGCCCAGCCTTACGATTATGTGATCGGCGGGCTGCATTTTCTGGGACATTGGGGCTTCGACCACTCGGCCTCTGACTGGCAAAACCTGTCGGAAGCCGCCTGCGCCGACCATTTCGCGCAATACTACCGCGATCTGGCCCACATGTGCCGGAGCGGCCTCTTTCAAATCGCGGCTCACCCGGACCTGGTAAAGATTTTTCGCAAAGACGCCTTTCATGCCTGGATCGCCGCGCCCGAAGCCCTGAACCTGGCCCGCGAAGCCTTGGCCGCCATGAAAGAAAACGACATGGCCATGGAAGTTTCTTCCGCAGCCCTGCGCAAGGGGCTTGGCGAACCCTATCCCTGTCCGGCCCTGATGGAAATCGCCCGCGACATCGGGTTGCCCGTCGCCTTCGGTTCCGACGCCCACCGGGCGGAAGACGTGGCTTACGGCTTCGACCAGCTGGCCGCCTACGCCCGCGCTTACGGCTACACCGAGAGCGTGTATTTCACCGGCCGGGTCATGCAACGCCGCTCCTTCATCTGACCATGCCGCTTTCTCTTCGCATTCATCTGCAAGGGGTCACTGTTTCTCTTGCGAACAAGGCCGCCTTGCGGGACCTCTCCTGGACTCTCGACAGCGGCCAACATTGGGCCGTGCTCGGCCCCAACGGCGCGGGTAAATCCACCTTCCTCCGCCTGCTCCGGGGCGATCTGCGTCCGGCGCAAAGCCCGGACGGCGAGCGAATCGGCTCCTGCGTCTGGCGAATCGACGGCCGTGACGAAAGCTCGCCGCTTGAGATCAAGGCGCTGGCCCGACTCGTCTCGGCCGAGCAGCAACGAACTTACATGCGCGAAGGCTGGCGCCTTACCGGGCTGGAACTGGTGACATCCGGCTTCAACGACGCCCTGTTCGACGCCGCGCCCGAAACCGCGCACGCGCGCGCGGCCAAAACCCTGGCCCGCAGGCTGAATGCCGAAAGCTTGCTGGACATGCCCCTTGCCGCCATGTCCCAGGGGCAGCTTCGCCTGGCCCTGCTGATGCGGGCCATGGTCACACGGCCCGCTCTGTTGCTGCTGGACGAAGCCTTTGACGGTCTGGACCGCTCCGCCCGCGAAGCCCTGCACGCCGCTGTGAACGAAGCGGCAAAAAAAGCCGCGGTCGTCTGCACAGCCCATCGCCAAAGCGATCTGCCCGCCTGCATCACCCATCGGCTGCGTCTGAAGGGCGGCAGGGTGGATTGGATGGGGCCTGTGGGCGCGGCCGGGGGAGGGGGGGAACCTTTTTTTGTAAAAAAGGG
>JAVBRE010000241.1:0-7148 GCA_031548325.1 Desulfovibrionaceae bacterium
CGCTTCCGGGGGAAGAGCCGTTTTTGTTTCATGCATGAAAAAAAACTCAAAGTTACTCTGCTCTGGAATTTTTTTCGGGAGGACATCCGTCAATGGTCAGTACATATGCCGCCCAGGCGGGCACCTTGGAATCCAACGACATCGCCGTCCGCATTTCCCCCAATTCCGAGGGAAACGGCAATGCCGTGCAGCTTGAAAGCATCGTCATCCAGCAGTTCGGCGAAGCCATCAGAGCCACGATCAACGACTGCCTGGCCGCGGCCGGGCTTTCGGCCGTGCGCGTGGAGGCGAACGACCGCGGCGCGCTGGAATGCACCATCAAAGCCAGGATGGAAGCCGCCATCGCCCGCTACAAGGAGGCCCGCTCATGAAAAAGTGCCGGACCATGCTCTTCATGCCGGGCAACAACCCCGGCATGCTCGCCAGCGCCGGCAGCCTCGGCGCGGATATCGTGATTTTCGACCTGGAAGACGCCGTGGCGCGGGCTGAAAAAGACGCCGCGCGCATTCTGGTGCGCCGCACCCTGACCGATCTGCGGCCCGAAGGCGTGGAATGCGCCGTGCGCGTGAACAGCCTGGATACCCCCTATTGGCAGGACGACGTCGCCGCCGCGGTGCAGGGCCGGGCAGACATCATCCTGCTGCCCAAATGCCAGAGCCCGGAAGACCTGGACGCCGTCAGCCGCCGGATCGACGCCTGCGGCGGAACGGACCACGCCGTTGACCTGATGGCCCTGGTGGAAACCACGTTCGGCATCGAAAACATCTTTGCCCTGGCCTCGACCAAAGGCCGTCTGGCGGGCGTACTGCTGGGCGGAGAAGACCTGACCGCCGAACTCGGCTCGCGCCGCACCCCCGAAGGCGCGGAAATCGCCTATGCCCGTTCCCGGGTGCTCATGGCCTGCCGGGCCGCGGGCATCAAGGCCATTGATTCGCCCTTCCCCTTCGTCACGGACATCGAGGGCATGAAAAAGGACGCCGCCTTTGCCGCCCAGCTCGGTTTTGACGGCAAGGCCGTTATTTCGCCGCACCATGTGCATGCGGTCAAAGAGGCCTTTTCGCCCGCGCAGGCCCAGATCGAATGGGCCGAACGGGTCATGGCCGTGGCGAAAAAGGCGGAGGCCGAAGGCAAGGGCGCGGTCTCTCTTGACGGCATGATGATCGATTTGCCGGTCATCAAACGGGCCGAACGCATTCTGATGATGGCCGAAGCCTAACGGAGGTTCCTCGTGCGCACGAACAAATTTCTTCCCGACATCACGACGGCCCTCAAAGAAGCGGGGCTGGCCGACAATATGACTCTTTCTTTTCACCACCACCTGCGCAACGGCGATTTCGTGGCCAACATGGTGGTGGACGCGGCGGCGGCCATGGGCGTCAAAGGGCTGACTCTGGCTCTGTCTTCGGTCTTTCCGGTGCACAAGGCTCTGATCCCCCACATTGAAAGCGGGGTCGTCACGGGGCTCGACACCAACTATATGAGCGGCCCCCTGGCCCAGGCCGTAAGCCGGGGCATTTTTGCCAAACCGGTCATGTTCCGTTCCCACGGCGGCAGGCCCAGAGCCATGGGCGAAGGCTCCCTGAAAGTCGACATCGCCTTTGCCGCCGTCCCCTGCGTGGACAAATACGGCAACATCAACGGCATCGCCGGTCCTTCGGCCTGCGGTTCGCTGGGCTACATCATCCCTGATTCGCAACACGCAGCCAAAGTCGTCGCCGTCACCGACTTCGTTTCCGACAAAGCTCTGGACCACGTGTCCATCCCCCACAACCGGGTGGACCATATCGTGGTTGTGGACAAGATCGGCGACCCGGCGGGCATCGTGTCCGGTTCCATCAGCATGACCCGCGACCCCGTGGCGCTCGCCATCGCAAGAAACGCCCAGGCCGTCATCCGGGCGTCGGGATTGATGAAGGACGGGTTCAACTACCAGACCGGCGCGGGCGGGGCGTCCCTGGCCGCCTCCCTTTTTCTGCGCGAGGATATGCTGCGCTCCGGTATCAAGGGCGGTTTCCTGCTGGGCGGCATTACCCGCTACATGGTCGAGATGCTTGAAGAAGGCCTGTTCGACACCATTTTCGACGTGCAGTGCTTTGACCTCAGCAGCGTGCAGTCGCTAAGCAGAAACGCCGGGCACAAGGAAATTTCCGCCGACACCTACGCCAACCCCAAACAGAAAAGCTGCTGCGTCGATTATCTTGACGCCGTACTGCTCGGCGCGTCCGAAGTGGACCTCGATTTCAACGTCAACGTGCTGACCGACTCCAACGGCAACATCATCGGCGGCTCCGGCGGACACCACGACGCGGCCGCCGGAGCCAAGCTGACCATCATCGTGGCCCCCCTGGTGCGGGCCCGCCTGCCCATCGTCACCGAACGCTGCACCACCATCACCTCGCCCGGCAAAACTGTGGATGTGCTGGTCACGGACCGGGGCATCGCGGTGAACGAGACCAGGCCTGAACTGGCCGACCGCCTGAAAAACGCGAAGCTGCCCGTCTTCACCATTCAGGAACTGCGGGACAAGGCCCTGGCCATCACCGGCAAGCCAAAAGCCCCGGCCCGCAAGGACAAGGTCGTGGGCATCGTGGAATACCGCGACGGCAGCATTATCGACAAGGTCTACGCCGTGTAAAGAAACGGGGGCATGTCCCCTGTTTTTTTTACACGCCGGAACGGATGTTGGAGCAAATTCATGTTGAAAAGCGAATTTGCTCCGGCGGACGCTCGCAAAGTGTGCCGTTTCTCTCTTGCGATTTACTTATGGCATGAAGACGATTTTTCGCAATGATCAAAGTCCTTGATGCAACTTTTCAAAGTTAGGATACTCCGGGTAGGCGGCCATGAAAACACGCCTGTTGTCGCACATAACCGCCCAGGCCCTGGTGCCGGAACAAATTCTTTCTTACGTGGCCGCGGCCGGCGGATCGGCCCCCGGCCTGTATGCCGATTGCGTAGGGCACGAGCGGGAAGGGCATCTGGTTCTGATCGCCTACAAACCCGGATTGGAACCGGAAAGCGGTGAACAGGCGCAAAATACTTTGAACCGGGCGGTCGAGGCCGCTCTGGACGCATCCCCCTCCACCTTGACCGTGCTCGGCCCCGCCCGGCCGGAAGCTGCTCCGCCGGGCGCGGCCGAACGTTCCGACGCTTATTGGGCGATACCCCTGCCCCTCCCGAAACCGGGGCAAAAGCTGCGCAACATGCTGCGCCGGGCGCTGCGCGAATGTTCCATTCAAAAAGAACGCTGGACGGGCGAGCATGCCGCGCTGGTGGAAAGGTATCTTGCCTCGCGCCCGCTGGAAGCCGGAACGCGGCATATTTATCGCCGCATTCCCGAATATCTGGCCGCCACGCCGGACGCCCTGCTGCTGGCGGCCCGCTCCACGGCGGATTCGCGCCTGTCGGCTTTCTGCATCGGCGACTTTTCAGGGTTGAGCACGGGCATGTACATGTTCGCGTTCAGAGCCCAAAATTGCCCGCCGGGCGCGGCCGACGCCTTGCTTGCCGCCCTTGCCCGCGCCGGCGCGGACCGCGGGCACCAGCGCCTGAATCTGGGTCTGGGCATCAACGGCGGCATCGAATTTTTCAAACGTAAATGGGGAGCGTCCCTTTTTCTGCCCTGTGTACAGACAACCTGGCAACCGGCGGCGCTCGATGCCGCTTTCAGTTCCGGCCGCGCCCGGCGCGGGGAACAAAACGCCCGGGCTCGCGCCCATAACGGCGTCAGAGAGGCTGCGCCCCCCGGCGAAGTGCAAGAAAGCGGCCCCTGCGAAGACAACACCCCGCTTTCGCCGGACCCCCTGCTGGACATTCAAGCGCCCGGCCTGCGCGAAAGCCTGCTCAATCTTTTTCTCGGCAGCGGCGACGAGTTCGAGTGCATCCAGGTGGAAGTGACCTCCTTCTGCCCCGGCCGCTGCGGTTACTGCCCGCATACGACCAAAAGCGACGTCTGGCGTTCGCGGCACATGACCGCCGAAACCTTTGCCGCCCTCGCGCCGCTTTTGCGCCGGACCAAACGCGTGCATCTGCAAGGCTGGGGCGAGCCCTTGCTGCACCCGCGCTTTCTTGATTTTGCGGCAGCCGCCCGGCGGGCGGGCTGCGCCGTTTCCTTCACCACTTACGGCCTGGCCATGACCGATACGCTGGCGGCAAGGCTGGTGCAGAGCGGCATCGATATCATCGCCTTCTCCCTGGCCGGCACCGACGAAGCAAGCAACGCCTCGCGTGAGGGCGTGCCTCTTGCCAAGGTCCGCGAAGCCGTAGCGCGGTTAAACCGGGCGCGCAAAATCACGGGCGCCGCCACGCCGCAGGTTCATCTGGCCTATCTGATGCTGGCTTCCGCCGTCGATGCGGTCAAAACCCTGCCGGAACTGATGCGGGAAATGGAAATCCCCGTGGCCGTGGTCAGCACTCTTGACTACGTTCCGGAAGCGGGAGCGGAAAAGGAAGCGTTCGCGCCGGGTGAGACGGACAAAATAGAGAGAGCCCGCCTGATTTTGCAGGAAACGGCCGCCAGAGCCGGCGCTCTGGGCCTGACGCTGCATTACTCCTTGCCCGGACCGGCGGGAGCGAACGATTGCGGCGAACATATCCAAAACTGCATGTATATCGACGCCGAAGGCCGAATTTCACCCTGCATTTACGTAAATCTGCCCACAAACGAAAACGACCCCTGCCGCCGGGTCTTCGGCACGGTCACGCAGACCGCCCCCCTGGCCATCTGGAACAGCCCGGACTTCAAGGCGTTCAGGCGTCGTCTGGCGGACGGCGACCCGGACCTGCCCTGTCGGAGCTGCGCAAAACGCTTTGAACGGATCTTTTAGGGCAATTTCACTGTGAAATTATACAATTGAAGTCTCGTAACGGCACAGAATTGAGCACATAACAATGCTAAATTACAAAGATAAATGACACGCTTCGCGTCTGCCGAGCAATTTCAAAGAGAAATTGCTCTAACGGCTGTTTCGAAAAAGACAGATTTGTTTTCCGGCAAGGAGAAAAGCCATTGCTGTCCGGCCAAAAAGCGGCGTTATTCAACGAATAACGCCGCTTTTTGGAAACAGCCGCTCTATTTTTCCGTGACGGTGACTGTCACCTCTTTGGGCGACACGCTCTTGAGCGCCGACATTTCGGGCAACAGTACGTTGACCGGCAATTTCTGCGGCCCGCCATGCGCGGACGGCGGCAGGCTGACCGTGGCGATCACGCGCGCAAGCGTCTCCGCGTTGCCGGCCTGCGATTCGGGTATATCCACCGTCACCGTGACCCGCGCCGGATTCATTTTTACCGTCCGTCCTTCTTCGGGCAAGGCCAGAACAACCTCGCGCGTGAGGCGCACCGTCTTTGTCCGCACTTCCACATCCACTTCCACGTTCACCTGCGCCGGTTCCACCGTGGTTGACGAAGGCACGGGCACCACGGCCGTCAGCGCGGCCGTGCCGGAACGGGTGACGTTGCCCAGCGAAAGCGGAATGCGGATGGACTTCAGACCGGCCACCAGAGTTTCCGGCCCGCGCACCTTCACGGCGGGCGGAGAAAAACGCACGGATTCTACAAAAAAATCACCCGGAGGCGCCTCGACGATAAACGATTCAAAAGGCACCGTGCGCGTCTCTATGGAATCAGCCACAATCTGAATGCTCTGGGGTGATATTTCCATAACGTGAAAGGCGCTGGGCAAAGACAGCATCTCCGGCGTAATCTGCATGACCGTCGTGCCCTTGGTGATATGCGAAAGGTCCAAAGCCACGGAAATGCTGCGCGAACTGATGCTGCGGGTCAGGCCCGAAGCCGCGCGCAGACGCACGGACACCTTGTTGACCAGCCCGTCGCGGATGATCAGGTTGCTGGGCGTGCCCTTGAACTCCAGTCGCACGTCCATCCAACTGTCCACCTTGTCCCGCACGGTCACGGTGTACCAAAGGAAAACCGCCAGCAAAAAAGCGATGCCCAAATAGGCCCAATGGACGCCAATGACCGATTGGGCCGTGTCGTGCAATATATCCCTGGGGCGGAACAACTGCCCCAGTTTGCGCAAAGGGGATATGTTCATGCCTTTCTCTCCAGAGCCGCGCCCAGCACCCGCTTCAGCCGGGCCGCGTCAAGGGCGGCGCTCAATTTGCCGCGTATGGAAACCGTGGCCGCTCCCCGTTCTTCGGAAACAACGACGGCGACGGAATCGGTCTCCTCGGTGATGCCCAGCGCCGCGCGGTGTCTGGTGCCATAGTCCTGTTTGCCCTGTACCATGGTGGTCAGGGGCAGAATGCAGCCCGCCTCCGAAATTTTCTTGTCGCGAATGACCACGGCCCCGTCATGCAACGGGCCGCCGTGCCAGAAAATGGAAATGAGCAGTTCCTTGGTCAGCCTGGCGTTCAGACTGACGCCGCCCTGGGCCATGTCGCCCAGCGGCACGGCCCGTTCAATGACGATCAGGGCGCCGATGTTGCGCTGGGCCATATACATGGCCGCCGCCGTGATCTCTTCGATCATCTCTTCATGGTGTTTTGCGCGAAAGGAAAAAAAACCCCGCCCGGACCCCAGATAGGTCAAGGCCATGCGGATGTCGCGCTGAAACACGATGACCACAACCAGCACAAGGGAATTCAAAAAGCTTCCCAAAATCCAGGACAGGGTATTGAACCCCAGAGGCAGAGTGGCGAGAAAAAAAACAATGAGTATGAACAGGCCGTAAATGGCCGCCACGGCCCGCGTGCCCTGTACCAGCAAAATGATGCGATAGAACAACAAGGTCACCAGCAGGACGTCGACGATATCCCGCCAGCCTATACTCAGGTTGTCAAAAAAAGGAATCTGCATGGCCGCCTCAACTCGCGTGGAGTAATGTTACCAGCCGCAACGCGGCCACCGCCCCCGCCACATCGGGCACCCGTTGCACCACGACGCCGCGCCGGGCCACGCGCGCCGTCAGACCCTGCGTCGCCCCGTCGCGTTTGTCCGGGGGCTGCCCCAGAAACGACCCCAAAAAACTTTTTCGGGATATTCCTATATACAGGGGTCTGCCCAAACTTTGCAACCGTTCGCAAGCGCGCAGCAGTTCCAGGCTCTGTTCCGCCGTCTTGCCGAAGCCTATGCCCGGATCAAGAACGATATGGCTTTCAGGCAGCCCCGCCCGCGCCAGGTCGTTC
>JAVBRE010000158.1:0-14858 GCA_031548325.1 Desulfovibrionaceae bacterium
ACTATTTCAAGCGTAAAATGCTGTAGAGGGAGATATAATCGATAATTTTCCCCAAAAATGAGCATGAAAAAAACCTGTCCTAACCGGAGTTATGCCCTTCCAGTTTTAACGCTCTGTGAAGGCGTTCCCGGCTGTTCACGAGGTGGATTCGCATGGCGGCCTGGGCGGATTCGGGGTCCTGCCGAATGATGGCGTCCAGGACGGTCCGGTGTTCAAGGTGGACACGCATCAGATAGTCGGCCAGGGGTTCATCGGTATATTGCTCGGTCTTCAAACGGGTGCGGGGAATCGTGTTCCGGCTGATGAACTGGCAGACTTCCTTGAAATAGCGGTTTCCGGTGGCGATGCAGACCTGAAAGTGAAAGCGGACATCCGGCTGCACGGCGTTGGCCCCGGCGCGAACCTGCTCGACAAAGGTTTGCAGCAGATCTTCAAAGACAGTCAGGTCTTCGGGAGTGCGTTTCAACGCGGCCAGCCCCGCAGCCTGGGTTTCCAGACTGATGCGAAATTCCAGCATATCCAGCACGTCGTACATGGTGACGACGGAAGATTCCTCCAGGCGGCCGGGCGCTTTTTTCGCTTCAAGGACAAAGGTGCCGATGCCGTGGCGCGTTTCCACCAGTTCTGCGGCCTGAAGGCGGGATATGGCTTCGCGGATCACGGTGCGGCTGACGCCGAGCGTTTGCATCATCCGTTGTTCCGTCGGCAGCTGTTCGCCGGAAACGAGCGCCCCGGAAGCTATCTGGCTTGTCACCCGGGTAACGACGCCTTCCACCAGGCTGCGCGAATGCCTTCTCGGCGGGGGCAATTTGCCGCCCCGGTCTTGCCTGATACGGCCGTGATCGGATGAGGGCGTCGGTTTCATAATAGCACCTTAAGTCATACGACAACGCATGTCCAGGGCAAATCTAAGAATAGTTTTGCGTTATATTTTTATTTTTGTAAATAATATTACAATATTATATAAATAATTGTTTTTAATGAACATTAAAACTCTTGCCAATCAGGGGCATTTGCGGCACATGATAGTTCATGTCGTACGACGACACATGATGTTTTGCGCTCCGAAACACAATCGGCGCCAAGCAGCGAAACGCAGCAATATATATGATAAAAATACCAAAACTTATACGGTTCAGTGGATGCTGTTCGTTTTTGTGAGCTGCCGCGCGGAATTGTCATAGTCAGTACGGGAGATTGTCATCGTATGAGTCCGATTGTTTCGCAACAGGAGACGGCCATGCGTTCCAACAAGCCGCTGTACTTGAAATTAAACGCCGCGGACAACGTGGCCGTCGTCACCAACGAAGGCGGGTTGCCCAAGGGCACGCGGTTCGATGACGGGCTCACGCTCGTCGAAGACGTGCCGCAGGCCCACAAGGCGGCTCTGCGGCCCATTTCCGAAAATTCCCCGATTTTGCGCTACGGCGTGCCGATCGGCTACGCGGTGGAGGATATCCCCGCCGGAGCCTGGGTTCACGAAGCGACCATGCGCATGCCGAACGCGCCGGATCTGAAAGAACTTACCGCCCTGGTGGACACTCTTGTCTTCCCTCCGGCGGAAACTTGCGGGCCGAGGCTCGAAGGTCGAACCTTCGAAGGGTTCCGCAATCTCGACGGCTCCGTGGGCACCCGTAACATTCTCGCCATCAGCACCACGGTGCAGTGCGCCGCGCCCGTGGCTCGTCGCGCGGCGGAACGCATCAGGGCGGACCTGCTTCCCAGATATCCTTTTGTGGATGACGTCATCGCCATCGAACACACTTACGGTTGTGGGGTGGCGATTGACGCGCCCGACGCCTATATCCCCATCCGCTCGTTGCAGAACATTGCCCGAAATCCGAATTTCGGCGGCCTGCCTCTGCTGGTCGGGCTCGGATGTGAAAAACTGACGCCGGAACGCTTTTTTCCTGAAGGCAGCCTTCCGCTGTCGCCGCTTACCGCCCGCGGTGAAGAACACGTCATCAACCTGCAGGACGAACGCTTTGCCGGGTTTGAGTCCATGGTTGACGGGATTGTGGCCGCCGCGACCAAGCGGCTGGAGATTCTGGACGCCCGCCGCCGGGAAACCTGCCCGGCCTCGGACATCGTCCTTGGTTTGCAATGCGGCGGCAGCGACGCATTTTCCGGCGCCGCCGCCAACCCGGCGGTGGGGGCAGCTGCCGACATGTTCGTGCGCTGCGGGGCCACGGTCTTCTTTTCTGAAGTGACCGAGGTGCGGGACGGCATAGAGCAACTCGTCCGGAGGGCGTCCGACAAGGACGTCGCTCTGGCCCTGATCAGGGAAATGGCCTGGTACGACGCCTATCTCGCCCGAGGCGGCGCTGACCGGAGCGCGAACACCACCCCCGGCAACAAGAAGGGCGGCCTGAACAACATCGTGGAAAAGGCCATGGGGTCCATCGTGAAGTCCGGCAGCTGTCCTATTTCCGGCGTTTACGGACCGGGAGAAAAAATTCCACACGACAAGAAAGGCTTGTTCTTTGCGGCAACACCTGCCAGCGACATCGTCTGCGGCCCCAGCCAGGTGGCGGCGGGCATGAACGTGCTGGTGTTCGTCACCGGGCGCGGCACGCCCTACGGTCTGGCGGAAGTGCCGACCATCAAGGTGGTTACGCGGAACGAGCTGGCGAAGCGCTGGCACGACCTTGTGGACGTGAACGCCGGGAAGATCGTCAGCGGAGAAAATTCCATCGAAGCTGTCGGGCGCGAGATATTTGATCTGATCCTTCAGGTGGCAAGCGGAAAAAAGTCTGCCGCCGAACAGCTGAAACTGCACAACTACATGGCGGTGTTCAACCCCGCCCCCATTACCTGAGATTGTTCCGTTCCGGCGCGGCCGGAAAAGGCATGCGCAGCATTTCAAGTTTGCGATTACGCAATGAAAGTTTCATAAACGGTATAGGTTTCAGTATATAACAATGCGAGATCACAAGGATAACCGACACGCTTCGCGGGCATCCGCTTCGCGTCTGCCGAGCAATTTTAAAGAAAAACGGCTCTAAGGAGTATTCGCATGAAAAAGGCCGGTTCACCCATTGTAACGGAGCTTCAGGTCATTCCCGTGGCCGGGCGGGACAGCATGCTGCTGAACCTCAGCGGCGCGCATGGCCCCTTTTTCACCCGGAACATCGTCATTTTGCGCGACAACGCCGGGAACACCGGCGTGGGCGAAGTGCCGGGCGGCGAAAAGATACGGAAAACCCTGGAAGATGCCAGGGAACTTGTAGTCGGGCAGTCCATCGGAGATCGTCGCAATATTCTGCGCAAGGTCCACGCTGCTTTTGCAGACAGGGACAGCGGCGGGCGGGGCCAGCAGACCTTTGACCTGCGCACCGCCATCCATGCCGTAACGGCGATTGAAGCGGCGCTTCTGGATCTGCTCGGCCAGTTCATGGGCCTGCCCGTGGCCGCGCTGCTGGGCAACGGCCAGTTGCGGGAAAAAGTCGCCATGCTGGGCTACCTTTTCTATCTTGGGGACCGCAACAAAACGCCCCTGCCTTACCCCGACGGTTCCAAAGAAAAAGACGACTGGCTGCGTCTCAGAACCGAAGAAGCTTTGACGCCCGAAGCCATAGTGGCCCTGGCCGAAGCCGCCCGCCAACGCTACGGCTTTGAGGATTTCAAACTCAAGGGCGGCGTGTTGCGCGGCGAAGAAGAGATAGAAGCCGTCACCGCCCTGCACAAACGCTTCCCGGACGCGCGCATCACCCTGGACCCCAACGGCGCATGGTCGCTGCATGAAGCGATCCGCCTCTGCGCGGGCAAAGAAGATGTGCTTGCCTACGCGGAAGACCCCTGCGGCGCGGAAAACGGCTTTTCCAGCCGGGAAATCATGGCCGAATTCCGCCGGGCAACAGGCCTCATGACCGCCACCAACATGATCGCCACGGACTGGCGGCAGATGGCGCATTCCATCCAGTTGCAGTCCGTGGACATCCCTCTGGCCGACCCGCATTTCTGGACCATGGAAGGGTCCGTGCGCGTGGCCATGCTGTGCGAGATGTTCGGGCTCACCTGGGGATCGCACTCCAACAACCACTTCGACATCTCGCTGGCCATGTTCACGCATGTGGGCGCGGCCGCGCCCGGCAGGGTCACGGCCATCGACACCCATTGGATCTGGCAGGAAAGCCGCGACGAGTTGACCAGGGACCCCCTTGTCATCCGGGGCGGCATGGTGGCTATCCCCGACAAGCCGGGGCTGGGCGTGGAACTGGATATGGACAAGGTGGAGGAGGCGCACAAGCGGTACAAAAGTATGGGGCTTGGCGCGCGCAACGATGCCGAGGCCATGCAATACCTCATTCCCGGCTGGACTTTTGACAACAAAAAGCCCTGCCTGGTCCGCTGAAAGCGGATGACGCTTCGTAACAGGAGGCACCATGAAAGAACGCTCGTTTTTGCACAGATATAAAGAACCGCCGCCGGGCGCAGGCATGACGGCCTTGGCCGTGCTCTGCCTGCAACGAGCGAAAGGAATGGTATCATGTCAACCATAGACCTGATCATCAATGGGTTTATCACGGCCGGAAGCCCCCTGAGCCTGATGCTCATCTTCATCTGCGTGGCGATAGGAATAGTTTTTGGAGCCATTCCCGGTCTTTCGGCCACCATGGCGGTGGCGCTGTTTCTCCCGGTGACGTACGGCCTGCAACCGAGCATCGCCATGTCCGTGCTTATGGCTTTGTATATCGGCGGGGTTTCCGGGGGGCTTATTTCCGCCATTCTTATCAACATTCCCGGCACCCCTTCCTCGGTGGCCACCTGCTTCGACGGGCACCCGCTGGCGGCCAAGGGCGAAGCGCCCAAAGCGCTGGGCGTCGGCGTGGTCTTTTCCTTCATCGGCACCATCCTGTCCATCCTGGCGCTGATGTTCATCTCGCCCTGGCTGGCCAAGCTCGCCATTGAATTCGGCAATTTCGAATATTTTGCAATCGCCCTGTTTTCTCTCACCATGATCGCTTCTCTGTCCGGAGATTCGCTGGTCAAGGGGGTGTTTTCGGGCGCCTTGGGTTTTATGTTCGCAACCGTCGGGATCGCGCCCATCGATTCGGCCAAGCGGTTCACCTTCGGTTCCGTTGAACTGATGTCGGGTTTTGACATGCTGACGGTCATGATCGGGCTGTTTGCGGTGGGCGAGATCATTTCCGCGGCCAGAGATTCCCGCAAAGAGAGGCAAAAGACGGTTGCCCAGCCGGACATGAAGAACATCAGGGGGTTCGGCTTCAGCATAAAAGAATTTTTCGGCCAGCAGATGAACATGTTCCGCTCGGCGCTCATCGGCATCGGGATCGGGATTTTGCCGGGCATCGGCGGCGGCACGGCGAATATCCTGGCCTACTCGGTCGCCAAGAACCAATCCAGGCACCCGGAAAAGTTCGGCACCGGGATCATTGACGGCGTCGTGGCCTCGGAAAGCTCCAACAATGCGGCCATCGGCGGCGCGCTGATCCCGCTGCTCACCCTCGGCATTCCCGGCGACACGGTCACCGCCATGCTGCTCGGCGGGCTGATGATCCACGGCATGACGCCCGGACCCAGGCTGTTTGTGGAACACACGGCCGTTGTTTACGGCATCTTCGGGGCGCTGAGCATCGCGGCTTTTGTCATGCTGTTTCTGGAATTCTACGGGCTCAGATTTTTTGTAAAACTGCTGACCATCCCGAAGTATATTTTATTGCCGATCATTTTTTGTCTCTGCGGCGTCGGCGCATACGGCCTCAACAGCCGCACCTTCGACCTCTGGAGCGTCATTTTGTTCGGCGTCATCGGGTTCGGGTTCAGTTCGTTCAGGATCCCCATAGCGCCTTTTATTCTGGGCTTCATTCTCGGCCCCATGGCGGAAACGAACTTGCGGCGGGGCCTGATGCTGCACCAGAACAGCCTCGAACCCTTGTTCACTTCGCCCATCTGCCTGTTCTTCCTGACTATCGCCGGGCTTTCGCTCGCGCTTACCGCCTACAAACAGATCATACGCCATTACCGCATATTGCGGACGAACGGAACGGCGAAGGGTTCCGGACCGGCACGATGAACAACCGGCCAACTGCCGGGTAAAGCCTGGATAACATTTCGTAACAGGAGTCACTATGAAAGAAAGCTCGTTCTTGCACAGGTACAAGGAACTGCTGCTGGGCGTCGGCATGATGGCCCTGGCCCTGTTCTATTTGTATCAGTCGACCTTCATCAAGATACGCAGTTCCGTAAGCGTCAGCGCCAAACTGATTCCGGAAATTCTCGGCGGTCTGGTCGTTGTTCTCGCTGCCGCCCAGATTTGGGCGGGGATAGCGCACTTGAACAAAATACGGCGCGAGAGCGCGAAAAACGGAACGCCTTCCGTTCTCTTCACCAAGGAAGAAAAAGGCGATTCTTTTCCCATCGCTCTCACCTTCGTTCTCATCCTCGGCTACGCGGTTGTTTTTGAATGGCTCGGGTTCATTGTTTCCTCCGCGCTGTGCATGTTCCTGCAAATGATGCTGATGGCGCCGAAAGAAAAGAAAAATCCGAAGATTTTCGCAATGGTTTCCGTGGTGTCGGCGGTGGTTATTTATATCGCTTTTCGGGTGGGCCTCAATCTGTCGCTTCCTCGCGGGTTGCTTGAGTGGCTGCCGTTTTAAATAAAAACCGCCCATGGCGAACAACAAGAAGGATCTATGGACACCATTGACCTTATTATAAACGGCTTTATCACTGCCGGCAGCCCGACGAGCCTTCTGCTCATTTTTGTCTGCGTGGCCATCGGCATTGTGTTCGGCGCCATTCCCGGCCTTTCCGCCACCATGGCCGTGGCCCTGTTTCTTCCGGTGACATACGGCCTGCAGCCGAGCAACGCCATGTCCGTGCTGATGGCCCTGTATGTCGGCGCGGTTTCCGGCGGCCTTATCTCGGCTATTCTCATCAACATTCCCGGCACTCCTTCCTCGGTGGCCACCTGCTTCGACGGTCACCCGCTGGCGAACAAGGGGCAGGCGCCCAAAGCGCTGGGCGTGGGCATCGTGTTTTCGTTCATCGGAACGATTTTGTCCATTTTGGCCTTGATGTTCATCTCCCCCTGGCTGGCCAAGCTTGCCATCGAGTTCGGCAACTTCGAGTATTTTTCCATCGCGCTTTTCTCGCTGACCATGATCGCCACGCTCTCCGGCGATTCTCTGATCAAGGGAGTGTTTTCGGGCACGCTCGGCTTCATGTTCGCAACCGTGGGCATTGCGCCCATCGACTCCGCCAAACGATTCACCTTCGGCTCCGTTGAACTGATGTCGGGTTTTGACATGCTTCCGGTGATGATCGGCCTCTTCGCCGTGGGCGAAATCATCGTCTCCGCCAAGGATTCCCGTCGCCCGCCCAAAGCGGAGATAGCCCAGCCCGATATGAAGAGCATCAGGGGCTTCGGGTTCAGCGTGCAAGAATTCATCGGCCAGCAATGGAACATGTTCCGCTCGGCCCTGATCGGGATAGGGATCGGAATTCTGCCGGGCATCGGCGGCGGCACCGCCAACATTCTCGCCTACTCGGTGGCCAAAAACCAGTCCAAGAACCCGGAAAAGTTCGGCACGGGCATCATAGACGGGGTGGTGGCGTCCGAAACCTCCAACAACGCGGCCATCGGCGGGGCCATGATTCCGCTGCTCACCCTGGGCATCCCCGGCGATACGGTCACTGCCATGTTGCTCGGCGGACTGATGATCCACGGCATGACGCCGGGCCCGCGCCTGTTCGTCGAACACACGGGCATCGTGTACGGCATTTTCGCGGCGCTCAGCATCGCCTCCTTCATCATGCTGTTCATGGAATTTTATGGGCTTCGGATTTTCGTGAAGCTGCTGTCCATACCCAAATATATCCTGCTTCCCGTCATCTTCTGCCTTTGCGGCGTGGGCGCCTACGGCCTCAACAGCCGGGTGTTCGACCTGTGGAGCGTCATTTTGTTCGGCATCATCGGGTTCGGGTTCAGTTCCTTCAGAATTCCGATAGCGCCCTTCATTCTCGGCTTCATTCTCGGGCCCATGGCTGAAACGAATCTGCGGCGGGGTCTGATGCTGCATAAAAACAGTCTCGAGCCTCTGTACACTTCGCCCATCTGCATCTTCTTTTTGACTATCGCCGTGCTCTCCATCGGCCTTACCGCCTACAAGCAGATCCAGCGCAACCGCCGGCTCGCTTCCGTTCCGATAAATATGGAAATGATGGAAGTGATGGAAGCGCCTGAAGGCTGAACTCATATGGAAAAGGCGCGCCGGCCTTCCCGGCGCAACAACTCCCCTTGTTGAAACAGGAGACGTTATGAAAAAGATTTTTTGCTCCCTCGCACTGCTTCTGGCCGCCGTCGTGCTTGTGATGCCGCATACGGAAGCCGCGGCTGCCGAAAAAGCATGGCCCTCCCAGCCGGTCGAATTCGTGGTGCCCGCCAACCCCGGCGGGGACACTGACATTAACTGCCGTATTTTCCTCAAGTACATGGAAAAAGAACTCGGCCAGTCCATGGTAGTGGTGAACATGGCCGGCGCGGCCGGCGCGGTCGGCATGAACAACGTCCGCCAGGCCAGGCCCAACGGCTATCGCGCCCTTTTCTATCACTCCGGCGCGCTGATCGGCCAGATCATGGACTTCATCGATTTCTCCGTCACCGGAGCCTATGAAGTCGCGGCCATGCCGGTCATCGACAAATCCAACTGCTTCGGCGCCAACGTCAAGGCTCCGTACAACAACATCAAAGAATTGGTGGCATACGCGAAAGCCAACCCCGGCAAGGTTTCCTTCGCCACCGAATCCGGCTCTTTCACGCACCTGCACGTGCTGGCGCTTGAAGAACTCGCGGGCATCAAGTTCAACATCGCCGACGCCGGAACGGCCTCGGAAAAAATCACCGCTCTGCTCGGCGGCCGCATTGACATCATCGGCACCCAGTACGGCCTGATCAAGGGCTACATCCAGAACAAAGAGTTCAAGTGCCTGGGCATTCTCTCCGACAAGAAGCTGCCCGGCGCCGAAGACGTCCACACCTTCGCCGAAGACGGCTACAACCTGGTGTTCGACAAGTTCTTCTATGTGGCCTTCCCCAAGGGCACGCCGAAAGAAATCATCCAAAAGTTCAACGCCGCTTCCAAAAAAGTTGCGGAAAACCCGAGCTACATCGCCGACTGCAAGAAGAACTTTGTCAACGCCAACTATTTCACCGCTGAAGAATCAGTTAAATATATAAACGGCCAGGACGCCAATTATCGCAAATATGAAAAAGCGCTGACGGGCAAGTAGGCACGATTCGCCTTGCCGCCGGCTCTCGCGACCGGGAGCCGGCGGTTGCGGCAAAAAACCCGCGTAATCCGAAGGTTGAGCAATGAAAGGTTTTGACGTTTTGATCATCGGCGGCGGCGTTGTGGGCAACGCCGTGGCCAGGGAGCTGACGCGCTTCAAACTGCGCGTGGGCGTGCTGGAAAAAGAAGCGGACGTGTGCATGGGAACCAGCGGCAGAAATACCGGCATGCTGCATGCCGGGTTCACCTACAAGCCCGGTTCCCTGAAAGCGCGGTGCAGCGTGGAAGGCAACGCGGAGTTCGACCGCGTCGCCCAGGAACTTGACGTGCCCTTCCGGCGTACCGGCAAACTTGTGGTGGGCTTCACCGACGAGGACATGGGACGGCTCCTCCGTTTCAAAGCCGTGGGTGAGGAAAACGGCGTTCCGGGCCTGGAAATCATCGGCCGCGACCGCATGGACGAAATCGATTCCGGCGCAGGCGGAAACTTCGCCATGTACGCGCCCACCAGCGGTATTCTGAACCCCTTCATTTACACCGTGGCCCTGGCGGAAAACGCCCACGCCAACGGGGCGGAGTATTTTTTCGGCCACGAGGCGACCGGCGCCTTTCGCGAAAACGGCGCCTTCCGGCTCATAACCTCCAAGGGAGATTTTCATACCCGCTGGGTCGTCAACAGCGCCGGTTTGAACTCGGCAAAAATGTCGACGCTGCTGGGCATTCCCGGCTATGTCATCGGCGGGTTCAAGGGCGAATATTTCGTGCTCGACAAAAAGGCCGGAGCCTACGCCAAAGTTCCCATTTACCCGGCTCCCGACGCCAACGGCGGCTTTGCCACCCACGCGACCCCCACCGTTGACGGCAACGTTCTGGTGGGTCCCAACTCTCTCTGGACCGAAGACCTGGAAGACTATACCGCCACGGCCGCTTCCATGAAGGAGTTGATCGAAGAGGGCCGCAAAATGTTCGCGCACATGAAAGCGGAATATTTCATCCGGAATTTCGCGGGCATCCGCCCGAAGCGGATCGACCCGACAACCCGGCAGGTTCTGGATTTTGTCGTGGAATCGCGGGACGAGGTTCCGGGCGTCGTGAACCTGGTGGGCATTGAATCCCCCGGCCTTACCAGCGCGCTGCCCATAGCGCGCAGGGCCGCGGCCCTGATTTCCCGCAAGGAGATTCTGGAAGATAATCCGAATTTTTCTCCATTGCGGCGCGGGCCGGTTCGATTCGCGGAACAGGACGCGGCGACCCGGCGGCGTCTGATCGAAAATAACCCGGATTACGGCGAAATAGTCTGTCGTTGCGAATGTGTCACTCGGGCGGAAATTCTCGAAGCCATCCACAATCCCCTGGGGGTTGCGACTCTCACCGGCATTAAAAACCGCACCCGCGCGATGATGGGACGTTGCCAGGGCGGTTACTGCGAGACCAGGATTACCGGAATGATCCAAACGGAACTGCATAAAACCGAAACGGAAGTCCTGCTGGGCAGGCCCGGCTCCGCTCTATTCACGGGCAGGGTGCGGCCATGAGCGCGACAGCGAAAGATGTCATCATCGTCGGCGGTGGTCCTGCCGGGCTGGCGGCGGCCGTTCGCCTTCGGAAGAAGGGCGTTCGGGACATTCTCATTATTGAGCGGGAAAAACAGGCCGGCGGCATTCTGCGCCAGTGCATCCATGACGGCTTCGGCCTGACCCGCTTCGGGGAAACACTAAGCGGTCCGGAATACGCCCAGCGTTTTCTGGACATGGCGGAGGAGTTGCGCGTCCCCATACTGAGCGACGCCACCGTGCTGGATATCGACAGGGACAAGACCGTTACTGTGGTTTCCAGGGAGCAGGGCTGGAGACAATACGCGGCAAAAGCCGTGATCCTGGCCATGGGCTGCCGCGAACGCACGCGAGGGGCCATAAGTTTGCCCGGAACCCGCCCGGCGGGCATCATGACCGCCGGGGTGGCTCAGAGCTATATCAATCTGCACAACACCATGGTCGGCAAAGAAGCGGTTATTCTCGGCTCCGGCGATATCGGCATGATCATGGCGCGCCGCCTCACCCTGGAAGGCGCGCACGTGCAGGCGGTGCTCGAGGTGCTGCCCTACCCGAGCGGGCTGCCGCGCAACATCAGCCAGTGTCTGGATGATTACGACATTCCCTTGCACCTCGGCCATACCGTGGTGGATATCAGGGGCGGCGGGCGGCTGGAAAGCGTCGTCGCCGCGCGGGTTGACGAAAACCGCGTTCCCGTGCCCGGAAGCGAAAAGGAATTTTTTTGCGACACGTTGATTTTGTCCGTCGGGCTTATTCCGGAAAACGAGCTGAGCCTCGGGGCCGGGGTGGAACTGGACCCCCGCACCAGGGGGGCCGTGGTGGACGAGCACTACCGAACGAGCGTGGAAGGCATTTTCAGCGCCGGGAATGTGCTGCATGTTCACGACCTTGTGGACTTCGTCTCGCTAGAGGCGGAATCGCTGGCGGAATCCGTGGCCGCGTATCTCGCGCAAGGCGGCCTGCCCCCCTGCCCCATAACGGTCGCGCCGGGGCCGGAGATCGCCTATGCGTTGCCCCAGGCCGTGAGCGGAGAAAAGGATTTCGTTCTTTCCCTGCGTGTCCGGCAGCCCAGAAAATCCTGCCGGGTAGTGCTCCGCCAAAACGGTGAAACGGTTTTTGCCAAAAAACTGCCCAAGGCAATCCCGGCGGAGATGATCCAACTGCCGGTCAGGGCGGGAACGTTGCGGTCCGGATCCGCGGTGGAGGTGACGGTGCAATGAGCAGAACCTTCACCTGTATTATCTGCCCCAACGGGTGCGATATCGAGGCAAAAACGGAAGGGCGGGAAATACTGTCTCTGGAAGGCGCGCTGTGCGAACGGGGGCGGGGGTACGTCATTCAGGAGTTGCGGAACCCGCAACGCACCATTGCCAGTTCCGTTCCGGTGGAAGGAGGGGAGGCTCCTCTTGTCAGCGTGCGTGTGTCCGCGCCCATTCCCAAGGGGAGGATATTCGACGTCATGAAGGTCATCCGTTCCCTGCGCGTTTCTGCGCCGGTGCTGCCCGGCGATGTGCTGGCAAGCGGCATTCTTGGCCTTGCCTGCGACATCGTCGCCACGAAGCGGGTCCGGGAACGCCCGGCCGACGCCGCGCGCAAGGCGCAGACCATGGTGAACGCAAAGGATATCGGCCCGGGCTGATTTCGTGTGATACGCGTATCGGATAACACATTTTTGTAATAACTATGTATTTTATAAGGGGTTTTATCGTGGGATATATTCGCGAACGAGCGCTGAAAGGCGAGTTTCTGGCCGGTACCTGGCTGAATCTGGCCTCTTCCATGACCTCGGAAATGGTCGGTATGGCCGGGTATGACTGGCTGCTCATAGACCAGGAGCACGCGCCCGGAGACAACATGACCCTTCTGCACCAGTTGCAGGCTGTGGCCGGCTATACCGTGGCGCCCATCGTCCGTGTGCCCTGGGTTGACCGCATCCTGTTCAAGAAAATTCTCGATCTCGGCGCGGCGGGCATCATGGCCCCTTACGTCCAGACCGCCGAAGAAGCCAAGGGAGTGGTGCGGTACGGCAAATACGCGCCCATGGGCGAACGCGGCGTTGCGGGCTCTCCCCGGTGCATGGATTATAGCGCTAATTTTCAGAGCTATTACGAAAACGCCAACAAGAATCTGATCCTGATCGCCCAGATTGAAACCGGCCTGGCGGTGAAAAACGCCGAGGAAATCGCCGCCGTGGAAGGCATTGACGTGCTGTTCGTCGGCCCGCTGGACCTTTCCATCAACACCGGTCTGCCGGGCATGTACGAAGACCCGGCCTACGTGGAACACCTCAAGAGCGTTGCCGCCGCCGCCAAGAAGCACGGCAAGGTCTGCGGCATCCTGTTGCCTCACGTAAAATGGATCCCTCTGCTCAAAGAACTCGGTTTCACCTTCGTCGCTTGCGGTTCGGACAGCGGGTACGTACTTGGCGGCATGAAGTCCACGCTGGCAGCCCTGCGGGCCTGACCGCCCTTTCCGGTGCGGGCAAAATCCTCGCGGAGAGCGGAAGGAAGAAGCTTTCTCCTTCCTCTCTTCGCGAAGCGCCGAAGGAGCAGAGATGAACGTTGCGCACGGGGGCATGGTCTCCCGCTTACTCAAGGATGTTTCGCTTCCCAGAATGTTCCGCGCCGCGCAGACATTTCCGCGGCCGGCCATTCCCCCGGATGCGATTTTTGAGGCTGTCCGTGCGGAGATGGCCAAACCCGAAATCGCCATGCGGATCAAACCGGACATGCGCATCGCCATCACGGCGGGCAGTCGGGGCATCCGCAACGTGGACCGCATCACAAAGGCGATCGTGGACGCCGTCAAAACGAGAGGCGCGCATCCTTTCATCGTGCCCGCCATGGGCAGCCACGGCGGCGCCACCGCCGAAGGGCAGACGGCAGTCCTGGCCGGATACGGCATCACCGAGAACACTATGGGCTGCCCCATCCTTTCGTCCATGGATGTCGTGGAACTGGGATATTCGGAACTCGGGCGGCGCGTGATTATCGACAAATACGCCGCCGAGGCGGACGGCATCATCGTTTCCTGCCGGCTCAAGCCGCACAACGCCTTCCGGGGCAAGTACGAAAGCGGCCCCTGCAAGATGCTGTCAATCGGCCTGGGAAAGCAGGCGGGCGCGGAACAGGTGCACAGCGACGGCATGGATATCATCGCCCAAAATATTCCGACCATGGCGAAGGTCATCCTTGAAAAAGCTCCGGTCCTGTTCGCCATCCCCTGCGTCGAAAACGCCTACGACGAAACCTGCCTGATCGAGGCCATCCCGGCGGAAAACATCCTCAAGCGCGAGCCGGAACTGCTCTCATTCGCCTTTGCCAACATGCCGCGCCTGATCGTGGAGGAATGCGACGTGCTGGCCGTGCACGAAATCGGCAAGAATTACAGCGGCACCGGCGTCGATCCCAACATAACCGGGACTTTTTCTACGGAATACGCCAGCGGGGGCATCAAGAGCCAACGGACCTGCTTTTTCAACCTCAGCCCGGAATCCCACGGCAACGCTCTGGGCGTGGGGCTGTCCAGCGCCATCACCCGCAAAATATTCGACGCCATCGACACGGAAGTCCTGTACCCCAACTGCATTACCAGCACGGTTCTGACCTCGGCAAGAATTCCCTGCGTGGTCGCCAATGACCGGGAAGCGCTCCAACTCTGCATCCGGACCTGCACCGGCATCGACAGGGGCCGCGTGCGGCTGGTCTATATCGCCAACAGCCTGCACATCGATGCAATCATGCTGTCCGAAGCCTATCACGCTGACGCCCTTGCCGGAAAATACCCCGGATTGCAAGCCCTGGACGAACCCGCTGATTTGCCTTTCGACGCGGAAGGCAACGTGGCGGCGGCCATAGCAATCAGATCCTGAGCGACATAGCTCAACAGCAAGCAGGCAAGCGCGGCCCTCCCCCGATTGTCGTCAAACATTCTTTGGCGGCAATCCGCGCCAATCAGAATTCGAATTTCAGTTGCAGACTACCCGCTGTTTCTTCGCGCTTGCCCACATGGCTCTGAAGGTCCAAACCGAACGACAGCGGCAGATCCTTGG
>JAVBRE010000177.1:0-8397 GCA_031548325.1 Desulfovibrionaceae bacterium
ATTATTGCTAGATATTAACTCTACATGATTTGAACGAGATGCTTTGGCAGGGCGTTTGCTACTACAGTTGCAACGTGATGCGATCCCCCCATCGCCGGTCTCCCCCCCCATAGGCCGACACGTTCTGTGAACCATCCCCCCTTTAGGTTCACCCCCCCGAACGAGCCCCGGATCCCCCCTCCGGGGCTCGTTCGTGTGATGCTTCAAATTTTTCCGGGGCGCCGCTCCGACGTTTTTTACCCCCTTGCCATAGCGCACCGGCTTGGGTACACAATCCGGCAACACAGCATTTGTAAGGAAAACGCATGGGTCTCTTCCGCCTCTTTTCGCCGTTCCGCGGTATGCCGCCCCTGGCCGCCCTCGTCCGGGGCGCCTTTTTCTGCCTGGCGACGGCCTGCCTTTCGGCCGCCTGCGCCGGCGCTCCGACTTCCGGCGCCTCCGCCAACGCCGCCCCGCCGCGAGCGACGGCCCCGGCGAACGCTTCTCTGTCATCCGAGACCATTGCCCTCAAAACTATTCCGCGCACGGAAACAACGCCCCTGGTCGCCCTCTGCTGGTTGCCGCTGATGCAGCGTCTGGCGGCCGACGGCGTGGACCCCCTTTACGCGCAAGCTCTGTTCGCCCGCATGGGGAACAATTACTCGCACATGCCCATGGGCAGCAAAATCACGGAACTTTTCACCCGCAAATTTCTTCGCCAAGCCCCGCCGCCGCCGGATCCCGGCAAAAAACCGGAGCCTCAGCCGGCCAGGCCGCGCATCTACCGCAACGTGGTCACCGAAGCCAACGTGGCGCGGTGCAAGGAATACATGGCCGCCAACGCCGTGGCTTTCAGCATTGTGGAAAAAGGGTACGGTGTGCCCAAAGAGGTCGTGGCCGCCCTGCTGATGGTCGAGACCAAGCTGGGCACTTACCTGGGCAAAGACAACGCCTTTTGGAGCCTGGCCTGCATGGCCGCCGCCGATGCGCCCGAACAGCTGACCGAGCCCTTGGCCGCCCTGCCCATGACGCCCGACCGCCTGGACTGGGTCAAGACCCGGCTGCGCGAACGGTCCGCCTGGGCCTATAACGAACTCAAAGCCCTCATCGCCCACAGCCGCCAGTACAGCCTGGACCCCTTGGTCATGCCCGGCTCCATATACGGAGCCATCGGCATCTGCCAGTTCATGCCCAGCAATTTGCGGCCCTACGCCGTGGATGGCGACGGAGACGGCCGGGTCGATCTTTTTGATCCGGCCGACGCCATTCCCAGCGTGGCCAACTATCTGAAAGGCCACGGCTGGCAGCCGGGCCTGTCGGCGGCGGGACAGCATGCGGTGCTCATGCGCTATAACAAGAGCACGATATACGCCAACACCATCCAGGCGCTGGCGGATGCCATCAATCCGCCGCCGGCCCCCGACAAGACCAAGTCCGTGAAAAAGAAACCCGAAGCCAAAAAAACGGCTCCGGCAAAGAAACCCGCGGCAAAAGCCCCGCAAAAGGCGGCAAAAGCTAAGGCAAGCGCCAAGCCGGCAGCCAAGACCGCGCCGGCAAAGGCCACGGTAAAAACGCCGGGGTGAACTATTTCACCAGGGTTTCCCACCACTGGGCCTTTATTTCCTCAAGGTGCGCCATAAACAAACGCACCAGTTCGCGGGCGAACTTGTGACCGGCCTGCTCCGTAATGTAGCCGAGCACCTGGTCCTCCGGCGAACCTTTACGGTAGACCCTGTCGGACAGTTGCGCGTCGTACACGTCGACAATGCCCACCAGTTGGGCTTCCAGGGGAATCTGCGCGCCCCGCAGCCCCCTGGGGTACCCTGAACCGTCCCAGTTTTCATGATGGCAGAGCGCGATGCGTTCCGCCATCTGGATGGTGGGATTGTGCGAACCGGATAAAATCCGCGCGCCTATCGCCGTGTGCTGCTTGATCTGCTCGTACTCCGCGGCGTCCAGCGGGCCGGCTTTCCGCAGCAGGGCGTCGCAGATGCCTATCTTGCCGATATCGTGCAGCGGGGCCGACGCTTGCAGCATGTCCAGCCGAGCCGTATCCCAGCCGAGCAGACGCCCCATGCAGGCGCTCATGATGCCGATGCGCCGCACGTGCAGAGCCGTTTCCTGATCGCGGGATTCCAGCGCGTTGAACAGGCGGCTGATGATTTCCTCCTGCGTTTCCCTGACCGCTTCGGTCTGCATCCGCACCTGGAGCTCAAGCGCCGCGCTGTGCTCGCGTAGCGCGCGCTCCGACCGGATAAGCCGGCTGCCCACCTGCACATGCAGCTTCAGCTTCACCGCGCTGAAGGGTTTGACCAGATAGTCGTCGACCTGGCCTTCGCTGAACCCCTTGATAAGGTCCGCGCTCTCGCCTTTAACCGTCAGCAGAATGATGTAAATGTAGCCGGAGTCCTTGGTGAGCCTGCGCACGTTGCGGGCCAGTTCTATGCCGTCCATCTGCGGCATGTCCCAGTCGGTTATGAGCATGTCGATGGAACCGGGATGGCGCAGCATATGCGCCAGAGCCACTTTTCCATTTTCAACGACCACGACGTGGTGCCCCCACTCCCGCAGGCGGGACGACACGATAAAGCGCGTCGTTTCCGTGTCCTCGGCAACAAGGATGTTCATATTCGTCCTATATGGTTTTTAAGTTTTATGACGCGCTATATATTCTTTCATTTCATTGGTAAGTTCATCTATATCTCTTTTTATAACTGAGAACCTGTTATAAATTGCCTCTTTCATATCGTATTTTTTATGATTTTGTATCATTGTCTCAAATGATACAAGATCATCATAAAATAATTTTGATGTATAATATCCAGTTACTCCTCTCAACGCGTGTACTGATGAAGAAAGTAGCGCCTCATCCCCTTCTTGTATCGATTTGCATATTTTATCGACTAGCTCCTTTGAATCGTTAATATAAATTTCCATTGAGCGCGCAATGTCCGCGGTATTGTCCCCTATGTCGCGCCGGGCCGTCTCCAGATCAAGAACAGCGGACCCGTTGCGGCGGGTCCGCGTTTCGGCCAACGCAAACTGCACGGTCAGGATGTCGAGAATATCCACAACCGTCCGCATATAAAGCGGCTTCACGATATGCCCGTCCATGCCCGCCAGAATGTACTGCCTGGCGTTTTCCTTCTGGGCGTATGCCGTCATGGCCACAATGGGGGTATACCGCCTTGCGGGTTCTTTTTTTTCATGCTCCCTGATTTGTCTTGTGGCTTCAATGCCGTTCATTACAGGCAGCTGCACGTCCATGAAGATGAGATCGTAATTATGCCGCGCGGCCATCTCCACGGCGGCTTTTCCGTTTTCGGCGACGGTCACTCCATGCCCGAGCGTGGTAAGCATCTTTGTCGCAACGAACTGGTTGGTCGGCATATCTTCAACCAGCAGAACGTCAAGCCGCAACGCGGCCGAGGGGTGATGCATGCCCGCCGGGCGCGGGCCGGCCGGCGGCCGCGCCGCTTCTTCGCCGGAAACGCCGAGAGCTTCGCCCAGCGCGCGCATCAGGTCTTCAGGCCGGACCGGTTTCACAAGGGCAAAGTGATATGGCGGCTCTTTTTTTACCCCCGCCGGAACCAGTCCGGATGAAAGCAGTATGACGGGTATGCCGCACAATGACTCATGCGCGCGCATGGCCTCTATCAGAGCAAAACCGTCTTTGTCCGGCATGTGCAGATCGCTCAGTACAATATCAAAGGGCTGCCGCGCGACTTCGGAAAGGCGCAGTTCAGCCAGCGCGTCGTCAACGCAGGCGCATTCATGGGCGCTCATGCCCCAGGCGCGCAGATGTTCCAGATAGATGCGGCGGTTCGCGGCATTATCGTCCACAACCACAACCCGCTTGCCCACGAGTTTTTTCTCGGCAGCGCGTTGGTCCGGCGCTTTCTCCGGCGGCAGAATCGGCAGGGTCAATTCAAAAGAAAAGGCGCTGCCTCTTCCCGGTTCGCTGACCAGCTTCAGCGTGGAGTCCATCAGGGCCGCAAGCCGGTGGGCTATGGGAAGCCCCAACCCCGTGCCGCTGAAACGGCGCGTGGCGGAATTGTCGACCTGCTCGAACGCCTCAAAAATCAGTTTTTGTTTTTCATAGGGAATGCCGATTCCGGTATCCGTGACGCTTATCCGCATTCGCGCGTCATGCGCCGTAACGCCGCCCAGAGCCTGCGCCTCCACGACAACCTCCCCGCGCAGCGTGAACTTGAGGGCATTGCCCAGCAGGTTCAGAAGAATCTGGCGGATGCGGGTGCAGTCGCCCAGCAGGCTGTCCGGCAGTTTTTCGTCGATCCGCACCAGCAGTTCGAGTTTCTTTTGATGGGCAATGGGAGAAAGGCTTTTCGCCGTGTCGAAAATAAGGTCGCGCAGACTGAACGATGCGGGGTCCAGGCGCATCTTGCCCGCCTCCATTTTCGAAAAGTCCAGCAGATCATTGAGCACAGCCAGAAGGCTCGCGCCGCTGCTGACAATGGTCGCGGTCATGGCGGCCTGTTCGCGGTTCAGCGCCGACTGCGCCAAGAGGTCCGTCATGCCGATAATTCCATTGAGCGGCGTGCGTATCTCATGGCTGATGTTGGCCAGAAACTCATTTTTGGCCTGATTGGCGCTTTCCGCGGCTTCTTTGGCTATGCGCAGCTGCTGTTCGCGCACTTCGATGGCCTTTGTGCGCTCGCCCACGCGCTGTTCTAAATCCCGCGTCAACTCGCGCAGCTCGCGCTCGGCTCGGTCCCGCTCACCCACACGGCGCTGCAATCCGAAAACCCGGTAGACGATGCCGCTGAACCCCACCAGCCAGAGAACAAAATGCGTGGCAAATGTGCTGCGCAGGGTCTGTTCGCCCAAGCGCAAAAAAGGCGCCATGGGCACCGCGGCACTGATGCCGCCCCTGACCACGCCCACGCTCTGCCCGGATGCCCCATGGCAGGGCATGCAGCTTTCTTCCATGACCAGGGGGCGGATGAGGCGCATGTGGTCCTCGCCCCTGAAGACCGTGCGCTCAAAAATTTCCCGCGCGCCGCCGCTCGCAAGCAGCAGCAGCTTCTCCTCTTCCCAGGCGTCCGGCCTGTCGTCGGCGCGGGCGGAGCCAAAACCGAAGGTGATGCTTGAAACTCCCGCCTCCTTTTCGCTGACGGCATGAGCCGGCCAGCGCATCAGGGGCGGATGCGCCTCCGTCAAAGCGCCGGGCGGCGTTTCAAGCGTTTTGTTGCCTGCCGCCCCGTGCGCGCTGGAGGCTCCGACGGGCATGGACACGCCCCACATGCGGGCATTCCACTTGTGGTAGGCGGCACTCTGGTCACAGACCGTGCCCGCCTGGATGCGGGCGTAATTTTCCATCCCCTCCTGGAAAAATCGAGTCATGTAGGTCAGAGAAGCAACGGCAAGTCCCGTCCATACAGACAGGTAGGCAATGCCGAGCTTCACGGTGAGGCGCTGCTCCGGTGAAAGGCGTCCCTTCGGATTCCGCGATTGTTGCATGGTCACGGCCCTGCCAGGCTGTTTGTGGTTTCCGCCGCCTTCCCGCGCGAAAAGGGAGGGCCTTTCGGCGGCCAAGGCGCGCCGGACTGTTCTGAGCGGAACATATGACCTGTTAATAGGATAATCTATATTTTTGATTATAATCACCGGCCCCAGGGCGGCAATGCGAATTTTCGACGCGCTTTTTCCCCGCCGGACAGCCGTTTCGTCTATTTTATTTTGGTTGAATAGATATTTACATTGTCAAGAAATGGTATATTGACTATACGATCCGTGTATGTTCCGCCTTTGGGAACGAACGACTTTTTCAGGAGAACGTATGAAACTCAGTTTAAGGAGCAAACTGCTCCTTCCTATTCTGGCCGTCACGATCCTCAGCTTTACGACCATCGGCTACATAACCTACCGCAGCAGCTATTCCGCGCTGGAAACATCCATATTCAACGACGCCGAAGGTTCCGCCGAGGGTTTGGCCAACGTCGTGGGTCTGGTTTTCAACACGGCCAAGGTCGACGCGGCGTCTCTCGCGGCGCGGGGCACAGTGCGCGAAGCGCTGGCCGGCAGGTCTTCCCCCGAGCAGATTGCCGATCTGGAACGGACTCTTGCCGCCCTGCCCAAGGGCCAGCCCCTGTATCAGACCGTGGGCCTTTTTGACGCCAAAGGAAAAATGGTCCTGTGCAGCGAGCCTAAATCCAAGGGCGCGGACTTTTCCGACCGGGACTTTTTCAAGGCGGCCATGGACAACCGCACCATCATTTCTCAACCCCACATGAGCCGCATCGCCAACAAATATTTTGTGGCCACGGCCGCTCCTGTCTTCGACAAAGGGCAGATTATCGGCGTGGCCTATGTGGCCGTCGACCTGCCCAAGCTCAGCGAAATGTACGTCAGCCAGGTCAGCATCGGCAAAGAGGGCTACGGCTTTTTGCTGGACTCCGGCGGGCAGTTCGTGGGCTATCCCAAGCTTGACAGGATCATGGACCCCGAACTTGCCAGATCAGCGCAGGCGGCCAAGATCATCTCGTCTTCCCAAAAGGAACGGGATCATTTCCAGGCCGCCTTCGGCGGCATAGAAGTGGCTTACAGCTACGTTCGCGACCCCGTGACCGGCTGGTCGGCCGTGGTGCGCGGCAGCGTGGACGATCTGTACAGCGCCCTGCACGCCATGACCAGGACCAGTATGCTGCTGTCGCTTGCCGGCATCGTTGGCGTGGGCCTGGTGGTCTTTGTTCTGGTCCAGAGCGTGGTCAGCGCCCTGGCCCGCGGCGTGCGCTTCGCCACGGACGTGGCCGCGGGCAAGCTGGACGGCAAACTGGATGTCACGCGCGGCGACGAAATCGGCCGTCTGGCGGACGCGTTGCGCGCCATTCCCGACACTTTGCACACCATCATCGCCGAGTATGACAAGCTGGGTAAAAGCATCGAGACAGGCCATTTCACGGCCAGAGGCGACCAGAGCAAGCTTTCCGGCGATTTCGCCCGCCTGGTTCAGGGCACCAACAACGTGGTGAACCAGTTTCAGACGGTGCTCGATTCCATCCCGTCCCCCGTCGTCGTGTTGGACAAGGATCTGAAAGCCACCTACCTGAACACTGTGGCCAAAGATCTGGCCGGCTCGGATTACCCCGGCAAAACCTGCGGCGAACTTTTCCATCGGGACGACTATGGCACGCCCCAGGACGCCCTGCGCCGGGCCGTCGAGACCGACAGGCCGGCCAGCGCCGAAACGCGGGCTCACCCGCGCGGCAAGACTCTGGACATCAGCTACACCATCCTGCCCCTGCACGACGGCCAGGGCAAAATCGCCGCCGTGCTGCAGCTTTTGACGGACCTCACGGCCATCAAGAGCACCCAGCGCACCATTGTCGATGTGGCGGGCCAGGCCGCGGAAATATCCAGCCGCATGGCCGCGGCGTCTGAAGAGCTTTCGGCCCAGGTGGAAGAAGTCAGCCGCGGTTCGGACATGCAGCGCGACCGGGTTGCCGGCACGGCCACGTCCATGGAAGAGATGAACGCCACCGTGCTTGAAGTGGCCCGCAACGCCGGCCAGGCCCGCGCGCAGGCCGAGGAAACCCGGCAGAAAGCCAATGACGGCAGCTCTCTGGTGAATCAGGTCATCAGTTCCATCAACCGCGTGCACGCGGTGGCCGCCGACATGCAGACCGCCATGCAGGGCCTGGGCAAACAGGCCGAAGCCATCGGCGGGGTCATGAACGTCATTTCCGACATCGCCGACCAGACCAACCTGCTGGCGCTGAACGCGGCCATTGAGGCCGCCCGGGCCGGCGAGGCCGGGCGCGGGTTTGCCGTTGTGGCCGATGAAGTGCGCAAACTGGCGGAAAAAACCATGAGTGCCACCACCGAGGTCGGCGGCAACATTCAAGGCATCCAGCAAGCCACTGCGGCCAATATCCGCCGGGTCGAAGACGCGGCGAAAAGCGTCGAAGAAGCTACCCGACTGGCCGGGACTTCCGGCGAGGCTTTGCGCGTCATTCTCGATCTGGCCAACAAGAACTCCGCGTTGATTACCGGCATAGCCACGGCCGCCGAACAGCAGTCAGCCACATCCGAAGAGATCAACCACGCCATAGAGGAAATCAACCGCATCGCCGGTGAAACCGCCGAAGGCATGATACAGTCTTCTTCCGCCGTGCAGGAAGTGTCCTCCATGGCGCAGGAGCTGCGCACCCTGCTGCAGCGTTTGCAGCTGTGACGGCTCAATTTGCCGTGATGCTTCGTCAGACATCGATTTCGGCGACGGCCGTGTACGAAAGGGTACACTCCCGCCGCCGAAATCTTGCCTTTCTCGCCTAACGGCATACGGAGCCTTTACGGCCAAGGCCTCCGGGAACACGTGTTTCCGGAGGCCTTTGTTTTGTACAGGGCCTGGCTTACCCGCAAAAGATAAAAATATAAATATCTCAAGTTGTAATCATC
>JAVBRE010000231.1:0-11730 GCA_031548325.1 Desulfovibrionaceae bacterium
CGATTCGGTGATGATGTGCGGGTGGGGGACTTCGCATTCGTCCAGAATGGTCATCACCGCTTCGAGCACGTCGGAGCAATATTCGTCCAGGCCGTAGTTGCGGCTGGAAACATAGTTGGTGCGCGACCCGTCATAGTCCACGGCAAGGCCGCCGCCGAGGTCCAGATAGCCCATGGTCGCGCCGTCGGCCACAAGACCGGCGTAGATGCGCGACGCTTCCATGGAGGCGGCGCGGATGTCGCGAATGTTGGGGACCTGAGATCCCAGATGATAGTGCAGCAGGCGAAAGCAGTCGAGCATGCCCAGGTCTTTCAGGGTGTCGACCACATCCACGATCTGGGCGGCCGTCAGCCCGAAGGTGGACCGTTCGCCGCCGGAGTCCGTCCAGTGTCCTCCGGCCTTGGAAGACAGCTTGGCGCGCACGCCCAGCAGCGGACGCACGCCGAGCAGTTTCGAGCGCTCCAGAATCAGCTCCAGTTCGCTGGCCATCTCGATGACGAAGAAGCACTTGAAGCCCATGCGCACGGCATGCAGGCCCAGGTCAATAAATTCCTCATCTTTGTATCCGTTGCAGACAAGGCAGGCTTCCTGGTCGCGCAGCAGGGACACGGCGGCCAGAAGTTCCGCCTTGCTGCCCACTTCCAGGCCGTGATGATACTTGGTTCCGGTTCTGGTGATGGCTTCGACCACCTGCTGCTGCTGGTTGACCTTGATGGGGAAGACCCCGCGGTATTCGCCTTTGTAGCCCAGGCTTTTTATGGCCTTGCGGAAGGAGTTGTGCAGCAGGGAAAGCTGAGAGTCGAGAATGTTCTCGATGCGCAGCAGCACGGGCATATCCAGGCCGCGTTCCCGCAGGCCGCGGATGATGTCGATTATGCTGACGCTGGGCGATTTGCCGGGTCCGGACGGACGGACGACGACATTGCCTTCGGGAGATATGTCAAAATAGCCGGCGCTCCAGTTGCGGATGCCGTAAAGGTCGGCGGAGTCTTCAATGCCCCACCGTTGCAGAGCGGATGTTTTTGCCAAGGCCGGGACCTCATAAACGCCTCGTTTAGCAGCCTGTGTGCAGGCAGGCATTGCGCCGTGACGGCGCGTCAAATCGCAAAGCGGCCATAAAATACGACGCCTTGTGATTTATCAGGACCGGCAGAATCTTATATGTGCCAGCGAATCTTAATAAGTACGGGTAATGGCGGCTTTTGTCAATAACGCCGGTCGCTGCCAGGCTTTTGCCTGGACAGGGAGGCAAAAAGTCCGGCTGACTGTTGCATACATGCAAGGCAGGGGGCATGCAGAAGAAGTTCCTTTTCCGTCAGGGCGCCTGGAGGGAAATTGCTTGCCCATGATTTAGAAAAAATCTACAATAACAGGAAAATTGATACATCGCGCGCGAGAGCCTGATGACTTGTGATTTCACGGAATACAGCCGCAGTTTCAGCAAAGAAGAAGTCAACTCTTTGCCGCTTTTTCGATATGAGGGCCCCGTCACTGTCGTTCGCGACAGGGGCGGGCTGCTTGATGCGCTGGAATTCATGCGGGAAGAGTACCTGCTTGGCTTTGACACGGAAAGCCGGCCCTGTTTCCGCAAAGGGGTTACGAGCACGCCGTCCCTGGTGCAGATCGCATGCAGCGACAGAGTGTTTCTGATTCAGTTGCGCCAGATTCCTCTCGGCGAGGATCTGGCGGCCCTGCTGGGCGATTCCGGTTGCATCAAGGCCGGGGTGGCCATTCGCGACGACATGCGGTTGCTCGCCCGGCTGTTTCCTTTTACCGGCGCCGGCTTGGTCGACCTGGGCGAGGTCGCGCGCAGCAACGGTCTGACTACCCGGGGCCTGCGCACCCTGGCCGCCAACTTTCTTGGCATACGCGTTTCCAAAGGAGCGCAGTGTTCCAACTGGGAACACAAAGATCTGTCGCAACAGCAGATTTTGTACGCGGCGACAGACGCCTGGATCAGCCGGCAAGTCTATGAGCGGATGAGCGAGCTGGGTTTTTTTGCGGAACCGGCTCTTTGCATCTGAATCAGTCCCGAATATATTCGAACAGATCAAGCGGGCGCCGCAGTATGATCCGCGCGCCGTGCTCCAGCAGTTCGCTTTCCGGCCTGAAGCCCCAAAGAACCCCCACCGGAACCATGTTCGCGGCCACGGCCGTATCCATGTCAGTGCGCGTGTCCCCCATGAAAAGCACGTCTTGCGGAGACGCGCCGATACCCTTGGCTATATTCAGAGCCAGGGCGGGGTCCGGTTTGGCCTTGCCGCCGGGGGGGCTGCCAAGGACGGCGGCAAAGCGTGTGTTCGGAAAAAAATGCGAGACGACCGCCAGGGTGAAGTCGTGCGGTTTGTTGGATAACACCGCCAGCGCGATGTTTCGGGCCGCAAGTTTTTCCAGCATGGCGGCAATGCCGTCGTACGCGCGGGTTTTGCGGGCCCAGTGTTTGCCGTATTCCCGCCTGGCATGGGCCACCAGCTCCGTGATGATCGTTTCGTCCGTACCGGCGGGAGCGGCCCGGCGCAGCAGGTTTTCTATGCCGTCTCCGACAAAATAGCGGTACGGGTCCACAGGGTGGGTTGGAAATCCCTTGGCCGCCAATGCGTCGTTGGCGGTATCCGCCAGATCGTCAAGGCTGTCGATCAGCGTGCCGTCAAGATCGAAAATGACGGCGGAAGCGTTCAAAAGCATGGAGCATCCTTATTTTTGTTCAAGCGGACAAGGCCCGGAAGCATTGCTTCCGGGCCTTGTATACATGGTTTGCTAACAGGCGGCTACCTGATTTCGCCGAATTTCGGAATCGGTCCGGGTTCTCCGAGCTTGCCGCTGTTGGGCGGCATGTCGGAATTGCGGTTGGCGCCGGTGCGCACGGCAAGTTCGTCGGTGTCAACGTTCAGAGTATGTCTGTCGATGCCCATGCAAAGCAGCATTTCGCCGCCAAGGGCTTTCAGCCGGTACTGCGCCGCGATATCGTTCATCCGCGCGGTAACGAGTTGGATAGAAGAGCTGTACAATTCGTTTTCAGAGTCGAGCACGTCCAAGAGAGAACGCTGCCCCACGTTGAATTGCTGCAAGTATGAATCGCGGGTCTGAGTATTGTTGTCGACCGCCACGGCAAAGAATTTGGCCTGTTCGCGGGCGGAAACCAGGGTGCTCCAGGTGGTGGCGGTTTCGCGAGAGAGGTTTTCCTGCTGGGTGCTGAGCTGCTGCTTGGCCTGCCGCATGCGGGCGAGGTCTCCCTTGACGTTGTAGTAGTCATAAAACCCGTTGAACAGGTTCCAGACGCCGCGCAACATGATGCCGGTTCCCCAATCGTAGGTCTCGCTGCTTTGGGCCTGCCAGGTGTACGCCGGGCCGATTTCCAGATAAATCTGGGGATGGAAGGGCGCTTTATCCAGTTCTTTCGTGGCCTGAGCCGTCTTTACGTCCGCTTCCAGAGCTTTGACCTTGGGGTTCTTGATCACGCTGTCGGCCAGCACTGATTCCATGCTGGGATAGGCGTTGTCCGGGGGATAGGGGGCTTCCAGTTCGCCGGCTTCCTTGCCGGTCAGCCGCTTGTAGGAGGCCAGGGCGACTTCAAGGGCGGAGCGGGTTTCCGCGAGAGAAGCTTGAGCGCGGGCCAGGCGGCCACGGGTCTGTGTCACATCAGCAACGCTGGAAGCGCCGAGACGCTGGCGTTCTTCCTGAGAGGCCAGAATATCTTTGTGGTTCTGCACGTTGAGCTCGGAAAGCGACACCAGGCGGCGCTGCCGATAAATTTCAATGTGCGCGAGCACGGCGTCGAGAGAGGCCGCTTCCGTATTGTCCAGCAGACGGCTGGTGGCGGAATCAAGGCGCGTGGTGCCGATCTGATAGCGGCTGTAGGTGGCGAAGCCGTCCCAGATGGTCTGTTGCAGCACGATGGAGGCCTCGCCTCTTTCGTAAAAATCATAATCGTTCTGCGAATGGCCATATTGTTTATGATGGCGGGTTTCTTTGCTGCTCCACTGTTCATAGCCCCAGCCTGCGCGCGCGTCGACGCGGGGCAGCCAGCCGCTTCTGGCCCGGCTGACATCGTGAACGGCGGCCTGGCGGTATTCCTGAAAAGCCTTGATGTCCGGGTTAAAGCTGATGGTGGAAAGAACCGAGTCTTTCAGTGTGCCGGGGGTAGCGGTTTGGGCGGGCTGCCCTGGTTGCTGCGCGAAAGCCGCGGGGCAAAAAAGTCCCATGATCAGCGCAATGCATGCCAATGCCATCCATGTAAGTCTGCGAGTCGTGTGCATGTTTTTTTCCTTTGAATCCTACGGGTACAGCAGATATTTCAGACAATGCAGTTAAAAAAAATGGCCTTGCCACAAACTACCCAACTGATGGTGCTTTTCGGGCGTGCCATATGGGGAGTTATACAAAGCCAAGAGTTATAAAAATTTGTCGCAGCAGGCAGTTTTGTGAGCCCCGTTCGGGTTCGACCGCCGGCTACATTAATATAATGATTTTTTTATCCTTTTTGCTAAATGTGTTTTCAATTATCTATTTATCGATTTACAATAACTTACCGAATCAATTCGGTCAAGTCAGAAATATCAAAGACCGCTATTGCCGTCAGAAAAATATGCCCCCGACCCGGCGGCGTATTGCTCGCGATAGTCTCTAGCTACCCACTAAAGTACTGTAGTTGCATTTGCAATACCTTTTATGCAATCTCCGCTAAATATTTTTCTGCCGGATATCGGCTCTGCCGGCCTCAATGCCGATGGTGGCGGCAACTTTGTTGGCGGTATTCGCACCGTCCGGCAGTAAAACTTTTACGGTCAGCTTCTGCGTGAACCTGCAAAACGCCCGCCTGATAAGGCAAACACAGAACCGGCGGGGGCGCAACAGCCGAAAACCGAATTTTTACCTGCAATTTTATATAAGCAAAATTTGCGCCAAACATACAACCTGTATCCGTTACGACAAAACCCCGCCGGAACGGCGCGGGCAGGCGCGCCTGCGCGTCAGGGGCGCGCGAGCAGTCTTACCTCGTCGCGCTCGTCGCGTTCGGAGATGAGCACGTCCACATGCTCTTGGCGGGCGGTATTGATGCTGCGGCCCACATAGTCGGCATGGATGGGAAGTTCGTGGTGTCCGCGGTCGATCAGCGTCAGCAGTTCCACCCGGCGGGGCCGGCCGAAATCAAGAAGCGCCTCCAGAGCGGCGCGCACCGTTCTGGTGGTGAACAGCACGTCGTCGACCAGGACCAGATCGCGGCCCTGAATTTCAAAAGAGATGTTGGTCGGGCCGATAGAGGGGCGCACGCCCACACTGGTCCAGTCGTCGCGGTACAGCGCGATATCCAGAGCGCCGCAGGGGACGGAGCGTTGCAGGCGTTCGCTGAGGATGCGGGCAAGACGGGCCGCCAGATCCGCTCCGCGTCTCTGGATGCCGATCAGGGCGAGGTCCGGGGAGTCGCCGCGCTTTTCCAGAATTTGATAGGCAAGGCGGTCAAGGGTGCGGGCCATTTCGTCAGCGGTCATCAGTACGGTATAACGCTCCATATGTCCTCCGAAAGGTTTCGGTTTTTTGTTACGCCTTTTGCCGTCCGCAGGCAAGAGAAGGGCAGGTTTCGGGCGTAGCGGCGTTGCTTCTGATGTCGACCCAAATGGCCTTTTCCACGTTATCCCCCCGACAGCCGACGAGCCAACTTGTCAGGTTGGCGCTGGAACAGGAATGATTGGGAATAATTTCCACCCTGTCGCCTACGGCAAGGGGCGCGCCGGGTTGGGTGCGGATTTTGCCCACCTCTTCGGAGAGGCTGTAAATTTCAAGGCCGGGGCGTCCCTTGATATGCCCGTAGCCTTTCAGGCTGTCGTTGCCGTGCGCTCCCTGATCCAGCCCCAGGCACTTGGCCCCGGCGTCAATAATCAGACGGTCGGGCGCGGGACGGGAGATGACGGTGGCCAGCACGCTGAGGGCGCAGTCCTTTTCCGTCGCCGCGCCCAGCGCCATCTGGACGGCGTCAAAAAAGACATAATTGCCGGGATGATAATGTGTGATGTTCGCGTCATCGACAGCAGGGACAAAGGTCGGGGTGCTGCCGGAACCCACGATTTCGCACCTATGTCCCCCGGCGGCCAGAGCCGTTTTTGCCAGGGCCAGACTGTTTTTTTCGTCCTCGGCGCAGCGGGCGACCTCTTCGGGCTTTGCTGCGCCGTACACGTGGCCGGGGTGGGTGGAAATGCCCCTGAACGCCAGGTTGCGCATGCCTTTCAGCCTGTCCGTGAACAGGGCGGCTTCTTCAGGAGGCACGCCGAAGCGGTGCAGGCCGCTGTCGATGATGACGGTGTAGGCGACGGTCACGCCGGCCGCCGCTGCCGCATCCTGCAAGGCCTGGGCGGCTTCGACGCAGTCCAGACGGAGGATGAGGCCGCCTTTTGAGGCCAGGGCCAGCGCCCGGCCTATGCTGACCGCTCCGGCCACGGGGTAGGCGTACATGATGTTTGTAACACCCAGGCCGGCCAGTTTTTCGCATTCGTCAAGGGTTCCGCACAAAAAGCCGCTTGCTCCGGCTTTTCGTTGCATTCCTGCAATTTCACTGCTTTTATGCGTTTTCGTCATGGGCCAGAGCTGCTTGCCGGAACTGTCGCAAAGGGACTGAAACCGGGCGATGTTGTTTTCCAGCGCGTCAAGGTCAACTATGACGGCCGGGGTTCGCAGGTCGCTTTTTTTCATGACTGCTCCTTTCTCAATGGTCAAAGGCGCGTGAACGGATCGGGGGCGTGGTTTTCAATCCGTCCGGGGCCGCGGCCGGTCATTTCCCGCCGTTTACAAAGGGGTTGAAATAGCCGAACTGCATATCAGGGCATTTTTTGCGCAGGCGTTTGCGGAAGTTGGCGAACCCCAGACGCGGCCCGGTATCAACACCGTCCATGAGTTCCAGATAATATTCCGGATCGATGTTCAGATTGCGCAACTGGATGCAGTCGATTTTCGCCTCGGCCGCGAGCTCGGCTAGGGCCTGGGTTTCTTCTTCCGTATCCGTCAGTCCCGGAAAAAAAAGCAGGTTCAGCGAGACGAAAATTCCCGCTTTTTTGGCCTCGGCTATGCTGCGCCGCACGTCGGAAAACGCGTATCCGCGCGGTCGGTAATAACGGGCGTAGCTTTCTTCGCGCGCGCTGTTCAGGCTGACCCGTATGGAACTCAGTCCGGCTCCCGCCAGGGCGGCCACGGCCTCGGGCATGGAGGCGTTGCTGTTGAGATTCACCGTGCCCACGCCGCCTTTTTCCCGGAACAGGCGAATGGCCGCTTCCAGCAGCGGCGCTTCGGTCAGGGGTTCGCCCTCGCAACCCTGGCCGAAAGAAAAAATGGGTTTGTCCTTTTCATTACGGCCATGGTGCAACATGACTTCGGCGATTTCTTCGGCCGTTGGGGTACAGTTCATGCGGTTTTGCGGCGTGGCGCAGATGCGCGAGCCGTCTTCCTGCTGTGAAATGCAGCCGACGCAACGGGCGTTGCAAGCGCGGGAAACGGGCAGGGGGGCCTCATGGCGGCCCAGGCAGAGGTTGCGGGCCGCCGGACAGTTGTAGGTCAGGGCGCATTTGGCCATCAGGTGCTGCATCAGCCTGTTTTTCGGATATGCCTGCATCAGGGTCCGGGCTTTTTTTTCAATGGTCTGTCGGGGAATATTTTGGAAAATCTGACGCGGATCACTGTCAACTTTTTTGGCGCAAACATAAAAGCGGTCATTGGCGAAGCCGACGGCCCCGTATGCGAAAAGCGGCAGCATCGGCGCGCCTTTTTGCGTATGGTAGGCCGCGTGGGCGGTCAGGGTGTGGGCAGGAGAGACAAAGGCGGCCACCGCCATCTCTTCCAATTCCACGGCCTCGCCACTTTCGGGGTCAAGCCCCACGGCGTTCCGGCCGGGCAGCAGAAAGAGCTCGCTTTCATCGGGCAAGGGCATAAGCTCGTCGGGCCGGGGCAGGCCGAATTCCCGCCCCTGGCGGCAGATCATGTCGAGGTCGGGGTGGTCGTAAATTCGACCTTCGGTATCGGCCATGACCAGGGCCGGGCGGATGGAAGGAGCTGCCATGATTTTTCTCTGGTCTTTTTTTGTGGCGGGGGCCGCGCTCTATGTTTATACTGCCGCTATGGCAGTTTTTGTGCATACCGCGTTTCGCGGTGACTAGGCAATGGCCCGGATGCGGTGTATTGAGCAGCGAGAGGTAGTGAGCATGTTCGCAGATCCCTTTACCGCGATTATGGCTTTGGTGGTTCTCAGCTTTGCGGGTACGCTGGTGTTGTTCGTTTTTCTCTTGCGCAGCCTGGATGCGCTGCGGCGTTCCGTGCACGAGACGCGCGGCAATCTGCAGATGCGGTTGAGCGACACGGAACATCAGTTGAACGATCTGGTCGCCGCCGTGCGGAAACTGGCCTCCGCCAAAGGCGGCGCCCCCGCCCCCGAGCGCGGCTCTTCGGCGGATTTGGGCGAGATGCTGGAAAAAGGCCTGTGCAATCTGGGACGGCAGGACGGTTTTGACCTGCCGGATTTGAGCCTGTCGGATGTCGCCGCGGACAAAGCGCCTGCCGGCGGCAAAAGCGGGGGCTCCGGGCCTCTGGATATTCTGTGATGCGCCCGGTCGCGCGGGCGAATGAAAAGGCGCGCCATCCGGTGCGTTCGGTGGCGCTGCTCGGCAAAGCCGGCAACGCGGCCGCCGCGGAACTTTCCGCGGCGGCGCGGCGGTGGTTCGGCGAAGGCGGCGTTTCATGCGCGGCATTCGCCTATACGGCGGACGACAAGAACTTTGTCGCCCGGCTCGGCGATGCGGACTTGGTCATCGTGCTGGGGGGCGACGGCACCCTGGTCAGCGTTGCCCGGCATCTTGCTGCATCTCCTCGGCCGATTATCGGCGTAAACCTGGGCCGGGTGGGTTTTCTGGCCGAGATCAGCCCCGATGCCTGGGAAAGCGCCTGCGCCCGTATCATGCGGGACGGGGTCATGCTGGAAACGGGGCTGGCCCTGCGCTATAGCCTGACCCGCGACGGCGAAGGCCTTTGCGGGGGGCTTGCGGTCAACGACATAGTCATTTCGCGGGGAGGCCCGGCCCGGCTGGTCAGTCTGGAACTGGCCGTCGAAGGCGCGCGCCTTGCCGTGATGCGGGCCGACGGGCTGATCGTGTCGACCCCCACGGGGTCCACGGGGTATACGGGTTCCGCCAGGGGGCCCTTGCTTTATCCCGGCATTGACGCTTATGTGGTGACTGCTCTCTGTCCTTTTCTCGGCAATTTTCTGCCCATGGTTCTGCCGAGCGGAACCGGTTTTTCCGTGACCGTGGACGAAGCCGGTCCGGAAAGCTATCTGACCGTGGACGGGCAGGAAGCCTTGCGTCTGACCAGGGGGGATCGCCTTGAGGCCCGGGGCGAGCCCGATTGCGTCTGTTTCGCGCGACTGGACGGCGAAGGGTATTTCGCCAAGTTGCGTTCCGCCGGTTTTGTGCGCGATTTCGGCGGTCAGGGCTCGGAGCAGGCATGAGCAAATTTCCTCCGTTCACCGGCGTGAAAGATATCCGCCTGGGCCGCAACGCCGGCCTGGAAGCCTGGGTTCACCATTTTCTGATCGAAAACAACCTGGACTACCAGCTCAGTCCGGCTCTCGTCGCTTCGCCCCAGCAATTGCGCTTCATGGTCGCCCTGGATGACGACCAGGTCTATGTGCCCTGTTCCGACGCCTTGTTTCAGCAATTTTATCAGGATGAACTGTCGCCGGACCTGCGGGCCCAGTACGCCGACGCCTGGAGCTTTATCGAAACGGCGATCGAAGGGGCCAAACTGTCCACGGCGGCGCGCCTGCGCATTTTGCAACTATGCCGCTACCGTTTCGAGTTGTATGTGGCTTCGCGCATGATTCTGCCTTCGCGGCTGGTCAAGCGTTTGCTGGGCATCGTGTTGGCCCAGATGGGCGACCCCGATCCTTTTCGTAAGAAAAAGCAGCAATCCAACGCGCGCATGGCCGACATTCTGGTCGACCCCAAATACCGCGCCTCCCTGTATGCCAGCCCGAACCCGGCAGGCCAAAAGACCATATCCGACCTGCGCTGGGCTGCCGATTTCACGGAATTGCAGCGCCTGTTCCGCGTGGCGACCTACCGGGACCTCTGGCAGGGCCGCATCAGCCCGGAAGAGCTGGAAGAAAAATTGCGCGCGCAACATCCCGACTGCGGGTGCCTGCACGATATTTTCGGGCCGGAAGAGCGCCCGCGCAAAAAGATATTGTACCTGCCGGACGTGGCGGGCGGCTTCATGGCCGACCTGCTGATCGTCAAATCTTTGCTGCGCCAGGGGCACCAGCTTATTCTGGCCCTCAAGGACGCCTTTTATTTCAACACCCCCGTGCTTTGGGACCTGGAGACGGACCCGGCGCTGAAGGCGGGTACGGAAGGCATGTTTTTTCTGCACGACGACGCCGTGTCCAAAAATGCGTTGCTGCAACACCTGCGCGAGCACCGTCTGGTGGTCATCAGCGACGGCACGGCCGAACAACTGAACCTGTACCGCGCCAGCGTGACCTTTGCCCGAGCCTGGAAGGAGTGCGACCTTATCATTGCCAAAGGGCGGCGCAACAAACAGGTGTTGCTGGATTCCAGCCACGAATACACGCGGGACGTCCTTTGCTTCTGGCGGGAAGAAGAAGGGGCATTTCACATGCGCTGCAAGGCCAAGGCCGCCCGGGTCCGCAAATTTACGGAAAACGACCTGACCGCCAGAGCCGACGGCATCATAAACCGCATGCGCCGGGCCAGACACGACGGCAAATCCGTTATGTTCTACAGCGCCGTCATCGGTTCCATACCCGGCCAGACCAAGACGGCCATTGAGCTGGTGACCGTTTTTGTCCGCCATTTGCGGGCGCGCATGGAAAATACGTTCATTATCAACCCGGCGGAACATTTTGAGGAGGGGCTGGACGGCGATGACCTGATGTTCATGTGGGAACGGGTCCAGCGTAGCGGATATCTGGATGTCTGGCGTTTTCAGACAGTTGACGATATAGAAACCAGCTTCGGCTTGTTGGGCCGCAAAGTGCCGTCCATCTGGCTGGGCAAGGATGCGACCTTTTCAACGGGCTGCACCAAGGAAATGCGTATTGCCGTCGATGTGCAGCGCGTGCATCCCGAGTTGCAGATTATCGGGCCGGCGCCGGAAAAGTTTTTCCGGCGAAGGGATTACGGCGTGGGCAAATATTTTGACGCGCGCATCACCAGAGCCGATTTATAAGGAAAGACGACATGACTGATTCGCATGCCGCGGTGAAGCGTGACCTTGAGCGCTGTTTCGCGGCTCAGGAACAGGCTGTGATTGACTGGCACGCGTGCGAGCCGGAACAGCCGGTCGCTGTCCAAGAAAAAGACCCGGCGGCCGAATTGCGGCGGCTGGTTCTGGCCCAGCACCTGATGAATTTTCGACTCTGGCATGTGGAAGATACGGCCCGGCGCAAAGACGTGGACGCTTCGGTGATCGCCGACTGCAAGTACCGTATCGACAAGCTCAACCAGAGCCGCAATGACGCCATGGAACGGGTTGACGAAAATCTTGTGGCGCGCATAGCGGCGCTGGCCGCGCCCGCGCCGGCGCGCCCGGCGCACAATACGGAATCTTTGGGCATGGCTATTGACAGGCTGTCCATTCTGGCTCTTAAAATATACCATATGGCCGAGCAGACGGAACGCGCCGACGTGGATGCCGCGCATGTGGCTTCGTGCCGAAGCAAACTGGCGATACTGC
>JAVBRE010000193.1:0-4970 GCA_031548325.1 Desulfovibrionaceae bacterium
TTGGCGACGATTTTCCCTTAACCGTGCTGATCGTGTCCGAAACTATGGAATCCAACGGCTCTTCCAGCATGGCCGCGGTCTGCGGCGGCTGCCTGTCGCTGATGGACGCGGGCATTCCCATCACCGCGCCCGTGGCGGGCATCGCCCTGGGGCTGATCAGGGAAGACGACCAGTTCATCGTGCTGACCGACATTCTGGGCGATGAAGACGCGCTGGGCGACATGGACTTCAAAATCGCTGGCACGGCCGAAGGCGTCACCGCCGTGCAGATGGACATCAAGATCACGGGCATTTCCACAGAGGTCATGGCCCGGGCTATGGCCCAGGCCAAAGAAGCCCGCCTGGTGGTGCTGGCCGAGATGAAAAAGGCCCTGCCGGAAACCCGCAAGGAATTGTCGAAGTATGCGCCGCAACACTGCGAAGTGACGGTCAACCCCGACATCATCCGCCTGATCATCGGTCCCGGCGGCAAGAACATCAAACAGATCACCGCCGACACCGGCGCATCCGTGGACATCGAGGATTCGGGCAAGGTTTCAATCTTCGCCCCCACCCTGGAAGCCATGGAACGGGCCAAAGAAATGGTGCTCTATTACGACCAGCGCGCGGACCTGGGCAAAAACTATGTGGCCAAGGTCCGTAAGGTTTTGGAAATCGGCGCTATCGTGGAACTTCTGCCCAACCTCGAAGCCCTGGTGCACATCTCGCAACTGGATGTGAACCGGGTGGAACAGGCCGGCGACGTCGCCCGTCTGGGCGAGGAAATGACGGTCAAGGTCATCGAGATCAACGGCGACCGCATCCGCGCCTCGCGCAAGGCCGTGCTGCTTGAGGAACAGGGAATTGAATGGAAACCCGAAGACACTGCCCGCCCCCCGCGCGACAGGGGCGACCGGGGCGGCAGGGACCGCGACCGGGGTCGCGACCGCGGCCGAGACCGGGACCGCGGCGACAGGAGCTGATCCGGCCCGCTTGCAAACTGCACAATGAAAACGGGGGCAAAGATCGCGGTCTTTGCCCCCATTTTTTTGCCGCCGAGGATTGCGCAGAAATCTGCGTCTTAGAGCATTTTTATTTTGAACATGCTCAGATTGATGACAAACCCGCCTGCGGCGGGGTTTGTAGAGGCGCGCTCGCTTCGGCGTTCAACGGCGGCAATGAATGCCGCCTGCGCCTTCGTGGCGCGCGCAGACCGGAGACTTTTAGGCCCTCTGCCGTCCAGGTGTTGCGGGCAGCAAAAGCTCCGTGTCAAACGCGGGTTTGACAGAAGCCGCCCTCTATGCCACCAGAGCCGCATATGTACGACCTGATCATCATCGGCGCGGGACCCGCCGGAGCGACCCTGGCCCGGCTGCTGGGGGCGAAGCGGTCCGTTCTGCTTCTGGAATCGCGCGGTCCGGACGATGACGGCAAGCGGCCGGAAAAATGCTGCGGCGGCCTGCTGGCTCCAGACGCCCAGACCCAGTTGCGCCGCATGGGACTGGCCCTGCCCGCTTTTGTTTGCGACAGCGGACAGCCGTTGCGCGTAAAAGCCCTTGATCTGGTTTCGGGCGACGCGCGCCATTATCCGCGCGCCTACATCAATCTTGACCGCCCGGCTTTTGAACGCTGGCTGCTTTCCCTTCTGCCCTCCGGCGTCACCTTTCTGCCGGGCCGCCGTTGCACGGGCATCAGGCCGGCCCCCGGCGGGGGCTGGCAGGTTACAGCGCAGGGACCGGAAGACGCGCGGGTATATACGGGCCGCCTGCTGGCCGGAGCAGAAGGGGCAAGCAGCCTGGTGCGCCGGACCCTGGACCCCTCGCGCGACCCGAAGCGTTTTTACCTCGCGCTGCAGGACAGCTTTCGCCTGAAAGACATCGGAAATAACGCGGGCTTTCTGTCCACGGAATACACGGCCTTTTTCCATCCGGAGCTGACAGATTTTTACGGCTGGGTCATTCCCAAGCAGGACCGCGTGCTGCTTGGCGCGGCTTTGCCTTTGCGAGGGCGGAACAATGCGGCGAAACGCATGCGGACCGCCCGCGACGCGTTGCGGCGGCATGGATACGATTTTCCCGAACCGGACGGCAAAACGCCATTTTCACGCCGGGCCTGCCTGGTGATGCGCCCCCGGCCGCGCGATATCTTTTGCGGCCGGAACGGCGCATTCTGCATCGGCGAGGCCGCAGGCTGGATCAGCCCCAGTTCCGCAGAGGGCTTCAGCTATGCTTTTGCCTCGGCCGAAGCTCTGGCCGGGGCGATTCTGGCCGAGGGCGGCCCGAACGCCATCCTGCGCGCATACGGTCGCAACAGCTTGCCTCTGCGAGCCAATATCCTGTGGAAACGCGTAAAATCGGCGGTGATGTACACGCCGGGCCTGCGACGGCTGGTCATGCGCAGCGGCCTTGCGGCTTCGCCGCGAGGCCGGTGAAGAAACTACGTCCCGGCTTGCAAAAAACCCCTGAGCGTGCGGTACAAAGACGCCACGTCAATGGGTTTGACGATGTGGCCGTTCATGCCTTCGGCCAGACAGCGGGCCAGTTCGTCGGCCATGGCGTGCGCGGTCATGGCCACAATCGGCATGGCGGCGACGGCGGCGTTTTCGCGGATGGCCTTTGTCGCCTGGTGCCCGTCCATCACCGGCATTTGCAGATCCATGAGCACCAGAGCAAAGGGCTGCCCGGCGGGCCGTTCACGAATGTGGTCCAGAGCTTCCTGCCCGTTGTTCGCTATGGTCACGCGCAGATTCACGTCCGTCAGCAGTTCTTCGGCGATTTGCTGATTGATCAGGTTGTCTTCGACCAGCAAGATTTCCTGGCCGCCAAAGCGGGGCAGCAAGTCGACGGCTTGGTCATCCGGCCGGGCGGCCTCGCCAGATGCGCGGCCCAGGCGGCAGGTAAAGCTTATGGACGTGCCTTTACCCGGTGCGCTGTGCACAAAAATGCCGCCGCCCATCAGCTTCGTCAGCATTTTGCAGATGGCGAGGCCAAGGCCGGTTCCGCCGTATTTACGTGTGGTGGAAGCATCGGCCTGGAAAAAAGCGTCGAAAAGTTTTTCCTGCTGGGCCTGGGTCATGCCGATGCCCGTGTCGCGCACGGTAAAACGCAGGCAAAGCTCTTCGGCATTCTCTTCTTCCAACGCGCACTCCACGCGGATTTCCCCGCGTTCAGTAAATTTCACCGCGTTGCTGAGAAAATTGGTCAGTATCTGCGAAATGCGCAAAGCATCGCCAACAGCTTTGGCCGGTACATTCGGGGCCGTCTTGAAGTGCAGTTCCAGCCCCTTGTCCGCGCAGCTCTGGGCGAAAAGAGCCCGCGCGCCGTCAATCAGGTCGCCGATGTGGAACGGGGTGTGTTCCAGTTCCATTTTGCCGGCCTCGATCTTGGAAAAATCGAGGATATCGTTGATTATGGACAGCAAGGCGGTGCCCGCCTTGTGAATATTGTCCACATAGCCGCGCTGCCGGTCGGAAAGATCCGTTCGCAGCGCCAGGTGGGCCATGCCGATGATGGCGTTCATGGGCGTGCGTATTTCGTGGCTGACGGTGGCCATGAACTCGCTTTTTGCCTTGTTCAGCATTTCCGCTTCTTTCAGGCGGTAGCGTTCGGTGATGTCGAGAAAAAAACCTTCTACGGCCAGAGGCCTTCCGTCTTCGGTCGCTTCCACCATCCGCGCCCGTTCCAGCACCCAGCGGATGTTCCCGTCCCGATGCCGGATGCGGAAGATGCCGGAAAAAGGTTCGTCCGCCTTTCGCGGCCGCTCGTGCGAACCCACGACCATGTCCCTGTCGTCTTCATGCACGATCCTGGCGAAACGAAAGCGTTTGCTGTCAGTGAAATATTCAGGCGGATAGCCCGTGAGTTCCCCGCAGCCTTCGCTGGCCACCTCGAAAACCAGGCCCGCCCCTTTTCTGCACATTCTGAAGGCCATGCCGGGCAGGCTGGCCATCAGGGTGGCCATGCGGCGGCGGCTTTCGCGCAGCCGGTTGTTGCCGATGACCAGGGCCGCGAAGTCGGCCAGGGAAGCGCCGAAGGTCTGTTCTTCCAGCGTCCATTCATGCGCCTCGGCGTGTCCTATGCTGATGACGCCCGCTACCTTGCCGTTGATCCGGACGGGGCAGTACAGCATGGAACGCAGGCCGAGCGCCTGCGGAAACGCCTGCAGATCCTGCGCGTTGCCGGATCGTTCGATGTCCGAAATGCAGAGCTGCCTTCCTTCGCGGAACAGACCCAGGTAACGGCCATAGCGGAAAGAGGTAAAGGGCGGAGCCGCGGTGTGCGCTCCGCTCTCCGTTTCAAAAACGTCGCTTTGCTCGAAGTCCTCATCCTTTTCAAGCCAGATGCCCGATCTGGCCGCGCAAAGGGTGCGCGCCGCCGTTTCGGTGATGAGCTGCAAGGCATTTTCACAAGGGGTTTCTTCGGAGGCAAAACGGCTGTGCAGGGCAGTCAGGGCTTCGTTGTACAATTGCAGCCGCGCCTTCTGCGCTTGCAGCTCTTCCAGGAATTTGCGGCGGCCTTCGGCCAGCTCGCTGACGTCCGTGACCACTTCCGCGGCGCCAATGCGTTCGCCTTCCTGGCTGTAAATGGGCATGGCCGTCAAAAGCCAGGTGGCCCCGTTGGGCATGGACAGTTCGTTGGTCGAAATATCGCCCTTTTCCAGGCTGCGCACCACAGGGCAATTGTCGCATTTGGTCTTTCTGCCGAAAGGCAGCTCATAGCACACTTCGCCGTAGTGGTTCTTCCAGTTGATATGGCTCTGGCAAGTACCGAGCTGGTTCACCCAGCGCATGCGGTAATCGTGATCGATGAAGTAGACCCCGACCGGCAGCCCTTCCAGCACTTCAAGCTGGAGTTTGGTATCCTTGTCCAGCCCGATTTCCGGGGGCAGGTGGCGAAGTGTTCCGATGACGCTGTCGGAACCGCTGCGGGAAATGGAGTGCGCGACCGTGACGGCGCCCCGCCCGGTATCCAGGTTGTGTTCCCAGGAATAGG
>JAVBRE010000155.1:0-2658 GCA_031548325.1 Desulfovibrionaceae bacterium
GGGACTCAGTCCCCTGGCGGGTCCAGGGCGGAGCCCTGGTCGCCGGAGACGTCCCCCGGCGGTTCCGTCCTGCTCCGTTCTTCAGACCAGCCCGCCGGGCCCGGTTCCATTGTCATCTGGGACCGTTTCGGCGAACTGCGCCGTCTGTACGAACGGGCGGACGCCGTGTTCGTGGGCGGCAGCCTGGCTCCTCTGGGCGGCCAGAATTTTCTGGAAGCGGCCGCCCTCGGCCGGGCGCCGGTGGTGGGACCGCACCTGAAAAATTTCGCCTGGACGGGCGAGGACTTTTTTACCCTGGGCCTGGCCCGGCGCGTGCCCGACGCCATGGCCATGGCCGAAGCCCTGCTGCAACCGCCGGCCAATCCCCGGTCTCGCGAAGCGATCGCGGCCGAAACAGCGGCCTATCTTGCCCCCCGCCGGGGCGGCAGCCGCATGGCGGCGGAACTGATTTGCGGAATGCTGGAACGCTGACGTTTACTCTCCGCGTTTGTTCCAGAAAATTTTGCCGCCAGCGAAAGCGTGTCCCACGTGGCCGCCCACCTGGCGATACTCGCGCCCGCCCCCGTCATAAATCAGGGGATCCACCAGATTGATGTCGGGTTTGCCCGTTTCGGCCAGACAGTTCTCGTCAATTTTCACGTCTTTGATCTCGCCGATAAACTGGGTGTGCGAGCCCAGGTCCAGGCTGCTGTGCAGCGCCAGTTCCAGCGCCACCGGGCATTCTTCCACATAGGGCGCGTCCACGAATTCGCCGCGAACGGCGCTAAGGCCCAGTTGCGCGAACTTGTCGGTGTTCCTGCCCGAAGCGATGCCCGCGAAGTCGGTCCGGGCAGCCAGTTTTGCGGACGGGATACTGACGGTGAAGGCCTTGCGGGCCAGAACGGCCGCATAAGTCCAGCGGGCTTTACGCACGGACACCGCCAGCAGGGGTGGTTCAGAACAGCAGATGCCGCCCCAGGCGGCGGTCATGATGTTGGCTTTGCCCGCATCGTCATAGGTGCCGACCAGAAAAGCGGGCATGGGGTAGACCAGGGTTTGCGGACCGAGTGATTTTTTCATGGACGTCTCCTTGTAAAAGCAAGCATACACCAGGCCGGGGAAAGGAAAAAGTATCTTTTCTCCCGGCTGAAATCAGCGTATTGTGCGGACAAAACGCCTGATACAGGGGGTCTGACCATGCGGCTGCTCACCTTCGCCAGGGACGGAAAAGAACGGGTCGGCGTGCTGGCCGATGACGGCAAAAATGTGCTCTGTCTGCGCTCTGCGGCAAAGCATTATGCGGCGGACGGCATTGCGGAAAACATGCTGGACCTGGTGACCGGAGGCGAGGCGGCCCTGGCCGCCGTCAGGGCCCTGCTGGGCAAAGCCGGGGCCGACCTTGCCGCGGGCAAGAACCCGCCGGTCTTTCTGCCCATGAAGGGACTGTCTCTGCGCGCGCCGTATAAAAACCCGCCGCGCAATATTTTTTGCGTGGGCCTGAACTACTTCGACCATATTCAGGAATTTGAGCAGACCGAGGGCCAGGGCGCGTCGCAATACCCCATTATCTTCACCAAACCCTTCACCGCCATCGCTGACCCGGACGCGGCCGTCGACGGGCACGCGGCGGAAACGGATTCGTACGATTACGAAACGGAACTGGCCGTGATCATCGGCAAAAGCGGCAAGGACATTTCCAGGGAAAAAGCCTGGGCCCACGTGTTCGGATACTCCATCATCAACGACCTGTCGGCCCGGGATCTGCAAAAACGCACCTCGCAGTGGTTCAGCGGCAAATGCCTGGACGAATCCGCGCCCTTCGGCCCCTATCTCGTCACCCGTGACAGCGTGCCCGACCCTCATAATCTGAAGCTGCAGGGCACGATCAACGGCGAGCTGCGGCAGGAATCAAATACAAAACTGATGATCTTCGACATTCCCGCCATCATCACCGCCCTGTCCAAAGGCGCGACCCTGCTGGCCGGCGACATCATTGCCACCGGCACCTGCCTCGGCGTGGGCATGGGCTTCAATCCGCCGAAATTTCTGAAAAAGGGCGACGTGATGGAACTTTCCATCGAAGGACTGGGGACCTTGAAAAACAACATAAAGTAACGTAAGCGGAAAAACTGCTTTGCCATTCTCACCATGAAGGAGCCGCGTCATGCGTAAACAACTTCTGGCCGTGGCCGCTGCCGCGATCATGACCCTGTCCCTGGCGGGAGGAGCCCTTGCCGCCGCCTACGTCAACGGCATCGACGCCAACTACCCGCCTTTCGCGTATGTGGACGCAAACGGAAAACCCACCGGGTTCGACGTGGACTCCATGGACTGGATCGCCAAAAAAACGGGCTTCACCGTGACCCACAAACCCATGGACTGGAACGGCATCATTCCCGACCTGCTGGCCAAAAAGATCGATATGGTCTGTTCCGGCATGAGCATATCCCCCGAACGTCAGGCCAGGGTCACTTTTTCCGAGCCCTATTTCACCATTCAGAAAGTCCTGCTGGTGCGTTCGAACAGCAAGCTGACCAAAGAGCAGATCCTGACCGGCAAAAAGAAACTGGGCACCCAGCGCGGCACCAACGAGGCCGAATGGTTGGCCCAGAACCGCGACAAGAACAAGTGGAACTATGAACTGCGCTATTACGACTCCGCGCCCATGGCCGTCGAAGA
>JAVBRE010000242.1:0-9679 GCA_031548325.1 Desulfovibrionaceae bacterium
GCAGGGCGCGGCCGACGCCCTGAGTTCCCTGTACGGCAAGACGGTCATCTCCGGCTTCACCAACCTGGCCGACGCTTACCGCGCCCAGGACCGCCTGCGTATTCTGGCCATCGCCGACCTGAAACGCCACGAGTTTCTGCCCAATGTCGCCACCTTCAAGGAATTGGGCTACGACATCGACAACTCAAGCGTGAACTTCCGCGGCTTTGCCTTCCCGGCGGGCGTTCCCAAAGAAATCATCGAGTTCGCGGCCAAGACCGTGCCCGCCATGTTCAACGACCCCATGGTAGCCTCAAAAATGAAGGAAAGCGGCAGCCCGCTGAACATCATGACCCGTGAAGAAGTGAAAAAGCTTTTTGCCCACCAGAAAGCCGTGCTGACGGAGTTGTTGGTCAAGAAATAACCCGCGCGGGCTCCTGGTTAATCTGCTCCAAACCCCTCCTTTCTCCGGGGGCGCAAAGCGCCCCCGGACTTTTGCATCCGCTTGTCCCTGGCCCCGCCATCGGCATCCGGATTTCAGATAAAAATAATTTTCTGTAATCGTTATCTAAACTTGAACTGCTTGAATCTTCCAAAATTTTCTGCAAAACTGTGCCTGCCCCTTTTGCAGGAAGCGACTTCATGTCGGAAGAGACGACAATATTTACGGATCAGGCCGAATTTCTCAGGCTTATACTCAACAGTCTTACCACTGGGGTCTATGTCTGCGACAACGATTATATCGTCCGCTTTATCAACGACGCGTATGCCGGGTACCTGAACCTTCCGCCCGAGGCCATTCTCGGGCGGCCCATCACCGATTTCATTCCCGATTCGCGCGCGCCTTTCGTCACCTCCACCGGCCGGGCGGAAATGGGCGATCTGCGAACCTTCAAAGGACCCGAAGGCGACCGGATCATTGTGGTCAACCGGCTGCCCTTCAAAGCGGAAAGCCGAGTGGTCGGCATGTTGTCGCAGACCCTGTTCGGCTCGCTGGAAGAACTTGAGCTCGTCAACAAGCGGGTCGAGTATCTGGATAAAAAAGTGGCCTCCTATGCCCGGCGCATGAAAAGCGCCCTCTCGCCCCGCTATACCCTCTCTTCCATTCTGGGTGAAAGCAAGGCCGCCGTCCAGTTCAAGGACCACCTGCTGCGTTACGCGCGCACGGGGTTGCCCGTGCTGATCACCGGCGCCACCGGCACCGGCAAGGAACTGGCCGCCGGAGCCCTGCACTGTGAAGGACCGCGCCGGGAAGGCCCCTTTGTCAGCATCAACTGCGCGGCCGTGCCCAAGGATCTTTTCGAGTCGGAACTGTTCGGCTACGCGCCCGGCGCTTTTTCCGGCGCCCACAAGGACGGCAAGGTCGGGCAGATCGAACTGGCCGACAGGGGCACGCTTTTTCTCGATGAAATAGGCGACACCCCCCTGCCCGCCCAGGCCAAGCTGCTGCGGGTTCTTGAAGACCGCACCCTGTACCGTCTGGGGTCCACCCAGCCGCGTACCGTGGATTTCTGTCTGGTTGCGGCCACCAACCGCAACCTTGAAACCATGATCGCCGAAGGGACTTTTCGAGAGGATCTTTACTACCGCGTCAGCTCGCTCATCTTGCAGGTACCCTCCCTGCACGAGCGCTACGAAGACATCCCTCTGCTCAGCCGGCACATCTTGCAGCGTCTGGGCCGGGAAAACGTCCGGATCACCGAAAGCGCGCTGAACGCCCTTGCCCTGTACTGCTGGCCCGGCAACGTGCGCGAGTTGCGCAACGTCATCATCGGCGCATTGAGCCTGTGCCGCGACAACATCATCGACATGGGCGACCTGCCGCCCAAAATTCTCGCGGATTTCGGCGCCTGCCCGCCCGAATTTGCCTTGCAGGGGCCCGGCGGCCAGATTCCCGTCGATCTGCACACCATGCTGGCCAACAACGAGTTGCGCCTTATCATTCTCACCTTGCAGGAATTGAAGTGGAACGTTTCGGCCGCGGCCCGCAAACTGGGCATAGCCCGCGCCACCCTGTACGAAAAACTGAAAAAGCACGGCATCACCAGATCCAACTGCTCACGCCTTGTCCAACCGGACAGCTAGAGCAGATTGGCTTTGAAAAAGCGTATCTGCTCTGACGGACGCGTAGCGGACGTCCGCGAAGCGTGTCGTTTAAGTCTGGCACTGTAACTATAGGATTGAGCTGACTTTCCGCAATTATCAGAACCATTGATACAACTTTTCAAAGGTAAAATGCGTACAGCTGGAGCAATTTCACTCTGAAATGCCTGCTTAACGGCGGGCAAAGCCCGCCTGCAAGCATCTCGCGGCAAGGATTTGTCTGCGTCAAGCGCCAAAAAGCGGAGCCTGTCTTTTTGAGGGCTGCCTTGACAAAAAAATTTTGCCCCGTATGCGCGAAGGGCCTTTTCAGCGTTGCTGAAAAGGCCCTTCGCCATCAGGGGTCCAGGGTCCGAGGCCCTGGCAGAGGGATCCGGGGAGGCGGAGCCTTCCCGAAAAATCCTACCAGTTCTCGCCGCGCAGTTCGAAATGGGCCTGGGGATGGGCGCAGGCCGGACAGCAGTCGGGAGCGGCGTCGCCATCATGCGTGTAGCCGCAGTTGCGGCAGCGCCAATGTGCGGGCTTGTCGCGTTTGAAGACGCGGCCGGCCTTGATGTTGTCCGCGAAGTCGAGAAAGCGCTTTTCGTGCCAGGCTTCGGCCTTGATTATGGCTTCCATGACGCTCGCCACTTCGAGATAGCCTTCGTCGCGCGCGGTTTTGGCGAATTCGGGATACATGCTGTGCACTTCGTGATTTTCGCCGGCGGCAGCGGCGCGCAAGTTGCTTTCCGTATCGGCGATGACCCCGGCCGGGAAGGCCGCGGTAATTTCCACCTCGCCCCCTTCCAGAAACTTGAACAGCCGCTTGGCGTGTTCTTTTTCCTGCTCGGCGGTTTCGATGAAGATATCCGAAATCTGCACAAAACCTTCTTTTTTGGCCGTGGCGGCAAAGTAGGTGTAGCGGTTGCGGGCCTGCGATTCGCCGGCAAACGCGGCCAGAATGTTCTTTTCGGTCTTGCTGCCTTTCAATGATTTCATAAGTTTCTCCTGCTGTGGTGTGAAAAGGGGGGGTGCGCATCCAGGTTGATAGTACAATACTTTGCCGTCCGGTCAAGCTTTGACCCGCGGCGGCTCAATCTCAAGACTCAAATCGAGTCGCTGTCCTTAGCCGCAGTCGCCTCGTCCACCAGGGCCAGAATGGAGCGATAAGGTATGCCGCTGTGCAGGGTCAGGCCGATCTGGCAGGTGCGGCTGGTTGAATAGCCCGCGTCGCAGCCGCTGACCTGAAGGCGCAGATCCGCCAGCGCGGCTTTGTTCAGTTCCGGAAAACTAAAACCCCTGTCTCCGGCGAATCCGCAGCAATCGACGCCCGTGGGCGCCACAACCCGTTCGGCGCACAGCGAGGCCAGTTCCACAAGTTTGTCCGCAAGGCCCATCTTGCGGGCTGAACAGGTGGCGTGCACCGCCACCGTGCGGGGCAGACGGGTAAAGGCAAGCCTGTCCCGCAGATGTTCCAGGGCAAAAGCGATGGGCTCGTACAGCGTCAGGCGCTTGTCCAGGGTCTCGCGCATATGCAGCAGACAGGGGCTGGTTTCGCAAAGCACCGGCCGGCGGCCTTCTTCCGTGGCCGCAAGCAAAGCCGCGTTCAGTTCGCGTTCCTTGACCGCCGCTTCTTCGGCAAAGCCTTTGCTGGCAAAGGCCATGCCGCAGCACAACGCATTCAACCCTTCGGGAACCAGCACACGAAAACCGGCCTTGGCCAGCAGACTCATGATAATCTGCGGTTCGGGCCGCCGGTCGGGATTTGCCCCCGGACCGGCCCGGTCCGGCCCCATGTTGCGGCTGACGCAACTGGGGAAGTAGACGACCGTGCTGTCCCTGGTGACGGCCCTTGCCGTGGCCCTGCCCGCGAAAGCGATCGCGTCGGCCAGGACGGACCGGCTCACCCCCGTGGGCATGGCCGGGTTCCAGGCCGGAATGGCGCGCAAACTGGCGATGCGGGCAAGCCTGGAACCGGCCAGCATGGCGCGCGTGCCCAGCAGACGGTGGGCCGCGTCCACGGTTGAAAGCAATACGGAGGCCCCCCTGGCCACTCCGGCGAAATGCCTTGCGACAAAGCCGGCTGTTTTGCGCGCGGCCTTGCCCGCCTGTTCGGCGCGCAGGCTTTTGATAAAGGTTCCGGTGTTGATTTTGGCCGGACAACGCAAAGCGCAAAGCCCGTCGGCGGCGCAGGTGTCGCGGCCCTGATAGCGGTAGGTTTTTTCCAGGGCTTTCACCAGCGCGTCCCGTTTGACCGGATCCGAAAGGCGCGTGATTTCGCGCCAGGCGGTGATGCGCTGGCGGGGGGTAAGGCTGAGCCTGCGGGACGGACAAGTGGGTTCGCAAAACCCGCATTCGGAACAGGCGTCGATCAGTTCATGGGCAGGAGTCAGGGGCTTGAGGTTCTTCAGATGCAGTTCGGGGTCGTCGTTCAGCAGCACGCCGGGGTTCAGAATGCCCTGCGGGTCCAGCAACCGTTTTACGTCGCGCATCAGGCCGTGGGCGGCCCTGCCCCATTCCAACTCCACAAAGGGGGCCATGTTGCGGCCCGTGCCGTGCTCGGCTTTGAGAGAACCCTCGTATTTGACGGCGATGATTCTGCCGATATCGTCCATGAACGCGCCGTAGCGGGCTATTTCCTTGGGGTCGCTGAAATTCTGGTTGAAAAGAAAATGCAGATTGCCGTCCCGGGCATGGCCGAAAATAACGCCTTCGCTGTACCCGTGTTTGATGAAAAGGTTCTGCAGATCGCCCGCGGCTTCCGCCAGTTTTTCCAGGGGCACGGCCACGTCTTCGATGATGCAGGTGTCGCCGGCCTTGCGCACGGCCCCCACCGAAGGCAGAATGCCCTTGCGGATCTGCCAGAGTTCCGCGCATTCAGCCGGATCTTCCGTAAAGGAAACGGGCCGCAGCAGGTTCAGCTTCGCAATAGCCGCTGCGGTTTCTTCCATCTGGCAGACCAGTGTTTCTCTGTCCGCAGCCCGCGTTTCCACAAGCAGAGAGGCCACGGTGCCGCCCAGTTCCGCAATCTCAGGCGGAATGCCCGGCTGCCCTTCCACCGACCGCAACGATGCTCTGTCCATAAGCTCCGCGGCCGCCACCGGCAGGCTTTTCAATAAAATGGCGGCGCGGCAGGCTTCGGCCACATCGGGGAACAGCATCAGACTTGAAGCTTTGCAGGCATGCTCTTCCACCGTGCGGTAGGTGGCTTCCGCAATAAAGCCCAGAGTTCCTTCAGAACCCACCATCAGATGTTGCAGTATTTCAAAGGGGTCGTGAAAATCCACCAGGGCGTTGATGCTGTACCCCGTGGTATTTTTGATCTTGAATTTGCGGCGAATGCGCTCGGCCAGTTCCTTGTCGGCCGCCACCCGGCCGTGCAACTGCGCGAGCCCTTGCAGAATATGGCCGTGGCTTTCGGCAAAGGCGGCGCGGCTAGCGGCGTCTCCGGTATCGAGCAATTTGCCGTCGGCCAGAATCAGGCGGCAGGACAGCAGGGTTTTATACGAGTTGTCCGCAACGCCGCAGCACATGCCGCTGGCGTTGTTGGCCACGATGCCGCCGATTTTGCAGGTGTCGATGGATGCGGGGTCCGGTCCTATTTTGCGGCCCAGCGGCGCCAAAATCGCGTTGGCCTCGGCCCCGATGAGGCCGGGTTGCACCGATATGGCGTCCCCTGAGGAACTGACGCGAAAACCGCGCCAACCGTGGCCCAGACGCAGCAGCACGGAATCGGTCACCCCCTGGCCGGACAAACTGGTGCCCGCCGCCCGAAAAGTGATCGCCACCGCATGCCGCCGGGCCAGGCGCAAAATCTGCGTGACTTCCTCTTCCGACAACGCGTCGACCACGATTTTCGGGGTCAACCGGTAAAAACTGGCGTCCGTGCCGTAAGCCAGAACGCGCAACGGATCGGTGTAGATGCGCTCTTCAGAGATGACGGCGAGCAACTCGGCTCGAAATGCGGCGTAGGGTTCGGGCAGCATGTGGGGCTCTCCTGAAAGGCGAATCATATTTTCGGCAATTTTTCGGGCCGGTACTGCACTTCAAAGTCAGACGTCTTTAATTTGGGCCAGGGGACGGGTGGCTTCATCCACAAGGGCCAGGATGGAAAGATAGGGTATGCCGCTGTGCAGGGTCAAGCCGATTTGGCAGGTCCGGCTGGTGGAGTAGCCCGCCTCGCAGTCGCCTGTCTGGCGTCGCAGATCGCGCAGGGCGGCCTCGTTCAACTCGGGGATACTGAAACCCCGGTCCCCGGCAAAGGCGCAGCAGTCTATGCCCGCGGGGACCACGACCCTGTCCGCGCACAGGCCCGCCAGTTCCTGCAGTTTGCCAGCCAGTCCCATCTTGCGGGCGGAACAGGTGACATGCACGGCCACGGCGCGGGGCAGGGGGCTGAAGATGAGCCTGTCCCGCAGATGTTCCAGGGCGAAGCTGACGGGTTCATACAAGGTCAGACGGCTGTCCAGGGTTTCGCGCATGTGCAGCAGACAAGGGCTGGTTTCGCACAGCACGGGATGCCGGCCGTTTTCCGTAACCGCAAGCAGAGCTGCGTTCAGCTCCGCGGTTTTGGCGGCCGATTCCTCCGCAAAGCCTTTGCTGGCGAACGCCATGCCACAGCAGAGCTTTTCCGCTTCCGGCGGCACAATCACCCGAAACCCGGCCTTGGTCAGCAGGTCCGCGACGATTTGTGGTTCCGGCCGGCGTTCCGGGCTGTTGCGGTCGGGCCCCATGCTCCGGCTGACGCAACTGGGAAAGTAAACCACGGCGGGAGACTCCGCCACGGCAGCGCCCTGTCGCGCGATACCGGCCAGGACGGAGCCTTTTACCCCGGCGGGCATGGCCGGATTCCAGGCCGGAACAGCCCGGAAGCTGACGACACGGGCCAGATTCGCGCCCGTATGCAGCAGCTTCGTGCCTGCCAGTCGGTGGGCCGCGTCCGTGGCGGAAAGCAGCACCGAGGTTCCCCTGGCCACACCGGCGAAACGTCCGGCGACGAACCCTGCGGCCTTGCGAGCGGCTTTGCCCGCCTCGCGGCCTCGCAGATCCTTGATGAAGGCGCCGGTGTTGATTTTGGCCGGACAGCGCAGGGAACAGAGTCCGTCGGCCGCACAGCTGTCGCGGCCCAGGTAACGGTAAGCGCCGTGCAGCGACTTGGCCGCTTTGCCCTGGCCCTCGGCGCCGCGCAGACGCGTGATCTCGCGCCAGGTGGCGATGCGCTGGCGCGGAGTCAGGCTGAGGCGACGGGCCGGGCAGGTGGGTTCGCAAAAGCCGCATTCCGTGCAGGGGTCGATCAGCTCATGAGCCGGGGGCAGGGGTTTGATGTTCTTCAAATGAATTTTAGGGTCGGCGTTCAGCAGCACGCCGGGGTTCAGAATACCCGTCGGGTCCAGCAGGGCTTTGATGTCCCGCATCAGCCGGTAGGCGGTTTCGCCCCATTCCATTTCCACAAAGGGGGCCATGTTGCGACCCGTGCCGTGTTCCGCCTTGAGCGAACCGCCGTGCTTGAGCGCGATCATCTCGCACACGTCGTCCGTAAAGGCGCCGAAGCGGGCTATCTCCGCGGTGTCGCTGAAATTCTGGTTGATCAGAAAATGCACGTTGCCGTCCAGAGCATGACCGAAAATCGCGCCCTCGCCGTAGCCGTGCTTGGCGAAAAGCTGTTGCAGGTCATAGGCCGCGTCGGCCAGCTTTTCCATGGGCACGGCCACATCTTCGATGATGCAGGTGTCGCCGGCCTTGCGCATGGCCCCGATGGAGGGAATGATGCCTTTGCGGATCTGCCAGAGGGCCGCGCATTCGGCCGCGTCTTCCGTAAAGGCCACGGGCCGGAGAGTGGGCAGGCCCGCCACGGCGGCCGCGACGGTTTTTACCCGCCGTTGCAGGGCCTCTTTGTCCACGGCCCTGACTTCCACCAGCAGTGAGGCCGCTTCCGGCCCCAGTTCCGCGATATAGGGCGGAATGCCGCTTTGATCTTCCACGGAACGTAGCGAGGGGCGGTCCATCAGTTCCACGGCCGCCACGGGTTGGCCGCGCAGCAGAATGGCGGCGCGGCAGGCTTCGGGCACCGAGGGGAAAAGCATCAGGCTGGAAGCTTTGCACGGCGGTTCTTCCACCGTGCGGTAGGTTACTTCGGCAATAAAACCCAGAGTGCCTTCGGAACCCACCATCAGGTGCTGCAATATTTCAAAAGGCTCGTGAAAATCCACCAGGGCGTTGATGCTATAGCCGGTTGTGTTCTTGATCTTGTATTTGCGTCGGATGCGTTCCGTCAGTGTCGCGTCCGCCGCCACCCGTTCGTGCAGGCCGCTCAGATTTCGCAAAATATACCCATGGCTTTTGGCGAAGGCCGCCCGGCTGGCGGCGTCTCCGGTATCGAGCAGGGTGCCGTCGGCCAGGATCAGGCGGCAGGAAATCAGGGTTTTATAGCTGTTGTCCGTCACTCCGCAGCACATGCCGCTGGAGTTGTTGGCCACAATGCCCCCGATCTTGCAGGTGTCGATGGAAGCCGGATCGGGTCCGATCTTGCGGCCGAGCGGCGCCAGAACCGCGTTGGCCTCGGCCCCGATGATGCCCGGCTGCAAGGAGACGGCGGCCCCGTCCGCGCTGACCCGGTACTTCCGCCAGCCGTAAGCCAGACGCACCAGTACGGAATCGGTCACCCCCTGGCCGGCCAAACTGGTGCCCGCCGCGCGGAAGGTGACGGCCACTGCATGCCGCCGGGCCAGACGTAAAAGCTGCGTAACCTCCTCTTCCGTCGCAATGTCGACCACAATTTTCGGAATCAGGCGATAAACGCTGGCGTCCGTGCCGTAAGCCAGGGTACGCAAAGGATCGGTATAGATGCGCTCCACGGGGATGGCGGCCAGAAGGTCGGTATAAAAGGCGTCGTAAGGCCTGGGCAGCATATGTGCGCTCCTTCAGAACTATCCGGAAAAAGAGTCTGTTTCATCGCATTCGGCGCAAAACAAAAAGTTTCGAATGCTACCAGGAGACCGGAACGCGTACAAGCTGCCCCGCCTTATTGGTGAAAAGCAGGTAGCCGTGTTCCCGGCCGTAAAGATACAGGTCACGAGTAACGGCCACGTCCTGGCGGCAGTATTCTTCTATCTTGTTCACGGCCCCCTCTTTCCACCAGCGCAGGGCCGCAAGGCCGTCCGCGCTTTTCCGCGCGCCCAGTGTGGCGCGGGCCAGGGTGTCAAGCGACAGGCGGTAGGACAGGCGCTCGTATACTTTCGCCAGCATGTCCAGGGTGGGAAAGGCGCGCCAGTTCACGCCCGGCGCGTGCGGGCCCAGCACGGCGTAGTCAAAGCGCAGAATGTTGAACCCCACCACCAGATCCAATGCCTTCAGTCGTTCCGCCAGTTCCGGTATTCTGTCCTGCGTGTACGTGATGAATTCGTCCGGCCCGGAATCAGAGAGCACGGCCACGGAAACGCCCATGCGGTCCGCCCTGTGCCAGCCGCCGACTTCGTCTGCGCTGTGGCGGGTTTCCACGTCCAGCACGCCGTAACGCCGGGGCGCGGAGAGATTTCCCCGAAGAGGCTCCGCCTCCCCGGACCTCTCCGCCGGGGGGGATGATCCCCCCCGGACCCCCGCGTCAGGGAGCGGATCTTTCACG
>JAVBRE010000137.1:0-4713 GCA_031548325.1 Desulfovibrionaceae bacterium
AGCTGCGCATGCTCGGCGGCAAAGGCCTTTTCCAGCCGCAACAGCAGGTCGGAGCAACGCGCGAGCGCGTCGTCCACCGGCCGCACGCCGCGCCCCTCGCGGCCCAGGCGCGCATATTCGTCCGCCATCTGGTGCGCGGCGGGCAGATAGCGGGAAAGAAAGGCGTCGCCCGGCGCGAAATTCTCCGCATCCCGGCTCATGCAGCCCAGAATGCTGTCCGCCGTGTCGCACAAAGAGTGCAGCACGGGTTGCATCTCCGTCGCAAGTCCGCTCTTCTTGCTGCGCAACAGCGATACGGACCCGCGATGGGCTTCCAGCGCGGCCGAAGCCGGAGACGTTCCGCCGGACGGCGCGGCGCGGCGCGATTTTGCGGCGTAGGCCTGATCCAGAGCATAGCCTAGGGGCAGTATCGGCAAAAAGCTGGCCAGAGGCCACAAAGACGCCATGCCTCCTTTCAGGCTGACAAGGGCAAGCCCCAGAGCCGCGCACAAAGCGGGCAGAACGGAAAACTCCCAGCCCATTCGCCCTTTTTTCTGCAAAAAACGCTGGCACCAGGTCTGTGCGCCGCCCCAGGCCGGCGCGGCCTCCCAGGGCAGCCCCAGAAGCAGAAGAAGCGCAGTCTGCGCCAATCCCGTCGCCGTGGGAAAAGCCCAGCGGGCGGTCCCGCCGTCGTTTCGGGGAAAAAGACAGATCAGACCGACGTAGATTCCGGCAAAAGCCGCCGCGGTGTAGCCGCCGCCGGAAACAAAAAGACTGCACCCGGCCAGGGCAAGGCCCGCCCCATGGGCCAGCACGCGCTTGCCGACGCCGGAAGCCAGGCTGACGACAGAACCCGTCGCCGCGCGCAACGGCTCGAAAAAATCGGAGCGCTCGGGCGCGGGCGGCTCGTCAGGCCTCGGGTTTTGCATCATCGCTCCGCCGTTCGCTGACCGCCAGTTCCGTCAGGCGCTGTTTAAGCTCCAGTTCCATGGCGCGCATATCCGCTTCGGCCGCGGCCCTCTTTGCTTTGCCATCGCGCGCGATGGCCAGAGTTTCCTCAATGGTGGCGATAAGTTTGTCATGCACGCCGCGCAGGGTTTCCGCGTCCACGATAGAACGTTCCACTTCCCGGGCCGTGTCGACGGCGGCATCGTGCAGCATCTCGGAATTTTTGCGCAGCAGGGCGTTGGTGGTGTCGGCCACTTCTTTCTGCATCCGGGCTGCTTTTTTTTGCCCGTGCAGTGAAAGGGCCAGCACCATCTGCCCTTTCCAGATGGGTATGGTGTTCAGGATGCTGGTCTGGATTTTTTCCGCCAGATTCTGGTCGTTGCTCTGGATCAGACGGATTTGCGGCGCCGATTGCAGGGTGATCGTGCGCGACAGTTGCAGATCGTGCAGACGGCGCTCAAAACGGTCCGCGCGGTTCGCCAGGTCGCGCACTTCCTGGGCGGCCATGCTGTCGCCGGAACTTTCCGCACGATCTTTCAGCGCGGGCAATTCCACGTTCCGCACCTGCTCCAGCTTTTCTTTGCCCGCCGCGATATAGACCAAAAGGTCCTGGTGAAATTCCCGGTTGTGGCCGAAGAGCTGTTCCAGAACCTCAATGTCGCGCAAAAGACCGATCATGGCTGTTTCCAGCTGTTTGGCGATGACGTCTATCTGGCCGGCAACAGTGGTGAAGCGGGCTCTCGCCCGCTCGGCCTTGTTGAACAGCGGGCCGAGAACGGGGATGCTCGCCAGAAAACCCCTGTCATCCCCGCTGATGCTGTCGAGATCCACATCTTTCACTCTGAGCATGAGGTCCGTGAGAATATCCGCCGCAGGTCCCGCGTCCTTGGCCGTGACCCTGCCCAGCAGATCGTCGGCGAAACGCGCGATGTTTTCCATGGTCTGCGTGCCGTAGGCAATGGTTAACGAAGGGTCGCCGAAGTCGATGCCGGCGCTTATATTCCGGGCGCGTTCCGTTTGTTCCGGGGTCAACGCTATCGGCAGCACCGGTATATTTTCTTTGCTTTCAGACATATCCGCTCCGAAAAAGAGATTTGACGTTGCACGAAGGTACGCAAATCGGCGAAAAATGACAACTGCTCCGCCGTCCAGCCTGATGACAAAGCAGGCTTTGCCGACAGCCTCAACTGCTCCACAGTCACACAAATATCTTCAGGCGGGGATGCTTTAAATAAACACGGTCAGGGTGGAAACGAAAAGGGTAAAGTAGACCTGGCGCACGGTATGCACGGACACAAGGGCCAGGCGTTCCTTGCCGGACAGGTTGATGTCCTGGGCGATGGCCAGCATGTCGCCCGAACGGCCGGGCGCGGCCGAGAGCCAGGCAAGGCCCCCGTGCCAGCCGTAGCGCCGGTGCAGGACGAGCGCGATAACGAAGCCGGCGGCCAGCACATAGAGCACCGCGCCCGCAAGAGGCAGCGCGCGGCTCAGCAGCAACGCGCCGATGTCCGGGGTGATGCGCGCGCCCAGCAGGATGCCGGCCAGACTTTGATATATATAGCTGAAAGACCTCGGAAAAGGAGTTTCTCCGGCCCGCGTCCAGAGCATGCGGCTGAGAGCCACGAACGCGGAAGCGCCCAGCAGGGGGCCCAGCACGTGGCCGGTCAAAGACCCCAGGGCCGCGCCGATGCAACTCGGCGCCAGCAAGATGCAACAATCCGGAGCAAGAGCCCGGCAGGCGTCGGCCATGGATTTTTTTCTGCCGCGCCCGGGTTCGCCTCCGGCCGGACGGCCTTGCCCGCCGGACCCCGCCGGGTGTATTCCCGCAACATGAAAGGCGTCGAGCCGATAATGGCGAATTGCCGCGCCAGTTGCATGAGCATGACCGTCACCGCGTCAGAGTCCACGCTGCCGGCCAGCACCAGCATATCCTGCATGCGCGCGGGCGTCGCCGCGAGAACGGCCGTCAGAAATTCAAAACCGCAGCCCCAGGCCAGCAGCGCGGCAAAAGGAAGGGCGAACAAGGTGAAGACGGCGACCACCATGAGAGTCGGTCGCCAGATCTGCAAAAAATCCTGCCAGAAACGGCGGTTGATGCTTTGCCCCAGCAAGCAGCCCATGAAAACCTGCAAAACCAACATCAGTTCGTAAGGGGGTTGGTGCGAAAGATGCCAGACGTTGGCCGCCAGGGCGACGCTGATGCTTGAAACGAGCAGCGCGCCGCCGGGCAGGCGGAGCTTTCTTCCGACGGCGCCTCCGATCAGGGCCGGAGCAAGCAGGGAGAGGGTATCGGGGTTTGAAAACATGCCTTCACCAACGGCGGGAACAACTGGGAACGACGGCTTTATGTACCGGGGGAAACCGCCCCTGACAAGGCATTTTTCAGTTTTCGCGGCAGAAGCGCCGCCGGGCCGTTCCGGACTTGGCGGAAGCTTCAATCCACGCTATATTCCCGTCTCAGCCAACAGGACACAGGTATGCACATACAACGCAGAAAAACACGCGGCATCCGTCTCGGCCCGCTGCATCTGGGAAGCGACCATCCCATTCTGGTGCAGAGCATGACCAACACCAACACCGGCGACAAAAACGCGACCATCGGCCAGATCAAGCGCCTGGCCGAAAGCGGGGCGGACATCGTGCGCGTCGCCGTGCCCGACAACAAGGCGGTCAAGTCGCTTTCCGCCATCCGTTCCGCTTCTCCCGTGCCGCTGATCGCGGATATCCACTTCAACCACAAACTGGCCCTGGCCGCTCTCGCCGCCGGATTCGAAGGCCTGCGCATCAACCCCGGCAACATCGGCGGCCCGAAAGCCGTGGCCGCCGTGGTGGACGCCGCGCTGAAGGCCAATGCCTGCATCCGGGTGGGGGTCAATTCCGGTTCCGTGGAAAAGGAACTGCTCGACAAACACGGCGGCCCCACGCCTGAAGCCATGGTGGAATCCGCCCTGTCCCACGTCCGCCTGCTGGAAGAGCGAGGCTTTTACAACACCAAGATTTCTCTTAAATCCTCATCCGTGTTGCACACTATTCAAGCCTACCGCCTGCTGGCGACATGTTGCGATTACCCTTTGCATATCGGAGTGACCGAAGCGGGCACCCTGCTCTCCGGCGCGGTCAAATCCGCCGTGGGCCTGGGAATTTTGTTGGCCGAAGGGCTGGGGGACACCTTGCGCGTCTCGCTGACCCACGACCCCGCCCGCGAGGTGGACGTGGCCTACATGCTGTTGCGCAGCCTGAACTTGCGCAAACGCGGGCCGGAACTTATCTCCTGCCCCAGTTGCGGCCGTACGCGCATAGAATTGTGCGAACTCGCGCAGGCAGTGGAAGAACGCATCACGGTCTTTCCCCAGTCCTTTTCGGTGGCGGTCATGGGCTGCGAGGTCAACGGCCCCGGGGAAGCCCGCGAAGCGGACATCGGCATCGCCGGCGGCACGGGCAAAGGCACCATCTTTCGCAAAGGCTCTCCCATCCGCACCGTCACGGGCGGCACAGCGGCCCTGCTGGACGCCCTGATGGAAGAGATTGCATTCTTCCTCAAAGAAAGCGATACTTAACAATTACACTGACCATTATTTTAATTATTCATAACTCACCCCCCCCCGAATAAAATTTTTGAAAAAGAGGGGGCACGGGGGGAGAAAAAACTTTTTACAAAAAGTTTGTTCTCCCCCCGTGCCCCCTCTGTTTCAGAAATTTTGTTCGGGGGGGGGGTGGGTTCGGAGGTATGAATATGCTGGGGAGTGTTATTGAGAAGGATGGGTTTAGTGTAGGGAGAGGGCGTTC
>JAVBRE010000124.1:0-3471 GCA_031548325.1 Desulfovibrionaceae bacterium
GGCTGCCCTTTTTTAACCCCCTCCTTGGGGGTGGGCCCTCTGCACCGCTAATCCGGTTTGTGTTTTCCCCAAAGTCTCAAACCCCAAACCCCTGATGCGGGGTCAAGGGGGGTCACCCCCCTTGTGGGTGTCCAGAGGGCAAAGCCCTCTGGCCGCCGGAGGCGAGCGGAGGGAGGTCGCATGGAAAACGGATTTCAGCTTGAGTTTGTGGGGCGGAACGACATGGCGGCGCGGGGCGAGGTCATGGCCTTTCTGGGCCGCTTCGGTCTGAGTTTTGATGAGGAAGTGGAGTTCACGGTGGCCGTTCGCGGCCAGGACGGCGCCCTTGTCGGCACGGGTTCTTTTGCCGGCGAAGTGCTGCGCAACATCGCCGTGGACGAGAACATCCAGGGCGAGGGTCTGACCTCAAGCATTTTGTCCGCCCTGATGCAGGAACTGGCCCGGCGCGGGGTACTGCACTATTTTATTTTCACCAAACCGGAAAAAGCCCATCTTTTTTCCGGCCTGGGGTTCAATGAGATAGCCCGAGCCGAACCGTACGCCGCGCTTCTGGAAAGCGGCCTGGGTTCCGTGGCTTCCTATTGCGCCTCGGTCGCGGCGAAAAGCGTCCGTCTTCCGGCAAAGCGGGCCGCCATCGTGGTCAACGCCAATCCCTTTACGAAGGGGCATCAGGCGCTGGCGCGCCAAGCCGCGTCCGAAAACGGCGGGCTGATCCTTTTTGTGGTGCGTGAGGACCGTTCGCTTTTTCCTTTTGCCGACAGGTTGCGGCTGGTGGAGGCCGGCACGGCCGATTTGAAAAACGTGCTTGTCGTGTCCGGCGACAAGTACATCATCTCGGCCGCCACTTTTCCCACTTATTTCACCCGTGAAGAAGACAAGGCGGCTGCCCAGGCCCATCTGGATATCGCGCTCTTTGCCGCGAACATTGCGCCGAAACTGGACATCGCCGTGCGCTACGTCGGCGAGGAACCGTACTGCCCGGTCACCCGCGTGTACAATCAGGCCATGCTCGACATTTTGCCGGAAAAAGGGGTCAAGGTCAGGGTGATGCCGCGCGTGGCGGCGGACGGCGAGGCCGTCAGCGCTTCCAGGGTCAGGGAGCTGATCCGGGAAGGGCGCATGGACGAACTTAGCGCCCTGGTGCCGGAAACGACGCTTTCCTATTTGCTGGCAAAAGAAAATGAGGATATTCTCGCACGCATCCGCAGTTCCCGCTCCCGGCATTAAGCGGTTTCGTCGTCTTCCGGCCGCCGCTCCGAGAGATTCCGGAACGGCAAAAGGGGAAGGCGCCGTGGACGAGAAGGACTGGGTAATTCTGAAAACACTGCAAGAGAAGCGAAGCATCACCAAGACCGCGGCCGCCGTTTTCATCTCGCAGCCGGCCCTTTCCAAACGTCTGCAATTGATGGAAGAACGCTTTGAAACCAGCATCGCCATCCGCACCAAAAACGGCATTGAGCTGACCCCGGCCGGCGAATATCTGGCGCGTTGTTCGACAGAATTTTTGGACAAAATGCGTTCCATTCAGGAACGCGTTAACGACATGGCCGATGAGGTGCGGGGCACCATCCGCATCGGGGCTTCTTATTTCTGCACCAAATATCTTCTGCCCGAGATTCTGATGCGCTTCAAAGAACGCTACCCTCTGGTCGAACTGGAGCTGAACAGCGCCTGGAGCTCCAACATCGGCAAACTGGTGCAAAACAGGGATATTCATATAGGATTTATCCGCAACGACCATGTTGTGGCCGAGGAAAAATATCTGATGGTCAGCGAGCGGACCTACATTTGTTCCAAAAAGGAAATCTCTCTGGATCATCTGCCGGATGAACCGCAGATCAGCTACAAGAGCGACGTTTTGATTCGGGCCGATCTTGAGGCCTGGTGGAACGAGCATTACACAAGGCCCCCGCGCATCAGCATGGAAGTGGACACGGTGGGAACCAGCGCGGATATGGTCGAGCGGGGCCTGGGTTACGCATTTTTGTCGGAATTCCTCGCCGACGGCGTCACGGACGCCTGGAAGCATGAAGTGCTGCATTCCAACGGCGAGCCCTATTATCGCCACACCTGGCTGATAACCAACAACGACGCCAGGCGCCTGAAGATGATCGAGCATTTCATCCGTTTTGTGCGAGAGCAGAAATTTGATTGGGCGGGCGCGAAATCGGAGAAGGCCTGACAGGATATCCGTCGGGCTGCAAAAGACGCCTCTCAGAAGGGAAAGACGCCTATAGCCGCGGCAATGCAGGTCAAAACGACGGAAATGCCCCAAAGCCAGGGAATGGAAAAACGCTGGTGGTCGGCCAGATTCAGCCCGGTCATGCCGACCAGCAAAAGACACGAAGGAGTCAGCGGGCTGACGCCGAAACCCGTGGTGTACACGCCCAGCAAGGCCGCCCTGCCGATGTCGACCGGGTTGCCGCCAAGGGTTTTATAGGCCTCGGCAATGACCGGCAGTATCCCGAAATAAAAGGAATCGGGGTCCAGAAACAGGCTGAACGGCATGCTGATCAGGCCCATGATGAAGGGCATGTGCTGCTCGACCCCCTGGGGGATTATGGTGACCAGGCTTTTAGCCATGGCCGTTATGATGCCGGAGTTTGTCATGATGCCCACAAAGGCCCCGGCGCCCAGCATGATGCTGCCCATCAAGAGGGCCGGCCTGGCGTGGGCTTCAATGCGACGGGCCTGGTCAGCCACATTGGGATAATTGACGAGCAGGGCAAGGACGATGCCCAGCATGAATGAAACCACGGCATCCAGGGTGCGGGTGACCAGACAGACGATGACCCCCACGGTGATGGCGATGTTGATCAAAAAGTTGCGGGGGCGGCGGTATGCGCGCGCTTCTTCGCTGATGGAATAGTCCGGCGCTTGCTGGCTGTCCGTTCCGGGGGTGAGACCCAGCCGTTTTTCCTCTTTTTTGCCAAACCGGTATGCGATGCAAAAGACCATGACCAGCCCGCAGAGATACACGGGGATGAGCGGACGGAAAATTTCCGTGGACGGCACATGCAGCACGGCGGAAGCGCGCACCATGGGGCCTATCCAGGGCAGGTAGTTGGCGCCCGCGCTCATGGCGATGATGCAGGCCAGAATGCGCCTGTCCATGCCCAGGCGGTCATAAAGGGGCATCATGGCCGGAACGGTCAGCATAGCGGCCACCGCGCCTAATCCGTCCAGATGAATGAGCAGGGTCAAAAGGGCAGTGCCCACGGTGATGCGGGCGGGGCGGCAGCCCACGCCGCGCAGAATGCGGGTGATGATGGGGTCCAGCATGCCCGCGTCGGAAACCACGCCGAAGTATAAAATGGCAAAGACGATCATTCCGGTCACGGGAATGAGGGACCGCAGCCCGTCAACCACAAAGGCGCTGGCCTGGGTCGGGCTGTACCCCGCGACAAGCGCGCCGAGAAAGGGCACGGCGATCAGGGCGACCATGGGCGACATACGTTTGGTCATGATGCC
>JAVBRE010000068.1:0-10632 GCA_031548325.1 Desulfovibrionaceae bacterium
GTTGTGCCAGTCTTTGTTGCGGGAGAAAAGAGCCGCGATGACCAGAATGACGTCGAGGTTGGTCGGCATTTGCTTGAAGCGCGCCATCAGGGCTCCCAATTCGGAGCCGTCGGCTTCGGGCAGCGGCAGGGGCGTTCGCCCCTGGCCCGGCGTTTGGGTTTCAGGCGGCATGTTGCCCCGCTCGGCAACGGAAGGAATGTCCAGAACCTGGGTTAGCGAAGGGTTGATCATGCGCTGGTACAGCGCGGTCATGAGCAGAACCAGAGCCGAGGCCAGCAGAAAATGCAGAAAAAACCCGCGTTGCGCCGTGGTCATAAGGATTCTCCGTCCCTGGATGCGGAGGTGATTTCCAGACGGCGCAGGCGTTTTTCAAGAGCGGTCGCTCTGCGCCCCAACAAAAAAAGGTAAGCGCCCAGGCCCAGCCAGACCGCGGCGCTCGCGTACATAAGCCAGCTCGTATCGTACATAGATTCTCCGTGTTTTTCGGGGGACTCTGTCCCCCCTGCCCCCTGCAAGGGGTCTTAAACCTCTTGACCCCATATTGCGGGGTGCGGGGGCTCATGCCCCTGCCGGGGGGGCCTGGGGAGGCGGAGCCTCCCCGGTTCCGCGTGGGCGGGGCGGAAGCTCCTCCCAAATTTGCTGCCCGACGCGCAGGGCCTGCGCGCGTTCTTCAAGGCGGGCCAGGCGGTAGCGCAACAGCAGCAGGGCCAGCCAGAAGATACCGAAAGCGGCAAGGCAGGCGATGACGGCCAGGCGCATTTCCGGTTCCAGCCCGTCGCGCGATGCCATGGTTCCGGCGGGATGGACTGAATTCCAGAGCCGGGTGGCGAAAAAGACCAGGGGCACATCCAGAAAGGCCACAATGCCGACAACGGCCCGGACGGCGGCCTTGCGTTCCCAGGGCAGATCGAGGCCGCGCAGAACGAGATAGGCCGCGTAAACGAACCACATGATCAAGGTTGTGGTCAGGCGCGGGTCCCATGTCCACCATGTCCACCAGGCCGCTTTGGCCCAGATGGAACCGGTGGCCAGGGCCAGGCCCGCCAGCACCACGCCGATTTCGGCGGCAGCGTCGGCCAGGGTGTCCCAATGCCGTTTTTTGCCGCGCAGAAAGGCTATGCTGGCGACAAAAACCACAAAAAAGCTGACCAGAGCCCACCAGGCCAGAGGCAGGTGGATATAAAAAATTTTCTGGGTCAGTTTCATCTCCGCTTCCACTGGGGCGTAAACGAAGACGAGCCACTGGGCCGAAGCCAGGGCTGCGGCGGCGGCCAGAGAAAGATATACTGGGGCCGGGGCGTTGCGCATGGGCCTTGATACCATCAGCGGTCGCCCCCGTAAACAAAGGGGAAGAGAACAAGGGCCGCGGCAATGAAGATGGCGTCAAAGGCCGCCGCAAGCCCGGCCCACTGAAGCGCGTCCTGTCGGGCATGGGCCGCGTCTTCGACGTTGAACAGCAGCGCCAGGATGCGGATGCCCGCCAGAAAGAGCGGGATGAGCAAGGGGAAGACCACGATGCTGCACAGTGATTCCCGCGTGGCCCGGCTCTGGGCCAGCGCGCCCAGCAGCGCGCCGGCGGCGGCGATGCCCGCGTCGATCAGCAGTACGGCGGGCAGAACCAGAGGCCATTGGGCGCTGAAAGCCTGCCCGAGAAAAATGATGGAAGCCGCCAGCAGGGCGAGTTGAATCAGCAGCAGCAGACAAAAGCCCGCCAGAGCTTTGCCCAGCCAGACGGACTGGACGGGCATGGGCGCGAGCAAGAGACCCAGGCGCGTGCCGCTGTTTTCTTCCAGGCTGAACAGGGCGTTGAAAATAAGGGTCTGGCAAAAGGCGCTGGCCAGCCAGAACAGGGCTGCGGCCGCCGTCGCGCCGGCGCGCGCCTGGCCGTCCAGAGACAGGCTGAAGAGCACGATGAGCAAAAGGCCCAGCAGCACGGCCTGGGCCGGAGCGTTGCCGCGCGTGAGGGTAAGGCGCAAGTCCTTGCCCGCCAGAACGAGGGCCTGGCGGATCACGGCCGCGCTCCTTCGGCGCAGGGGGGCGCTTCCCCCGCAAGGGAGTTTCGGTAAGCGGACGGGTCAAAGGCGTCCCTCGCGCGGGTCTCGCTTCGGCCGTTTCGCAGCACGACGACTTCGTCCGCCAAAGGCAGATCCTCGTCCAGATGGTGGGTGACCCAGACCAGTGCCGCCCCCCGGCCCCTTGCCGCCGCGAGTTCCGCGCGCAAGAGGTCGTTCGAGGCGGCATCCAGTCCTGTACCCGGTTCATCCAGCAGGATCAGGGACGGTTGCAGCAGAAAAAGCCGCGCCAGCGAAAGCCGCTGAATCATGCCGCGGGAAAAGACGGCGGCTTTTTCATCGGCAAAGGCGGCCAGGCCCATGCGGGACAGCCAGGCGAGCAGTGCGGCCTCGTCACCGGGCACGCGGTGCAGCGCGCACCAGAATTCCAGATTTTCCAGAGCTGTCAGGTCGGGGTAGATCAGGCTGCCGTGTCCCAGATACCCGACAGCGCCGGGGACCGCGTCGCAGTCCACGGTGCCTTTGTCCGGGCGGAGCAGACCCGCCATGATGTGCAGCAACGTCGATTTGCCCGCGCCGTTGGGGCCCGCCAGCAGCGTAATCGCGCCGGGCCGCGCTTCAAGCGTGACATTTTGCAGCACCTGGCGTTCGCCGTAACGCTTGCAGACCCCGGCGAGGCGCAGCATTATTCTTCCGCCTTGCCGCGGCGAGGCCGCAGCCCCAGAAGAGGGAAAAGGCAGAGCAGAATGCCGCCAAGCCAGATCCAGTTGACCAGGGGGTTCAGGCTGATCTGCATGGTCACGGTGCCGTCTTCCGTAACGCTGGTCATGTTGCAGTACACTTCGTTGCCCCAGCTGAACAGGGTGTCGACTTCGCTGAACACCGAGTCGGGGCGGCTGGGGTATTTGCGCATCTGGGGCCGCATGACGCCGAGTTCTCTGTTGTTTTTCAACACGCGGACGGACGCTTCGGAGAAAATGAAACGCGGGGTTTGCGTGTGGTCGTGGGCCTGTCCGGGTTTGGCCCCAGGTTCCAGGTCGTGGTCGTCGCCGCCGCGTACGCCGGTGAGCTGGATGGCGTATTCGCCGAACATGGCGCCCTGTCCCGGTTTCAGTGTAAATTTTTCTTCCATTTTATAGGGGCCGGAAAAGGCGACGCCCAGCACCATCAGGGCGAAGCCGAAGTGCGCGCCGTGGGCCGCAAGAGTCTGCGCCAGACGGAAAAGACCCGGCCGGACGGCGAAGGTCAGGCACAGGGTGGCCGCGATGCCGATGGCCGATGCGGCCGCGATCAGAGCCAAAGGCTTGGTAAGGCCCATGACCGCAAGCATGACGCCGGACAGGACGGCCATGCCCAGAACAATGCAGGCCTGGGGTTTATGGCGCAGGCCGCCGTTCCAGTCGAGCCAGGGACAGGCCGCCAGAAGCAGCGCCAGGGCCGCGACCAGCGGCAGGCAGACCGTATTGAAAAAGCCGGGGCCGAAGCCCTGGGCTTTGTCGGACCACAATTTGCTGATTACCGGCCAGAGGGTGCCCAACAGAATGATCACGGACAGGGCGAGAAAAATCCAGCAGACGCAGACCAGAGCGCCTTCGCGGCTGAAAGGGTCGGCCAGAGGGGCGCCGGTGCGGGGCGCGCGCAGGCTGACGAATGCGGCAAAGGCCAGAAAGGACAGCACGAAGAGCAACAGGGGGGTGCCCACGGGGCTTTCGCCAAAAGCGTGCAGCGAATTGACCACCCCACCGCGCACGATGTAGGTGGCAAAAAAAGCGCTGATGGTGATCAGGGCCATCAAAAAGACGTTGACCCGGGGAAGCTTGTCCCGTTGTTCTTCAATCAGGGCCGTGTGCAGATAGGCTGTGGCCACCAGCCAGGGGACCAGAGAGGAATTTTCCACCGGATCCCAGCCCCAGTATCCGCCCCAGCCCAGTTCCATATACGACCACCAGCCGCCGAGAATGATCCCCGCGCCCAGAGTCAGCCAGCCGATCAGGATGAAGGGCCGGGTCAGGCGCGCCCATCGTTCTTCAGGGCCGCCCGCGCCGCTCAGGCTCTGGGCCAGACAGAGACAGCAGGGAATGGTGAAAGCTCCGTAACCCAAAAAGAGAAGGGGCGGGTGAAAAATCATGCCGGGGTTCTGCAACAGGGGATTCAGGCCCATGCCGTCGTCCGGCACGGGCGCGGCGGTCAGAAAAGGATTGTTCCAGGTGATCAGCAACAGACAAAAAAAGCCGAGAATCACGAAATACAAGGCCCAGTACCACAGCTTCGTGCCGGAGCGCAGTCGGGCATAGCCTTTTGCCCGTTGAAAGCACAGGGCGCAGAGAACGGCGCACCACGCCCAGAAGAGCAGCGCCCCTTCCTGCCCGGCCCAGAAAGCGGTCAGGCGGTAAAAGAGATGCAAATCGCGGTCGGTGTGCTGCATGACGTAGAAAAAGGAAAAATCGTTTCGATACAGGGCCAGGGTCAGCAGGGCGCCCGCAGCGGTCATGGTCAGAAAAAGCGCGTGGTTGGCGCGTTCGATCCAGACGAGAGGCGCGTGATTGTCGCTGCGCAACAGCAGCAAAGAGGGAACGGCGGCGGCAAGCGTCAGCAGAAAGCAGAGCGAAATCAGCACAAAAGCGGCAAAAGGCATGCAGTCTCCATGAAGGGTGAAAGGACCCGGATTTGCTCAGGTTCTGTTTTCTTTTTTGTATTTGGAGGGACATTTGGTGGTCAACTGGCGGGCCATGAGAACGCGTTTCGCGCCCGTGCAACCGCCTTCCGCGTACAGTTCGGCTCCCGGTTTGAATCCGTCGGGCACGGTTCCTTTGTACACGACCTGCACGGCCTTGCCGGGGCTGTTGATGTCCTGCAAAAGAAAGGTCACGCCTGAAGCGTCCGGCGCGCGGACGATGCCTTCGGGGCTGACCGTTCCAAAAACGCGCACGCTGCGCAGGTCGTCCAGGGGCATGGTCAGAGCTTCGGCCACATCGACGTGATAGGCTTTGTTCTGGCTGATCCCCGCGTAGAGCAGGTACCCCGTCCCGGCCAGAAAAAGCAGCAACGCCGCAAGATATAGACGGGTATTTTTTTTCATCTGCAAGATTCCTTTCCTTCCAACTGATCATAATACTCGTCGCCGTAAATTTTCAGCATGACCACGGCAAAGGTCAGGATCAGGGGACCGTAGAGCAGACCGAAGATGCCGAAAGCCTGGATGCCGCCGAGAAGGGCCAGAAACAGAAAAAGCACGGGTATGCCCGACGCGTCGCGCATCAAGAGCGGCCGCAGGAAGGTGTCAATGGACGTGACGCCGACCCCGCACCAGATAGCCAGAAAAAGGGCGCTTTTCCAACTGCCCGCCACCAGCAGATACAGCGCGGCAGGCCCCCAGACCAGGCCCGTGCCCAGAACCGGCACCAAAGAGGCAAAGGCCATGAGCGTGCCCCAGAACAGGGCGGGAATGCCCACAAAGGCGAGACCTATGCCGCCGACCAGGCCTTGCAGGGCGGCGACCAGAAAGCCGCCGGCGAGCACGGCTCTGGAAATGCGGCGCAGGTTCTGGATGATGCGTTCTTCCTGTTCTTCGCGCAGCGGGCTCAGAAATTTGATGTATCTGACCATGGCCGCGCCGTCTTTGAGAAAAAAGAAAGTGGCCAGCAGGAAGAGCAGAAAATGCAGGAAAAAGTTCAGCGTCTGCCCCACCAGATTGGTGGATAGCCCGATCAGGCTCTGCCCCAGACGGCGGGAAGCCACGACGATGTCGGCCTTGACCCCTTCGGCGGTGATGTCCAGAAAGGGAAGGTGTTCGTGCAGCCAGGCGAAAACCGGATCCAGGTGCGCGCTGAACACGTCGTTCAACTGCGTGCCGTCGACCCAGAGCACGACGGCGGTGACGCTCTGGCGCATCTGGGGGATAAGCCCCACAATGAAAATAACCAGGGGGATGATGACCAGGATGACCACGCAAAAGAGCACCGCCAGCGCGGCCAGCGCCTCTCTGCCGTTCAGAAGGCGCAGACAGCGGGAATAGCTGGGATGGCAGATGGCGGCCACGACCGCCGCCAGGATCAGGGCGTTGAGAAAGGGAAAAAGCAGCACATACGCGAAGTATAGGCCGAAAAGCAGCAGACCGAAAATGAACCAGGTCAGCAGATTGCGGGAAGAAAAACGCAGGCCTTCATGGCCGGCCGCCGTGAGGGCGTCCGGAAGGGGGGCCTCGCCGCCGGAAGCTGTGTTCCCGCTGGATGTGCGATTGTCTTCTGCCACGGCGTTCCCTTCAGCCCGCGTTTTTTTCGGCGGCTTTGGCCTGATCCCAGAGGGCGTTTTTGGTTTCCATGTCCAGAGACGCAAAATCCTGTCCCATTCCAGACGCCGCTTCTTCCATATGCCGGAAGCGGGCAAGAAAACGCAAGGCGGTTTTGTGCAGAGCCGCATTGGCCTTGATGCCCTTGCGGCGGCCAAGCTCTACCAGAGTGAAGATCAAATCACCCAGTTCCTGCTCCTGGCGGCCTTGATCGCCGGACAGTGACGCGTCAAGCCACTCCAGCCATTCGGCTTCCGCCTGCTGTTCCACATCCGCGTCTTCGTCCCAGGTGAAACCCGCCCGGGCGGCCTTGGCGTGAATGCGGTAGGATTTCAGCAGCGGCGGCAGGCCGTCGGGCAGCGACGCAAAAATTCCGTTTTTTTTCTCGATTTTTTCGGCTTTTTCGGCTTTTTTCACCTGTTCCCAGGTTTGCAGCAACTGTTCGCGGTTTTCGCAAGCGGCGTTCGCGAAAACATGCGGGTGGCGGCGCACCATTTTTTGCGCCGCATCGGAGAGCACATCATCCAGAGAAAATTTTTTTTCATACAGACGGCTGATAAAAAGAACGAGAAAAAGCACGTCGCCCATTTCTTCACGCACGTCCGGCGCGTTGTCGCGGCGCACGGCGTCGATCAATTCAAAGGTCTCTTCCGCAAGATAGTCACACAGGCTTGCGGGGGTCTGTTCCTTGTCCCAGGGACAGCCTTCGGGGCCGAGAAGCGCGGCGAGAACGTCGCGCAATTGAGAAAGGGCGGAGTCGCTGTTCATGGGGAGCATCAAAGGTGAATGGTTCCGGTGGAGGGCAGGAAATTGCGCAGATAATCAGCCATGGCCGTAAAAAATGCGGCAGTCTGGGCGCCTTTTACCACCGGCGCGTTGGGAACAAAGCGCAACAGCAGATAAAAGACGATGGTGGTGATGAGCAGCCCTTTGGCCGCGCCCACCACAGCGCCCAGAAGGCGGTCGATCCAGGAGGTGAAGGTCAGGGCCATGAATTTGCGCAGGGCCGTGGCGAACAGGGCGACGCCCGCGAGCACCAGGGCAAAGATGATGGAGTAGGCAACAACGCCGGTCCAGTCGGAGTGGCCGAGAAACCTGACGACCGAAGGCTGCACTTTGCCCTGAAACTGATTGGCCAGAGCAAAGGCCAGAATGATGCCGACAAGACCGGCCACTTCCCGCACCAGACCGCGCATCAGGCCTCGAATGGCGAAGCCGGCGAGCAGCAGGACGGCGGCCACATCAAGCAGATTTATTTGCAGCATGTATACGCCCCATAAATACAGGAACCCATGACAATAGCGCGAATGGTACCAGAACTCGCGGCCAAGGGGAAGACGCATCAGGACCGGGCAGCGGCCCAATTTGGTTTGCTGCCTCGTCAAGTTGATTCGCCTCGTCCCGCTGTCGCCGCTTGACGGGCTGCAATACTTTATATAGTAATTTAATAAATTAGTAAATAAGTAAATTGAAACTTGACGAAACATGGGGGAAAGCTGTGCGCATTCCGACGAATTTACGGCACAAACCTGTTATTTGCGCGGAAGGATACGACCGGATAGACGGCAGGGAAGCCGGATCATCCGAAGTCAAAGGCTTGTCTTTGGGGCTGGCCCAGTGGAATGACCGGGGCAAGGTGGACGTTTCAGCCAAAATATGGCGGCGCAGCGGAGAAAAGTGGTCCCGCCAGTCGGAGGAAATGCCCCTGCACCGGGTGTTGGACCTGGCGATCATGATTTGCAGGGCCTACGGCTACTTCAAAGAGGCATACCGCAAACCGGGCCTGTATGATTCCGAGCAGCCGATCATAGGCAACATTGATTTGCAGGGCGGGCGCTCGCCGCTTTCCGTCTGTCTGGACAACCCCATGATCGCCGGGGACATTCAACTGTTCGCCCAGGCCTTGAGCGAAGACGGCGAACGGTTGGGCGAGCGTTTCCGCGTTCTGTCCGCCGCACTGAAAGATATGGAATATTGAATGCGAAGGGCGGCATCGCTGCCGCCCCGGTTTTTATTCTTCCGTGATGATTTCCTGCCAGGGCAGGCCGTGCTTGTTCATGCGGGCCATGAAGGGGTCGGGGTCGAGCTGTTCCATATTGAACACGCCTTCTCCGTTCCATTCGCCGGTCAGCATGAGCAGACCGCCGATCAGGGCCGGAACCCCGGTGGTGTAGGAAATGGCCTGGGACTTCACTTCTCTGTAGCACTCTTCGTGGTCGCAGATGTTGTAGACGAAGCAGGTTTTGGGCTTGCCGTTTTTAACGCCCTTCATCAGGCAGCCGATGCAGGTTTTTCCTTTGGTCAGGGGGCCCAGGGAAGCCGGGTCGGGCAAAAGAGCTTTCAGAAACTGGATAGGCACGATTTCCTGGCCGTTGTACGGCACGGGGTCAATGCGCGTCATGCCCACATTGCCCAGCACTTTGAGGTGCATCAGGTAGTTGTCGGAAAAGGTCATCCAGAACCGGGCGCGTCTGATGCCTTTCAGGTTTCTGACCAGCGACTCCAATTCTTCGTGGTAGAGCAGGTAGCATTTTTTCGGCCCGACGCCGGGGAAATCGTACATCATGGACCAGGACAGAGGGTCGGTTTCCACCCATTCTCCGCGCTCCCAGTAGCGGCCGCGCGCGGTCACCTCGCGGATGTTGATTTCCGGATTGAAGTTGGTGGCAAAAGGCTTGCCGTGGTCGCCGGCGTTGCAGTCCAGAATGTCCAGTTGGTGGATTTCGTCAAAGTGATGCTTCTGGGCGTGGGCGCAGAACACGTTGGTGGCGCCGGGATCAAAACCGGAACCGAGAAGGGCCATGAGCCCCTTTTCTTTGAAACGGTCCTGGTAGGCCCACTGCCATTTGTATTCGAACTTGGCCGTATCCAGAGGCTCGTAGTTGGCCGTATCCAGGTAATTGACGCCGGTTTCAAGGCAGGCGTCCATGATATGCAAATCCTGGTACGGCAGAGCCACGTTGATGACCAGGTCCGGCCCGAAAGACCGGATGAGCTGCGCCAGTTCCGGCACGTTGTCGGCGTCGATTTGCGCGGTCTGGATGGGCCGCGGCAGACTTTCGGCAATGGCGTCGCACTTTGACTTGGTACGGCTGGCCAGCATGATCTGGCCGAACACTTCCGGAACCTGCGCGCATTTGTGGGCCACGACCTGACCGACGCCGCCCGCGCCGATGATGAGCACTTTTTTCATGCCGAACTCCTATCTCTCAAAATATGTATACCCGCGCAGGCCGTCTTCAAAGGCCTGCATGATGCGAAAGCGGTCAGCGGGAGATATGCGCCCCGCGCGCACGGCATTTTCCGCCGTCTGGCGGATGTCCTCGAGAATGCGGCGGGGGTCGTACTCCACATAGGCAAGCACGTCGGCCACGGAGTCGCCGCGCAGTTCGCGCGCGAACTCGAAACTGTCATCCTCGTTGATGCGTACGGATACCACGTTGGTGTCGCCCAGCAGGTTGTGCATGTCGCCCAGGGTTTCTTGATACGCGCCGACCAGAAAGACGCCCAGATAGTATTCTTCGCCGTCTTTCACGTCGTGCAGGTCAATGGTGTTTTTTACCCCCTGCGGCGCGATGAAGTGATCGATCTTGCCGTCGCTGTCGCAGGTGATGTCCGACACAATACCCTGGCGGGACGGATATTCGCTCAGTCGGTGAATGGGCATGACGGGAAAAAGCTGGCCGATGGCCCAGGAGTCGGGCAGAGACTGAAAGACGCTGAAGTTGCCGTAATAAATGTCGGCCAGCACGGAATCTATGGCGTCCAGGTCTTTGGGCGCCTGCTGGAGTTTGGCTTTTTCCACGGCAATGCGCTTGACGATGATCCAGAACAGGCGTTCGCCCACCGTGCGTTCGCGCAGGGTCAGCTTGCCGTGCAGAAATTGCTGGCGCACTTCGTCGCGGTAATAGAGGGCGTCGTTGTACGTTTCCTGCAAGTTGCGCAGGGAAAGGGATTTGAGCGCGTCGCGCAGGTACAGAAGCGGTTCCGGCCCTTCGGGGTCCAGTTCCGGCAGTTCTTCGGCCGCGTCGCCGTATTCGATGCGGCTGACATCCAGAATGTTGAAGAGCAGCATGGAATAATAGGCCACGGTGGCCCGGCCCGATTCCGTGATGATGTGCGGATGGGAAACCTCGCATTCGTCCAGAATGCTCATCACCGCCTCGAGCACGTCGGAGCAGTATTCATCCAGGCCGTAGTTACGGCTGGAAACATAGTTGGTGCGCGAGCCGTCATAGTCCACGGCAAGTCCGCCGCCGAGATCCAGATAACCCATGGCCGCGCCTTCGGCCACAAGGCCGGCGTAAATGCGCGACGCTTCCATGGAGGCGG
>JAVBRE010000046.1:0-16801 GCA_031548325.1 Desulfovibrionaceae bacterium
CCCAAGAGAAAAACTTCATGCGTCAAGACTCCAACGGTATACCGTCACGCATGCCGAAACGCGTCCGCCATATCCCGTCGCTATGACGGTGCTGCACGGCGTCAGCGGCTCCCCCGCGCGATCATCGGCAGGGTCTTCAAAATAATTTTCAGATCAAACTGCAACGACAAATGCTTGAGGTAATAGAGGTCGAATTGCAATTTTCTCTTCGCGTCCTCTACCGACGCGCCATAGTGGTAACAAAGCTGTGCCCACCCCGTCAGCCCCGGCGGCGTCAGGTGGCGGCGCTCATAAAACGGAATGACCTTCACGAGGTCTCGCACGAATTCCGGCCGCTCCGGTCGCGGCCCTACCACCGACATCTCGCCTTTCAGCACGTTCCAGAGCTGGGGCAACTCGTCAATGCGCGTCTTGCGGATAAAGGCGCCCACGCGGGTCACGCGGGGGTCGTTCTTGGCGGCCCAGACCGCGCCGTTCTTTTCCGCGTCCACGCGCATGGAGCGGACCTTGTAGACCGTGAATTCCTTTTCGTGCAGTCCAACCCGTTTTTGACGGTAGATGACAGGCCCGCGCGACTCCAGGCGCACGGCTACAGCGGTGAGCAGCAGCACCGGCAGGGCCGCCGAGCCGAGGCAAAGGGCGAAAGCGATGTCAAAAGCCCGCTTGGCCCGGCGAAAAAACAGGCTGACGTTAAGATTGAAACCGTCTTCCATCAGCAGCCAGTCTTCGTGGATCAGATCCACGGGCACCCGGCGCGCCAGACGTTCGTACATGCCGCGCATGTCTTCGACCCACAGGCCCTGCAATTTCGCGTTGAAAAGGTCGCGGGCCAGTTGCGGGTCCAGGCTGTCGGCCAGCAAAAAGACGCGGTTGGCCCCGGTATTTTTCACCACTTCCAGCGTGTCGGCATAGCCGCCCAGCCAGGGACCGGCTATTTTTTCATCTTCTCCCGGTTCTCCGAGATAGCCCGCTATTTCCACCCGGGGCATGAATTTCGCGAGCAGAGTCCGCGCCCGGCCGACCTTGTCCGCGCCGATAAAAATGACGCGCTGCGCCCGCCCCCGGCGCAGGTCAAAATAAAAATACAGAACCCGCCAACTCATGGTCAGGGCCAGGGTGATGAGCATGAGCACCAGAAAAATCAGCTTGGGAAAGCGCCAGTGCTCAAAAGAGTAAAAAACAAAGCCGCTGGCCACAATGCCGATGACCACGGCCATAAATACGCGCAGCAGGCTGTCGCGCAGGTCTTCATGCCCCACGTTGTAACAGTCGAGCATGTAGAAAGTCAGAAAGAAAATGACCAGGGTGAAGGTCGAAGCGCCTGTATAGTCGTCAAGAATGGTCCAGTCCGGCGGCAGCATCATCAACGAGCTGATCTCCAGGGCCAGCAGGATGCAGGCCAGATCGATGATGCGGAAAAAAACACGGCGGAATTCGCTCACAACGTTCTCCGGGGGAGAATGGTTCAGGACCGGACGATACTTCAGAGCGCGAAGCGTTCCAAAGCCATACCTCAAAAATATAGCTACAAAGACGGGCTTGCACCTATCTCCGTCATGATCGTGCGGGCGATCTTTTCCGCATCAAAAGTCGTTTCCGCCATGGTTCTGGCTTTTTCGCCCATGCGGCGGGCAAGGGACGGATCAAGCAGAAAACGCTCCATGCCTTCGGCCAGGGCGGCGCAATCGCGCGGCGCAACCAGAAAGCCGTTTTCGCCTTCCTTTACGGTTTCGCGGCAGCCAGGCACATCGGCGACCACGGAAGCCCGGGCCGTGGCCATGGCTTCCATCACCGAAGTGGGCGCGCCTTCGCGGTACGAGGGCAAGGCCAGCACATGGCAGTTTTGCAGATATGGCCGCACGTCGCGGGTTTCGCCCAGGTATTCGATGCTTCCTTCCCTCTGCCAGCTTTTTACCGTGTCCAGAGGCACGCCGCCCAGCCCCTGCTCGGCCGGACCCAAAATCTGGAAACGCGCATCAGGATACCTGGCTTTCAGGCTTTTGGCGGCGGCATAAAATTCGCGCAGGCCTTTGGCTTCCAGCAACCGCCCTACCAGCAGAAAAGTCAATGGACCTTCGGGCAGGGGGGCGGGCGTGAAGCGGGTCAGGTCCACCCCGGTGCCGGGGCACATAAGCACGCGAATGCCGGACGGAATGACGGCAAGCCGCCGGAGCATATCCAGATCGTCCTGGTTCTGAAAAAAGACCGTGCCCGCGCGGGAAAAGGCCAGGCGGTACAGCAAGGCCGCGACGCGGGTCAACAGGCGTTTGAAGGGCGTGCCGCCTTCAAACATGTACCCCAGGCCCGTAATCATCACGTGGCGGCGCGATGCGCCGGGAACTCCGGCCAGAGCCGCGGCCAACACCCCATAAATCACCGCCTTGATGGTAAAGGCGAAAAGAAGGTCCGGCTTTTCCCGCTGAAAGACGGCGCGCAGGCTCCACAAGGTATTCGCTTCGCGCAGGGGGTTCAGGCCCTTGCGGCTGAGGGGATAATGAACGACCCGTCCGCCCGCGGCAGTCAGGGCCTTGTCCCATTCGGCCTCTCCGGCGGCTGGGCCGGGCGGGGGCGCCAGACAGAGCGCCTCATGCCCCGCTTCGCGCAGCTTGCGGATGAGGACGCTCCAGAAATTGCTCATGGCCCGGGCCTGGTTGCCCAGAATGACGATTTTCATACGGCCTTGCTGTGAAAAAGACGCATTTAAAGGTTCTCGGCATACCATTCGCCGGCCAGACGCAAGCCGGCCCGTACATCGTACTGCGGGTCGTAACCCAGCAGGGTCCGGGCCTTGCCGATATCCGCCTGCGAGTGGCGCACGTCTCCGGTCCGAAAATCGCGGTGCCGGGCCCGGGCCTTTGCCGCGTCCGGGTTGAATCGGGCCACTTCGTCGCGGATCAGGGCAAAAAGCTCGTTCAGGGTAGTGCGCATGTTCACGGCGATGTTGTAGACCTGGTTCCAGGCTTCCGGATTTTTCGCCGTGGCGGCGAGAATATTGGCTTCCACGCAGTTGGCGATGAAGCAGAAATCGCGGGAAGTCTCGCCGTCGCCGTTGATGTGGATCTGCTCATTTCGCAGCAAACTGGCGTACCAGCAGGGAATGACCGCCGCGTAAGCCCCGGCCGGGTCCTGGCGCTGGCCGAAAATATTGAAATAGCGCAGGCCGATGGATCGCATGCCATAGGCCGTGCCGAAAACGTCGGCGTACAGTTCGTTGACATACTTGGTCACGGCATAGGGCGAAAGGGGTTTGCCGATCTTGTCTTCCCGCTTGGGCAATGTCGGCTCGTCGCCGTAAGTGGAACTGGACGCGGCATAGACAAAGCCGGCCACGCCCTCGTCGCGGGCCGCGATCAGCATGTGCAGAAAGCCGTCCACGTTGCTTTGGTTGGTAAGCAGCGGGTCTTCCAGCGAACGGGGCACCGACCCCAGCGCCGCCTGATGCAGCACGCGGGTCACGCCCTTGCAGGCGTCCCGGCAGGTGGACAGGTCGCGGATATCGCCTTCAATGAAGCGAAAACGGCCCCAGGCCGCATCGCCGACGGCCGCGTGGATCATGTCCAGGTTTTTGCGGTAGCCGGTAAAAAAATTGTCCAGGCCGACCACGGTCTGCCCGGCGGCCAGCAGCGCTTCCACCAGATTGGAGCCGATGAATCCGGCCGCGCCCGTGACCAGCCAAGTTTCCGGCGCTTCGCGCAACGCCGCCAGGGTTTGTTCATACTGCCGCATAATGCGCTCCGTTGCCTGCAAGGCTTTTTTGTGTGTTATCCCTACGCGTTCGACGGGCTCCTGTAAAGCGGATTGCACCCCGGAAACGCTTCCGCCGGAGCTGAAAGCCCGGCCCGCGGCGGCAAAAGAAAGACCGCCCAAAGGTAGCGCGCGCGAAAGTATTCCCGTATCCTGAAACAGCATGGCCATCGCGGTCGTTTCGGGCGGCATGGCCGTTCTCGCCGTCAAATCCTGAGCGCGAAAAGCAAAGGAGCAGCAATGGACCTGAAACTGGCTTTGAAGATCAACGACCTGGACAACGTGGCCACAATTTTCGCCAGCAACATCACGGCGGGAACGGAAGTCGAGGTGCGCGACAAGAAAGGCGGCGTCGAACGCCTCGGCGTGCGCGAAGACATCCCCTACGGACACAAGATCGCGGTCAGGGATATCCGCAACGGGGAACAGATCATCAAGTACGGCGAAGCAATCGGAGTGGCCGCGGCGGACATCAAAAAAGGCGGCTGCGTGCATGTCCACAACCTGGACAGCATGCGCGGCCGCGGCGATCTGTAGAAACCAGCGGGGCTCTGCCCCGCGCTCCGCAAGGGGCATGATGCCCCTTGACCCCGCATTGAGAATATTTTCAACGGAGAATACGCATGCAATTCATGGGCTATCACAGGCCGGACGGCAAAGTCGGCTCCAGAAACCATGTGGGCGTCATGCCCAGCGTCATCTGCGCCAACGACGTGGCCCAGGCCATAGTCGGCCAGGTGCAGGGCTGCGTCGGCTTTTTTCATCATCAGGGCTGCTGCCAGTTGCCGCCGGACCTGGACCGGGTCACGGAAACCCTGATCAGCCTGGGTTGTTCTCCCAACCTGGGTGCGGTTCTGGTGGTCAGCCTGGGCTGCGAGGGCACCGACCACGAACGCCTGGTCAAAACCATAGCCGATACCGGCAAACCCGTGGAAATCATCCGCATTCAGGAACTGGGCGGTTCCAGCCGGGCCATCGCCGCGGGCATTGACGCGGCCCAGCGCCTGGCCCTGGACATCTCCGGCCTGCAGCGATGCGGAACAGGCATCGACAAGGCCGTCATGTCCATCAAGTGCGGCGCCTCAGACTCCACGTCGGGCATGGCTTCCAACTGCGTCATCGGCTACGTGGCCGACAAGCTGGTGGACAGCGGCGCCGCGGTGGTCTTCGGCGAAACCACCGAGTTCATCGGCGCGGAACACATCCTGGCCCGGCGGGCGGTCAATCCGGACGCGGCCAAAGCCATTCTCGACGCCGTCGAACGCATGGAACAGCGGGCGAAATCCCTGGGCTGCGACATGCGCAAAGGCCAGCCGACCCCCGGCAATATCGCGGGCGGGCTCTCTTCCATCGAGGAAAAATCTCTGGGCGCGATCATGAAATCGGGCAGCAAACCCATTCAGGGCGTGCTGGAATACCCGGAAATGATCGGCGACCGCAAAGGCCTGTGGATCAAGGATACGCCCGGCCGTGAGCCGGAAATCCTGACCGGCATGGCCGCCGCCGGAGCCCAGGCCATGCTGTTCTCCACCGGCCGGGGCGCGCCCCAGGGCTTTCCTTCCATGCCCGTCATCAAGATCTGCGGCAACCCCGAGACTTACGAGCGCATGCGGCACGATATGGACCTGAACGCCGGGCTCATCATCACCGGGCAAAAAACCATTGAAGAAGTCGGCGAAGAAACCTTTGCCAAGTTGCTGCGAGTGCTGAACGGAGAAATGACCAGAAACGAAAGCATCAAGTATTTCAATTCGATAGACATCCATACCCTGGGACCGGTCATCTGATCCAAAGCGCCCTCCAGCGTGGCGCCGGCGGGCGCAGCCCACCCCACACCCGCCGACCTGAAAGCGGATACGGACAGGTCCGCCCTATCCGCCCAGGGCCGGACGCAGCACGCCTATCCAGGGTACGGCAATGAGCAGGAAGCTCGCCAGATACAGCAGACCGAACACCGCGCCCAAGGCCCAGAAAGCCGCCGGAGACACGTAGCGCGAACCGTACCAGATGGGACTGGGCCCCGCGCCGTACGGCGTGATTATGCCCATCAGGCCGAGGCTCATGGCCAGCAGCAACGCCGTCTGATGCAGGTCCACCCCGGCGATGCCCGCCGCGGTGGTGATAAAAAGCCCCAGAAGGGCGGTCACGTGGGCGGTGACGCTGGCGAACAGGTAGTGGGACACAAAGAATATCGTCAGCAGAATCACCATGACGGCGGTCTGGCTGTACCCCTGCACCAGGACTGCGCTCTTTCCGGCGAACCAGGCCAGAAAACCCACGTGGTTCAAGCCGCCGGCCAGGGTCACCAGGGTGCCGAACCAGATCAGCACGTTCCAGGCGGCCTTGTTGCCGAGGATGTCATCCCAGGTGATCACGCCCAGCAAAGACATAAGCATGAGCACAATCAGGGCGGCCTCGGTGCCGTTTACCTCGTGCGATCCCCAGACCCAAAGGGCCAGGGCCAGCAGAGCCAGGACCAGCATGGTCCATTCCCGGCGCGACATGCCGCCCATTTGAGCCAGTTCTTTGGCCGCCCAGGCGGGCGCGTCGGGCGAGCGCTTCAGGGTGGGCGGATATATCAGGTAAGTGATCAGCGGGGTCAAGAGCAGCAGGGGAATGCCCACCGGGGCCATAACCAGAAACCAGGTGGTCCAGCTGAAGGTGACGCCGTTGCTGTTAAGAATGCTCCCGGCCAGAATATTGGGGGCGAGGCCGGTATAGAACAAGGAACTGGTGACGCAGGTGGAGGCCAGGGCCACCCAGGTGAGATAGGCCCCCAGTTTGCGCGGCTCTTTGTCCGGCAGAGAGCCGAACATCACCGGTATATTGCGGACCACGGGAAAAATGGTGCCCCCGCTGCGGGCGGTGTTGGACGGCATAAAGGGCGCCAGCACGCAATCGGCCAAGGCCACTGCATAGCCGAGCCCAAGCGTGCTTCTGCCCAGGTATTTGACGAGAATAAGGGCGATGCGTTTGCCCAGGCCGGTTTTTTCGTAGCCCAGGGCGAACATGAAGGCCACGAAGATCAGCCATACCGTACTGTCGGAAAACCCGGAAAGGCCCCAGGTCACCGCTTCTTCCAAGCTGATGCCGCCGCCGTGGCCGGGCACGGCGCCCACGCGCAGAGAGACGGCCAGGACCACACCGATGAAGCTGACCAGAGCCGACGGCACGGGCTCAAGAATAAGTCCCATCACCACACCGGTGAAGATGGCGAAATACAGCCAGGCTTCGGGGCTCAGTCCGGCGGGCACGCCTATGCCGGAAAAGCCGCCTTGCGGAGCCGGTGCCGCGCCCATAACGGTCGGCAAGAAATACACGAAAAGGGCTGCCAGAATAACCGCGGCCCCTTTTTTTGCTTTTGTATGCATATGCGCCTCCTGGCGGTCACAGACAGAGTCAGGATATCTCGGCTACCCTACTCTCAAACACAGAATACGATTCCTGCAATTGTATGCACAATAGCATAAAAACGCCGGCTGTAAAGCGAAAGAACGCCTCTTCACGCGTAAGGGCGCTGTGTCCGCCCCGCTCCGCCGGCGCCCTTTTATCCGCCGCGGCGAGGCATCCGGTTCTCATTCGGACGAAACCGGACAGGCGGCCTTCCCTCTTGGGGCGTCTGGGTGATATAAGCCGCAAAATTTTGTCTCCGTTGGCCATTGTGTCCATTTTGCTTGCCGGCCTGCTGGTCGCGGCGGCATAAAAAAAAGATCCGAGTCAGGCAGTACACTATCTCTTTGCTTTTTTGCGGATTTCTTATATGTGTTTACGATACTATATCAGCTGAGGAAAAATGCGGAATGCCGGAGCCTACATCCGGTGCCAAACTTTTTCGTCGGTACGGGTTTCGCATTTTCTGACTAAGGATACGCATGAAGAACACGGCCAGTTCGACGCGCCTGCTGCTAGAAAGCCTGTTCACCCGGCTGGGCCTGGGCATGCGCGCAAAGCTCATAGCGCTTTTCGTGGTTATCAAGGTTGTGCCGCTCATCCTTCTTGCTCTGGTGGCCTGGCGCCAGTCCTGGCTGCTGGGCGAGGAACTGGGACAGCGCACCGAAATCCTGACCCAGAAGGCCAACCAGGCGCTTTCCAAGACAGGCGACATCGCCGTCACCGACGCCGTGAAAGCCCTGGACGACCGGGCCACCGACGACATCGAGCGCATGACCACCGACACCGCGCGCCATGTGGCGAACTTTCTTTACGACCGCGACGACGACGTTCGCTTCGCCGCCAACCTGAAACCCTCGATCGAGGCCTATCGCCACTTCGCCGCTTCCAAAAACGGCAGACTCATCAAACAGGGCCTGTGGGAACTGGCCCGCGACGGCAAGTCCTGGCGGCCGGCGGCTGGTCGTCCGGCGACTGATTCCGCCGAATCTTCCAACAAAGAGAACGATCTCAGTTTCAACTACCGGGCTCCTGACCCCTTCACCTATGAAAAGCGCCCTCTGTACCTGGAAATGACCTTTGTGGATCCGCAGGGACAAGAACTGGTCAAGGTCACCACCTCAGCCCGCATGGATTCCGCCCTGAAGAACGTCGCGGACCGCAAAAACACCTACGCCAAGGCGGAAACGTACTTCAACGATCTGAAAAAATTGCGGCCGGGCGAAATTTACGTGTCGGACGTCATCGGCGTTTACGTTCCTTCCAGAGTCATCGGTCGCTATACTCCGGAAAAGGCCGCATCGCTGGGCATTGCTTTCGAACCGGAAAAAGCCGCCTACGCGGGCCGGGAAAACCCCGTGGGCAAGCGCTTTCAGGGCATCGTGCGCTGGGCGACCCCGGTGGAGGAAAAAGGGCAGGTCGTCGGCTATGTGACCCTGGCGCTGGACCATGACCACATCATGGAATTCACCGACCACCTGATGCCCACCCAAGAACGGTACACCGAAATATCGGACGCCTTTGACGGCAACTACGCCTTTATCTGGGACCACAAGGGCCGCAGCATCGTGCATCCGCGCCACCATTCCATCACCGGCTTTAACCCCGAAACCGGCGACCCCCAGGTGCCCTGGCTGGAAGACCGTATTTACGACGCCTGGCAGAAAAGCGGCAAGAACTATGCGGATTTCAGTCAGAACGAGCCCGCCTTCGTGGCCCAGTCGGTCAAAAGAAAACCCGCGCCTGCTCTGACCAAGGCGGGCCTGATCGGCCTTGACTGCCGCTATCTGAATTTCGCGCCCCAGTGCACGGGCTGGTTCGACCTGACCCAGCACGGCGGTTCCGGATCCTTTGTCATCCTTTGGAGCGGCCTGAAAAAGTTGACCACGGCCGCCGCCATTCCCTACTACACCGGGCAGTATGCGGCATCCCCGCGAGGTTTCGGCTTTGTGGCCATCGGCGCGGGGCTCGACGATTTCCACCGCCCGGCCACGGAAACCAAAGAAGTCATCGACAAGCTCATCGCCGACAGCGACCGGGAACTTTCACAGAGCGCCCTTGAAACCCGTCAGTCCATCAACGAAAACCTGCTCCAGACGGCGACAAGGCTCAGCGTGTCCACCGGCATCATGGCCGTGCTGGTCATTTTCATCGCCATCTGGATGGCCTCGGTCTTCACCCGCAGCATCACCACCCTGATCAGCGGCATCTCGCGCTTTCGTTCCGGCGAGCGCCATTTCCGCTTCAACGCCCCCATCAAGGACGAGCTCGGCACCCTGGCGGATTCTTTTGACGAAATGGCCGACAGCCTTGTGGCCACGGTCAAGGGGCCCCTGTCCATCGTCGACAGCAAACAGAACGTGCTGTACGTGAACGACGAGGGGCTGGCTTATATGCACAAGACCTTGCCGGAAGTGCTGGGCAAGCCCTACGCCGAAAACAGCCTTTACCCCAGCGGCTCTAAATATTGCCCCATCACGGCCCTGCACGAAGGGCACGACCCCGAGGTGCGGTACTTTGACGGCCGCTACCTGCAAGGCCGGGCAAACTACCTGACCAACAAGGCCGGCGAATTTATCGGCTATATCGTCGCCACCACCGACGTCACGGAAATCATCAACGAGCAGAAGCGTATCGAGCAACAGCGCGCCCTGCTCAACACCATTTTCTCCTCCTTCCCGGACCCCATCTGGTACAAGGACCGGCAGGGCAAATACCTGGCCGTCAACCCGCGTTTCGCCGCCGTGGCGGGAAAAAATCCGGAAGACCTGGCCGGGCGTACCGCCCGGGAAGTGCTGCCCCCGGAAGTGGCGAAAGAATTCGACGGCAACGACGCCACCGCCGTCGAAAACGCCCTGCCTCTGTATACCGAAGAACGGATCACCTTTGCCGACGGGCACCAGGAAATTATGGATTCCGTGCGTACGCCCATCTACAGTGCAACGGGCGAACTGGTGGGCCTGCTCGGCGTTTCGCGCGACGTGTCCCGCCGGGTCAGCGTTGAAAGCGAACTGCGCGAGGCCCAGATCGAGTTGAAAAACGCCGTGGACGCCGCCAACAGGGCCAACGAATCCAAAAGCGAATTTCTGGCCCGCATGAGCCACGAAATCAGAACCCCCATGAACGCCATCATCGGCATGACCAATATCACCAAACGCAAGTTGGGCGAGCCCGGGGCGGACCCGGCGGAAATCCAGTCCCATATCCGGCAGTTGGAAATATCGTCAAAGCATCTGCTGGGCCTTCTGAACGACATTCTGGACATTTCCAAAATCGAGGCCGGAAAAATCGAACTGGCCGAAGAATCTTTCGACCTGTCCAAGCTGGCGGGAACCGTGGCTTCCATCATCAGGCCCCGTTGCCTGGAAAAGAACATCGCCTTTGAAGTCGCGCTGGACGCCCTCGATCCCGACAGCTTCATCAGCGACCCTCTGCGCCTGCGCCAGGTGCTCATCAATCTGCTGGGCAACGCGGTGAAGTTCACCCCCGAATGCGGGCGGATCGAATTTGCCGTCACGCGCAAAGACCGCCGCGACGGCAAAACCCTGGTCGAATTTTCCGTCAAGGACTCCGGCATCGGCATACCGGAACATATGATGCCCAACCTCTTTGTGCCTTTTGAGCAGGGCGGCAGGCAGGTCGCCAGACAGTACGGCGGCACGGGACTTGGCCTGTCCATCAGCCGGAGCATCGTGCATCTGCTGGGCGGAGATATCACCGTCAACAGCAAGGAAGGCCAGGGCAGTCTCTTCAGTTTCGCCATCTGGCTGCTTGAAGCGGAGCACAGCTCCGAACAGGAAACGGCCGCCGACATTTCCGTGCTCAAGGGCAAGCGGGTGCTGCTGGTGGATGACGTGGAAATCAACCGGATCATCGTCATCGACCTTCTGGGCGGCACCGGCCTGACCATTGACGAGGCCGGGGACGGCCAGATAGCCCTGGACATGTTCAGCGCTTCGCCTGTCGGGCATTACGACCTGATTTTCATGGACGTGCAGATGCCCCGGCTGGACGGGTACCAGGCGTCGCAGGCCATCAGAAACCTGGACCGTCCCGATGCCGCATCGGTGCCCATTGTCGCCATGACCGCCAACGCCTTCAAAGAGGATGTGGACAGGGCCATTGCCTGCGGCATGAACGCCCATTTGCCCAAACCGCTGGAATATGAAAAGATGCTTGCGCTGACAGTGCGCCTTGTAAGCAAAACGTAAGCGGATTCGGCAAAGGGAAAACAAATGGCTTTCTGGAATGCCTGCTCGGGCGTACTGACTATTTTCTGCATCGGCTTTCTGGGCTACCTGCTGGCTAGGCGGGGCTGGATAGCGCCGTCCACGGCCACCGCCCTGCCCAAGTTCGTGACCGCCATCGTGCTGCCGCCCTATCTTCTGCGCACGACCACCTCCACCTTTGAGCACGACCAGCTTATCCACATGCTGTCCGGGGTGGCCATCCCCTTTCTCTCCATTTTTCTCTGCTTCGGCCTGGCTGTCTTTCTGACCCGCGCATTCAATGTGGCGAAAGGCAGGCGGGGCATTTTTCGCGCGGGGTTCGCCACCTCAAGCACCCTGAACATCGGGCTGCCCATCAACATCGCGCTTTTCGGCGAATCGTCGCTGCCCTATGTGCTGCTCTACTTTTTCGCCAACGCCGTATTCTTCTGGACCGCGGGCAACTATTCCATCGCCCACGACGGCGAAAGCGCGTCCGTCCGGTTGTTCAGCCTTGATACGCTGAAAAAGATCTGTTCGCCGCCGCTTATAGGTTTCGTCTGCGGCATCGCCCTGGTGCTGGCGGACGTGCACCTGCCCGCCTTCATCGATAAATCCTTCAAGTATATCGGCGATATGGCTATCGCCCTGTCCATCATGTACATCGGGATCATGCTGAACGACATCACCCGCGCCCAATGCAAATTCGACCGGGACGTCGTTCTCGTTTTTCTGGGCAGGTTTCTGGTCAGCCCCCTGGCCGTGCTCGGCCTGTCTCTGCTGATCGCCGTTCCGGACATCATGCGCAACGTGTTCATCGTCCAGTCGTCGCTGCCGGTGATGATGAACGTCGCCATTCTTTCCGGCTATTACAAAGCAGACGTGCAATACGGCACCATTGTCACCAGTTTGTCCACTGTGCTCTCGCTGGCCACCATTCCCCTGTACATGGCGCTTATCACGGCTTTTCTATAAGCGGCGGGAGACGGCATGAGCTTTTTCAACGCATGTTCCGGGGTGCTGACGGTTTTTCTCGTCAGCATGGCGGGCTATCTGCTGGCGCGCAAAAAACTCGTCTCTCCCGAAACCACTGCCGTTCTGCCCCGGTTTTTGACCACCGTTGTGCTGCCCCCCTACCTGCTGCGCACGGTCACCGCCACCTTCAGCCACGACCAGCTCATTCAGCTTGTTTACGGGGCGCTGTTGCCGCTGGCGTCCATGCTGCTTCTTTTCTGCGTCGCCGTGGCGCTCAGTTGGCTTCTGCGGGTGCGCGAAGGCAGAAAGGGCACCTTTTGCGCGGCCATAGCCACTTCCAACACCATGAACATCGGCCTGCCCATCAACATCGCGCTTTTCGGCGAAGCGGCCCTGCCCTATGTTCTGCTCTATTTTTTCGCCAACACCGTGTTCTTTTGGACCGTGGCCAACTATTCCATCGCGCGCGACGGAGCCGGGCAGTCCCCCAGGCTGTTCAGCCCGGACACCCTGAAAAGAATCTGCTCGCCGCCGCTCATCGGCTTTGCCTGCGGCATCGCTCTGGTGATGCTGGATCTGCGCCTGCCCGTCTTTCTGGACAAGGCCTTTCAATATGTCGGCAATATGACCATCGCCGTGGCCCTCATCTACATCGGCATCCTGGTCAGCGACATCAGCCTGAAAGACTGCCGGCTGGAAAAGGACATTGTCTGCGTGCTGATCGGCCGCTTCATTCTCGGCCCGCTCTCCATCGTGCTGTTGGCGGCTTTCATCGACATTCCCGTGTTGATGCGCAACGTATACATCATCCAGGCCTCGCTGCCCGTGATGATGAACGTGGTCATCATCGCCGGACACTACAAGGCCGATCTGCAATTCGCCACGGTGGCCATCAGCATCAGCACTCTGATTTCCATCGCGACCATACCCTTGTTCATGCTGCTTCTTTCCGGTTTTTGAGCAATTTCACTTTGAAATTGCCCGGCAGACGCGAAGCGAATGCCCGCGAAGCGTGCCGTCTGTCTTTGTAATTTAGCGTTGTTATATGCTTAATTCTGTGCCGTTACGAAATTTCAATTGTATAATTTCAAAGTTAAAATGCTCTAGTGACTCTCGAATTGTATCGCCCCGAAGTGAAATGCGTTATGTGAAACCATGAACAAACAAAGCGAAAAAGAACCGCCTGCGTCCGGAACGGAACGACAGACGCCGGGACAAAACGCGCGGCCCGTGCGCCAGGCCGACTTTTGGGTCAGCATTCTGGTGCTGGCTTTTGTCGTGGATTTTTTCATCACAGTGGCGGCCGTGTGCTACGGCATCATCGTCACGCCCCCGCGGCCCGGCGGCGAAGCGGTGCGCCTCGCCTTTCCCTGGATGGGCTGGCTGGCGGCCATGCTGGCGGCGCCGGCCGTGCTGATCGGCCTTGCCCGCATGATGGCGCCCCCCGGCGAGGGTGGCGGTTCTGAAGAAAACCGGCGCGACGAAGCCTGGGCCAGCCGCCTGCCGGCGAAAGCCCTGCGCCTGTACCATGTGGTCAGGGACGCGCCGCTCTTTGTTATCTGCCTGGCCCTGCTGCTGCTGGGGGCGACCCTGATCACCGTGGACAGCGCCTTTTCTCTGGTCAGCGGCATCGCTCTGGCCCTGGTCCCCTACCTGCCCTATTTCATCGGCGCGTTCACCGTGCTGGCCGTGGCCGTCGCGGGTTTTGCCGCCTATTTCCGGCACAAAAACAACCGCCTGGCCGCCGAATACGCCTTTCGCCGCGAAGTGCTGCAAAAAACGGGCGTCATTCTGGTGGACCCCAGGCACAGCGTGCTGTTGCCGCCCGGCAGCGCCGAGGGCTATCGGATAGGCCGCATCGCCGGCAAGGACGAAGACGGCCCCGTGGTGGAAACGACCCCGCTCAAGGCTCTGCCGAAGGCGGAACCGCAGGAGCCGCGGGAGCCGGAGCGGCCGGAGCCCCCGAAGGACTTCTGACCGCCCTGGCGGCGTCGGCCGGAGCTCCGGCCAGGTGCAGCAGCCGCAAATGCAGCGGCAACAGCGCGGCCAGGCCCAGCCGCTCTTGCGCGGTGCGGCGGGCAGCCGCCCGCACAGCCTGCAGCCGGTCCGGGTCGCCGAGGGCGGACAGCATGCGTTCCGTCAGGGCCGAGGGATCGTCCGGCGGCGCGATAAATCCGCTTTCCCCGTCCCGCAGCAGTTCTTTCACCGCCGGCACCTCGCGCGCCAGCACAGGGCAGCCGCAGCTCATGGCCTGATACGTTGACGGCGCTGCCATGTCAGGTCCGCTCAGGTCCACATGCAGGTCAGAGCCCCGCAGCAGGGCCAAGAGAGCCCTGTCGCGCTGGGCCTGCGGCACGGGCGGCAGCAGCCGGACCCGGCTTTCGTCCACTTCCGCTTCCGCCCGCATGGCTTCAAGCCAGGTCAGACCGTCCGGCCGGGGCGCGTCAAGCGAGACGCTGTCCTCGCCCATGATCAGCACCCGGCAGTCGCCGTCTTTTTCAAACAGGCCGGGCAACGCCCGCCAGAACTGCAAAAAACCCCGGGCGGGCTCAAAAAAGCCGGGCGCATAGCTGATAATGCGTTTGCCGATAAATTCTTTCGGCAGCGCCAGGGCCGGGGGCGCGCCTTCGGCCGCCGGAGAAAAAAAGTCCGTGTCCACGGGGTCGGGCAGCACGCGCAGCAGGTGCCGCAGACCGGGAGGATAGCTTTCGCGCAGGTCCACTGTTGCGCAGACGGCTATTTTGCAGACGGCCAGACTGTCCAGCAGGTACAGGCCCCGCAGCCTGCGTGTCGCCAGGTCGGGCAGGTTGCGCTCTTCCTCGTTCAGAACGTGCGGATGGCTCCGGCTCGGCAGCGCGGGAAAATAGCCCATGCCGGCCGCGCGGGGAAAAACGTCCGCGCTGAAAAGCCCGGCCCCGGAACCCGCCCGCTCGACGATGCGGTCCGGCGCAAAACCCTTGCGCCGCAGTTGCAGCATGGCGTTGGCAAAGGCCTCGGCCCGGCGGAGCATGGCCAGCAGGGCGTATTCCGGCGCATTGGCCGTGCCCCTGGGCAGGGGAACCGGAACCAGACCCGCGTTCACGCCGGGCAGGGCCGCGCCTGCCTGCTCTTCCGCCAGAAAAAAAACCCGGTTGCCCGGCCGCGAACCGAGAGCAGCCGCCAGATAGCGCATGGGACCAGGAAAAACCGCATCCAGAAACAAATAATTCACACTGCCTCCGCCGCGATAGCGGTCCGCCGCCGTCTTTTCGGGGAGGCTCGGCCTCCCCGGCCCCCTCCGGCAATGGGGGCGCCCCCGTTGCGAACCCCAGTATCACCCGGGAGGCCGGTTGGTCGCTACCTTCTGCCGCGCGCTTTTGAGCGCGGCCTGGGCAGGGTCAAGGGGGCAAGCCCCCTTGCGGGGTTTCAAAGGGGCGGAGCCCCTTTGCACCTTTCAGCGTTCACGCAACGCCGTCTGCTGCGCCCTGATGATGGGTTTCAATATATAATCCAGCACTGTTTTTTTGCCGGTGATGATGTCGACCGTGGCCATCATGCCGGGCAGCAGGGGCAGTTCCTTACCGTTATGGCTCAAGGTGGCCGTGGAAGTGCGCAGCTTGACCAGGTAAAAGACCTCGCCGTGTTTACCTTCGATGGTGTCGGCGCCGATCTGTTCCACCCGCGCGTCCAAAGTGCCGTAAACGGCAAAATCATAGGCCGTAAGCCGGATCTTGGCTTTCTGGTCCACAAAAAGAAAGGCGATGTCCTGCGGGCTGACCCGCGCTTCGACAATAAGCGTGTCGTCGACGGGCACGATGTCCATGATGATCTCGCCCGGCATGATCACCCCGCCGGCCGTGGTTATCTTGATGCTTTTAACCAGCCCGCGCACGGGAGAGCGCGCTTCCGTGCGGGTGACCCTGTCGGCCCCGGCCACCAGAATTTCACGCAGGGCGGCCAGTTCCGCATTGGCGCGGGTGATGTCCTCAAGGCTGGCGGCATCGGCCTGGGACTTGCTCCAGACCAGGCGTTCTTCGGCCTCGCGCACGGCGGCCCCGGTTTTGGGAATGGTGGCGGCCAGGGTTTCGAGTTCCCCTTCCAGAGCGCTGACCTGCTGGGCCAGGCCCAGGTATTCCATTTCAGAATACGAGCGCGAGGCCACAAGCCTTTTGGCCACATCCCGCCGTCTGCGGGCCAGGCCCAGAGCTTCTTCCAGACTGCGTTTCTTGGCGAACTGTTCCTGCTCTTCCAGCTTTCTGTGTTCGATCTGGGCCTCAAGGGTTCTGCGTTCCCCGGCGTCCTGGCGGCGTTTGCCTTCCAGCAGCTGGTTGTGGCGGACTATGACGTCCGGCGCGTTTTTGACCAGATCTTCGGGGTATTCAGGCTCGCCGCCGCTGATGCGGGCTCTGGAGCGGGCGATGGACGCTTCGAGCTCATAGCCGCGGCTCAGGGCGTCACGGTATGCGCTGCCCGCCTGTTCATTGTCGATGCGCAGCAAAAGAGCG